>CACWID010000061.1 GCA_902760865.1 uncultured Bacteroidales bacterium | reverse complement strand
TGTATAGAACATTGAATGATTTTGCGGTGGTGAAACGAAGTATACATAATCATATTTCACTTTTTTCTCTTTAGTCTGTGGTTGCCTGATTTTGGTTGACTGTTTCTTGGTCTTTATCCCTAGTAAAAGTTGACTCGGTTAAACTTATCCCTGACGGGAGTTGACTTATTTTGTTGTAATGCCTGTCAGAGGTTGACTGGAGGCCGTAGGCCGGAAGGAGACCCCTGACAGGGGGCAAAGATAAACCTTTTTCAGGAATAACCCATCACGCCCTTCCATTGTTTTTGATTGCGGCCTCGCGGTAGCTGTGCCATTTCTTGTTTATCTCCCCATGGCATTTGGCCGCCTGTGCTGGGGTCATCATGTCCAGGCTCATGTGTGGCCGCTGGTTGTTGTAGAAGTCGACGGCGGCCTCGACCGCTTCCTCGGCCTGAGCCAGCGAATAGAGGCGGACATCCTTGAGCTGCTCGTTCTTGATGGTGGCGTTGATCCGCTCAGCTTGGGCATTCTCCTTTGGATCTCCGTTCTCTGTCATGCTTATTCGGATGCCCTTGTCCTTTAGGAGCCCTGTGTATTCTCGGCATGCATACTGTACCCCGCGGTCGCTGTGGTGGATAAGGCCTTCTGCCGATGTTCCGTCAAGTCTCCCCATGGCCATTTTCAATGCCATCACAGGGTAGACGGAGTCAAGGGTGGAACCAACTGACCAGCCAACGATCTCACGGCTATAGGCGTCCATTACCAACGACAGGTAGCAGAAGCTGTGTTGCCCGTCACTGGTCCATATGGGGATATAGGTGATGTCGCTCACCCACAACTGGTTGACGCCACAGGGGATGAACTCACGCACCAGATTCGGATACAATGGGAAACTGTGGCTCGAGTTGGTCGTTCTCGTCCTGCGGGGCTTCTTGCGCACCTTCAGGCCGTTGGCCGCGATTACGGACTCGAACCTGTCGCGGCCGAGCCTGTCGCCGGCAGGGAACTCCAGCTGGTACATATGCCAAAGCTTCCGCCCGCCAATGCCCGGGTCTTTAAGGCGGACGTTGAGGATGAACTCCAGGGCGAAGACCTCCAGAGCAGAACAACGAAGTTCCCTCCCATCGTCCCACTGGTAATATGCCTGCTTGCTAACGTCAAACGCTCTGCACATGGGTGCGATTCCATATCGCTTGCTGTCACGTGCATGCAGGGCATTCAGCGTTTGACGCCAGATTTTTTTCTTATCTTAATGTCGAATTTGTGCTCGGCTATGTTGATCATCTCGTCCAGCACATCGGCACGAAGATTTTGGAAGTCACGCTCCTTACGCGCTTCTCTCGCGTTCTCCTCCATGAGCTGCTGCTCGCGTGACTTGCTGCTGTCTTTGTCTGCTCGGTTTTTGTTGCTCATCTTTTCAACCTCATTTGTGTCGTCAAGTTCACTATCGAGGTCAAAGTTACGCAACATTTTCCATACGGTAGTCGTGCCAAGGCCGACTTTTTCGTGCCCGTTATGCCCCAGGCGACCCGACAGGAAATATGAATAAGGTATTTGAAGCCGCCATGACGGCGATAACGACTATTGAGAATAACGTCAGGAAGCGCCGCCCGGCCAAGTCGGCCACGATCCTGCTGTTGGCACTGTTATTGCCAGCTACAGCCGCAGCAAATCCAATAACGCCGCAGCAAGCACAACAGAACGCTTTGTCTTTTATGGAGAGTAAAGGCAAGCGTTTCGACACTTCGGCCTTGCGTCGTGCCCCGTCACAATCATCATCGACATCGAGCTACTATGTGTTTAACATTGGTGTCAACGACGGCTATATCATCGCGTCGGGCGATGACTGCGCTCCGGCGATTCTCGGTTATGCCGATTCAGGTCACGTGGACATCGATAGCTTGCCCGAGAACATGAAGGGCTGGCTGGAGGAATATGCACGGCAGATTCAATTCATGCAAGAGAAGGAATTCCCCTCGTCCCATCCATCTGGATTGACCTCAAATCTTGCTCGCATTTATCCGTTATTGACAACAAACTGGGGACAG
>CACWID010000060.1 GCA_902760865.1 uncultured Bacteroidales bacterium | reverse complement strand
GCACGACATCTTCCCTCCCGAGGGACAGCGACAGGATTGGTTTTGCATGGAGGACTACCATGTGTTCTCCTCCGAGAATCTCACCGACTGGACAGATCACGGTGTGATTGTCACTCAGAACAAAGTACCCTGGGTGCGTCCAGACTCTTATTCAATGTGGGCACCTGACTGTGTCGAGCGCAACGGGAAGTACTATTTCTATTTCCCCTCTGCTCCTAAAGACGGCCGTGGTTTTGGTGTCGGTGTCGCCATTGCCGACAGTCCCGAGGGACCGTTCATCTGTGAACCAGAACCTATCAAGGGCATCAATGGTATCGATCCCTGTGTGCTCCAGGCTTCCGACGGCAACGCCTACATTTTCTGGGGCAATGGCCGTTGTGCCAAACTCAAGCCCAACATGAAGGAACTCGCTGACGATACGCCCAAGGAAAAGGTAAAGTGGGGCGACCGCGAGTTTGAAATGTTGGGTGTCAGCTGTCTGAAAGACCTGCCCAGCCGTCAGGCTGAAGGTCCGTTCGCTTTCGAGGCTAATGGCTGGTATTACCTTACTTATCCGTACGTACGCGAGAATACTGAGGTTCTCGGCTATGCCATGAGTAAGAATCCGATGGGCCCCTACGAATACAAAGGTCTGATTATGCCCGAGCACGAGAACGGCTGCTGGACCAACCATCATAGCATTATCAACTACAAGGGTCAGTGGTATCTGTTCTATCACCAGAACGCCTTCTCGCCTCGCGACGACAAGCGCCGTTCTGTTCAGATTGACAAACTCTATTTCAATCCCGACGGTACTATTCAGGAGGTGAAGAAGACCATGCGTGGCGTGGGCATCAACAAGGCTACCGAGAAGATTGAGATTGACCGCTACAGCACGGCCAGCGAGGGTGTCACCACCGAACTCATCGATACCGTCAATACCTTCCGCAGCTACATGGCCACCCTGCCGAAGAAGGGCAGTTGGCTGAAATATGACGATGTGGATTTCAGCTGCATCAAGGACGGCTACATGATTATCAACGTAAAGGCTGCTGACAATACCGAGCTGTGCGTCCGCGAGGGCAGTGCCAAGGGCAAGGTCATCGCTCGTGTCACACTGACAGTGAGGCCCGAGGAACCTGCTAACCCCATGATGGCTCGCTTCCGTCGTGACCTGCGCAACCAGTGGCTCACGCAGTCTGTTAACTTGGAGTACACACCGAAGGGCGTCACCAACCTCGTCGTGACTAACGAGGGCGATGGCGAACTCAGCGTCAACTGGGTACAGTTCAAGAACCGTCCCGACTACTTCACACATGTAGATGCCAAGGCTCCGGCTGCTAAGCCCGACGACGATGGCTTCATCCGTCGCTGGATGCTCTTGGAACCTATCGACAAGCCTAACTCTTCGCTGGATGCTCTTGGAACCTATCGACAAGCCTAACTCTGGCAACACCGTCTTCACTGACAGCTATCTCCGCGAACACTTCAACCGCCAATATTTCAAGGGTCAGCAGACCATTCTGCCGAAGGATGGTCAGAAGGTGACCGCTGTGTTCCAGCAGGAACAAGCCCCCGCAGGCTTTGGTCGTGGTGCTCAGCAGCAGCCCGAAGGTCCTCAGGTGAAGACCGTTAAGCAGACGCTGACGTGGCACGCACTGGAAAGCAACATGTTCAACGTCAAGTTGTTCCGCTTCGCTGAGAAGTGGGGTGCGAAAATCTATGGCGTGCTCTTCTGGGCAGTGACCATCATCGACTGCGACGAGGACATTCCGAACATCCGTCTGGCTGTCGGCTCTAATTCTGCCTCTATGTGGTGGCTCAATGGTGAGGAAGCCTTGCTGCTCTCTGGCGACCGCCGTATGGTGAAGGACGACGCCATGTCGCCACGTCTCACCCTGAAGAAAGGCCGCAACATCCTGCGTGGTGCCATCATCAACGGCCCAGGCATGAGCGATTTCTGCGTCCGTTTCCTCGACGAGAAAGGTAACCCAGTAAAGAATTATAAGGTAACAACATCCTCGAAATAATTTAATAACGACATAACGGCAATGAAAAGAAATATGAAACATAATAGACAAACATTCATACGCTTGTTGCTGTGCGCAGCAATGTTCAATGTTCAATGTTCAATGTTCAATGTCTTCGCGCAAATCGGCGCACCATACATTCACGACCCCTCGACCCTTGCCGAGTGTGACGGTAAATGGTATACCTTCGGCACTGGTGGCGGAGGCATCATCTCAGACGACGGCTGGAGCTGGCATAGTGGTGCCGATCGTCCTGGTGGCGGTGCAGCGCCCGATATCTTGAAAATCGGCGACCGTTACCTCTGCATCTACGGTGCCACTGGTGGTGGCCTTGGCGGTGGTCATGCTGGCCGCATCCTCACCATGTGGAACAAGACTCTCGACCCCAAGTCGCCCGACTTCAAATGGACGGAGGCGGTAGAGGTCTGTGCCTCTGACGGTATGGAGGATCAGGACGCCATCGACCCAGGCATGCT
>CACWID010000059.1 GCA_902760865.1 uncultured Bacteroidales bacterium | reverse complement strand
CAAAGAAGTAGGAACATACCTCTGGGATCGATTAGAAGAGATGAAGGAGAAGTATGATTGTATTGTTGATCATCGAGGTAAGGGACTTATACAGGGATTAGAATTCACGTTCGCACCTAAAGATTTTGTGAGCAAATGCCTGAATGCCGGACTGATTGTGATTGCAGCAGAGAATAACACAGTCAGATTTGTCCCGCCACTTGTCATCAGCAATGAAGACATTGACCGGATGATTTCCATCCTTTCGATGACAATAAAAGGGAATTAGATTACAATAAGATAATTTCTATGAGAAAAATTATGCAATGGATGATGACCGCTACCCTCGTTAGCGGCATCAGCGTATTCACATCATGTTCGTTGGACAACGACGACAACGCAGCAACTAGCCCAGACGGACCACACCAGCAACTGGCCGACTACACCATCATCTACTATGGTAATGGTGGTGGCGACCTCGACAAGGCCCTGATGGAAACCATCGCGCAGTTTTACAGGGCCGATGCGGAAAGCCGCAAGAATGTGAACATCTGCGTACAGTACAAGTTCTCTACTCTGAAAAGCCTGCAGAAGAAAAAACTAGAACAATTCTATCCGTATGCCGGCAAGACCTGCCGCTTCACGGTGCCCCCGAAAACCACGGATGCCGACTTGAAGACTACCTTAATGACCACCATGAGCAGCCATTTCTTCGGCCCCGACAATGCCGACTTCTGCCGCAGCGACTCGCTTGCCAACTATATCAACTGGGCGACAAAGCAGCTCCCCGCCCGCAAATATATCCTTATTTTAAACGACCACGGCGGTGGCTATCTGCCCAACGACGAATTGCCAGTGGCCGATGTTTCCACTCCGCAAACCCGTGGCGTCATTTACGACGACGGCCACGACGACAAGCATTTCACCGCCAAGACCCTCGCGAAAGCCCTCAGCCTGAGCCGGGAGCATCTGAGCGCCCTCTACATGGACGCATGCATAATGAACACGGCTGAATATCAGTTTGAACTGGCTCCCCTGACCGACTATTTCGTGCTTTCCACCTGCAGCGTACCGGACGAGGGCGGCTATTATGCAGAGTTGGTGCAGGCCCTGTCGGCCAACCCCGACGACCTGGAAAAGGGGCTGGCCCGCTTTGCCAAATACTGCGTCGAAAGGTGGGACAACGACAAAGAACTGGAAAAGGAGGATGAAGAAGTGTACAAGCATCATGACATGAACGTTTACCGCGCTACCGAGGTGGAAGCCTTCGGTGCCGAACTCAAGAAATTCGTGGACTGTCTGCTTGACACCTACCAGAATGGCAGCGACGAGGAGCGGGCCAAGATTGACGACATCACCGCCCATGCCTACCGTATTGACTATGACCAGCCCACGTACGACCTCATGCACTACATTTACATGCTCAAGGCGGCATTGCCTGACGTGTTCGGTTCAGTGATTGAATCGCTGGCCGACGTGGCCTATAACCGTTACATTGTGTTCCAGCAGTCCAGCGCCTGGCTGAATGAGAACGGCCACACCGTGTCTCTCAGCGTGCTGCTCGGCTGTCAGGGACACTACATGACCAAGGAAGACGGCAAAGACTATCGCTACGATGCCGACGGCATGTACTACTTGCTCCAGGACGGGAAACTGCTCAACGGCCGCTCCTGGGGCTCCACCCTCGACGAAACCTACGGCCAGCTCCGCTTTGACAAGGCCACTGGCTGGAGCCGATGGCTCAGGCTGAACCAGCAGGAGCCCAACCTTAAGTGTTTTGTCGATTTACACAACTTCAACAGTGATAGCAGGTCTGAATAAAGGATAATAAGCACAATGAAGTTGGTTTACAAGCAATCCAGTAATATTTGTTTGACATCAGCTTCGCTAAGGGGAACCCACGCCTCGTCGAGTTCCTCTTCGGCAGCAACTTTGTGGGCTATCTCATCAAAACGGCTCTCATCAATGCCTAACTCGCGCAGGTGCATGGGGAGACCCATACTCTCGAAGAACTTGTAGGTAGCGTCGATGGCTTTTTCAGCAATCTCCTGTTTGGGCAGTGAGGCATCGATACCGAACACATTGATGCCGTACTTCACGAAACGGTCGATGGTGTGCTCGCTCAGTATATAGCGCATCCATCGTGGCATGATAATGGCCAGTCCCACACCATGCGTAGTATTATAGTAGGCATTCAGGATTTCCTCAATACCGTGACAAGGCCAGCCGCCGTCAGAATTGCCCAGCGACAGAATGTCGTTGCAGCCATAGGTACAGCAGAGCATCATCTCGGCACGAGCGGTATAG
>CACWID010000058.1 GCA_902760865.1 uncultured Bacteroidales bacterium | reverse complement strand
CCAGGGTAAGACGGGCATCATCATGGACAACCTGATTGCCGACGGCAAGGCCGTTCCTTTCATCATCTTCATGGACAATGGTCTGAATGCCCGCCGTCCAGGTGAGCAGCCGATGGGCTTCGGTGGCCCCCGTCCTGGCGGTCCTCGTCCGGAGGGTGCACCTCAAGGTGGTCCTCGTGGTCAGCGTCCCGGTGGTCCTCAGGGAGGCCCTGGCGGTCGTCCCCGTATGGCTGGTGCCGACTTCGCCCGCATGGCCCGTCGTATGGGCGGTGCCTTCGAGGAAGTGCTTATCAAGGACATCATCCCGATGGTCGAGAAGAACTACCGTGTGATTGCCGATACCGAGCACCGAGCAATGGCTGGTCTCTCGATGGGTGGCATGCAGACCCACGGCATCACGCTCAACAACCCCACCACGTTTGCCTATGTAGGAATCTTCAGCGGTGGCACCATCGGTGCTGACGAGCTGACGGATGCAGCCGACTTCAAGAAGACCAACAAGGTGCTCTTCATGAGTGCTGGTGGCAGGGAGACAGGTATGGCAGAAGGTGAGAACAGCGTAGGCAAGGCAGCCGAGGACCTGAAGGCCATCGGCATCAATGCCCACAGCTACATCTCGCCCGAGACTGCCCACGAATGGCAGACCTGGCGCCGCAGCCTCTACCAGTTCGCACAACTTCTTTTCAAGTAATAATATTAACCCCCGCTAGTCTGGCGGGGGTTTTTTATTATACCGATAAGAAGCGGAGCTCGGCCTCAAGCATCTCAAGCTTGTGCATGCGATAGCCGGCAGCACGAGCAATCTCGATGGGGCGCGTGTAAAGATAATGGATCTCCATCGGACGGTGGAAGTCGAAGTCGAGCTTCATCGAGGGGCTGTAGGGCGTCATCTCGTCCGTCATCTGAATCATTTTCTCCACAAACGCCTCATCGACGCCGCTGATGCCCAAGGCACGGGAGGCCTCAACGACCTCCATCATCAGGTCGCGGATGAGCTGACGGGTGGAAGGATTCTTCAACAACAGGTCTGTACGGGTATTGAGAGCGACGGTCATTCCATTGAACGGCATGTTCCAGACGGCCTTCTTCCATCGGGCCTCGTCATAAGGAACAGAGGCAGCAGGGATACCTGCATCTGTAAAATCTTTTAGAATATTTTCAAAGAGCACTTCATCCTTACAGGAGTAGTTGGCCAGATTGATGCTGCCATAACATTGATGATTCACGCGGCCGGGCTCCGTCTTGGCAGAGCAGATGAAAGCCAGACCGCCTATCAGCGGTACGTCTAGGAACATCTGCTGCACATCAGCCTCCACGCCGATGCCATTCTGGATGAGCACTACGACGGTATGTTCATGCAGCAACGGCGGCAGCAGTTCTGGGAGCAAATGATTGTTAGTTGTTTTCAATCCAACAATTACCACATCGCACTTCGGCAAATCCTGTGGATACTGATACACATTAACCTGTTTCAGATGGAACGAACCGTCGCAGGAATCCACCTGCATGCCACGCTCCTTGACAAACTCATAATCACTATGCGACAGAAAGTGTACCTCCTGTCCGCTATACGCCAACTTGCTGCCATAATAGCCGCCGATGGCTCCCACTCCAATGACTCCGTATTTCATTCGATTTCGATTTTGCGCTGCAAAGGTACTCTTTTTTTAGACATAATGACATAAGAACATGATATTTTTAGACAATTTTTAATACACAAAAATATGTTCTTATGTTCTTCTGTCTAAAAAAAGTCATCAAAAAAGATACTATGTCTAAAAAATGTTGTATCTTTGCAGCAAAATAACTTAATCAAAGTGGAAAAGACTGAATTTACACTACTCAATAAGATCCAATACCCTGAGGATTTACGCAAGTTGTCGGTGGACGATTTGCCACAGCTGTGTAAAGAGCTGCGCAAGGATATTGTAGAGGAGGTAGCGGTCAATCCCGGCCATCTGGCTTCCAGCCTCGGCGTGGTCGAAATCACCGTCGCCTTGCATTATGTCTATGACACTCCCGAAGACAGAGTGGTCTGGGACGTGGGCCATCAGGCCTACGGCCATAAGATCCTGACAGGCCGGCGGGAACAATTCTGCACGAACAGGAAACTGGGCGGTATCAAACCCTTCCCCTCACCTTCCGAGAGCGAGTACGACACCTTTGCCTGCGGTCATGCGAGCAACTCGGTATCGGCGGCCTTGGGTATGGCCGTTGCAGCCAAACTCGAAGAGAAGAAGAACCGTCATGTGGTGGCCGTCATTGGCGACGGAGCCATGAGCGGCGGACTGGCCTTCGAAGGTCTGAACAACGCGTCGTCGAGTCCCAACGACCTGCTGATTATCCTCAACGACAACAACATGTCGATAGACCGCTCGGTGGGCGGCATGAAACAGTATCTGCTGAACCTGAGCACTAACGAGACCTACAACGCCCTGCGCTTCAAGGCCTCGCGCTGGATGAACCGCAAGGGCAT
>CACWID010000057.1 GCA_902760865.1 uncultured Bacteroidales bacterium | reverse complement strand
GCATGGATTCCCACATGGGCATCGTGGAGGCGCGTCCGCTGAACCCCGACGCCGGCGCGCCCACACCCCTCTCCCCGGTCATCATGTTTTCCTCCGGCAGCACCGCGCGAAGGAAATGCGTGGAGGTCTCCTATGCCAGCATGATGATCACCCACCGCAAGGTGAACCATCTGGTGGATACCCACCCGCCGAAGCCGACGCAGCCCATCTTCGAGGTCTTCCCCATGAGCCACGTTTCCGGCCTGTTCTCGGCCTACACGCTGCTCAACCCCTATGATGTGTCGCGTGCCCAGACGGTGGTCGCCGTGTTCTATCTGCTGTCGTTTGCAGTGTTCATGTACCTGTTTGCCAACAGTTTCTCGATCAAGAACGTGGTGAACGGCATCTTTATGGGACTGACGATAACGGTGGTCGTCCACATCTTCCTGGCTATCCTGTTCCCCGTGCTGGACATGGAGTCGGCCATCAAGCTGTTTGATGCCGATGCCGCCACGCGTAATGATGACCGTGCGGGTGCTGTAGGCACCATGGGCCATCCCAACATCTTGGGTACCTATGCTTCCTACTATTTCGGCTTCTTTGTCGCTTGTTTCATCACTAATTACAAGCGTCGGCTGAGTGCTGTCCTGCTCGGTGTCACCTTCCTGGTGATTGTGCTGACTGCCAGCCGCAGTGCGCTGGCGGCAGCAGCGTTCTCGCTGGTCTCTATCGTAGTTTTCTATGTCTATCGTCGTTACAAGTTGCTCAGCCCCCAGAGTATCCTCAAGGGTATCGTGCCGCTGGGCATCATCATCGCCCTGCTGCTGTCGGGACCGTTGAACTTCCTGTTCAGCGATGTGGACAACCTGGACGAGATGACGACCTCGCGCCTGATGCACTATTATTGCGGATATGAGATTTTTGAGGACCATCCGCTGGTGGGCGTGGGCCTGAATGCCCACCTCAACTATCTGGTGGAGAACGGCTCGGCGATGATGTTTGAGCAGATCTTTGATACCGCCGACATCTATCAGCCCGAGGAGTTCATGTTCTCCCATCCCATCCACAACATCTGGATTATCCTTATCGACGAGTTCGGCTTGGTGGGTTTCCTGCCCATCCTGTTCTTCGTCGGCTGGTATATCGCTACCTTCAAGAAGCGTATCAGGTCATCTAAGAACCGCTACTACAACATCATGGCCATTTCAGGCCTGGGTGTCATCTGTTGTCTGCTCGTCCAGGGTAACAGTGACTGGGCCCCGTTGACGCCCCAGGTGCTCAACCTGTCGCTCATGTTCCTCGCCCTGTCGCTCAATCGCCACTATGCATCCGAGGTGCATCCCGAGTTTGAGTCGGTTGAGGCGTCCTTGAAGCGCTTGAATGAGGAGAGGGCCGAACAGCAAGAGGCCGAAGAAGATACCCCGATTATTGCCTTGCCCGTATGAGAGATGCGTCGAGGCACATATTGTTTCTGGCCACCGAGTTTGACGCTCCGGGAATGCACCCCTATGCCATCAACATCATCAATACCATGTGGCAACCTGGGGATCACGTGCTTATCGTGAGCCGTTATGGCGTTGATAACGAGGCTTTCCCTGCCATTCCCACCGACAGTATTACTTGGATAGACTATCCCACAGGCAAGATGGCCAAGGCCGTCTTCCGTTTTCGCCCCACCAGTGTGCTGCAGGCAATCCATGACATTGTCGCTCGCAAGGACATCAAGTTGCTCTTCTCCCTGACAGAGGAGATTATCTTGGCTGACTCCATCGGCAAGCTGCAGCGCCAGGTGCCGATGCTCTATACCGTCCATGACGCCACCTTCCACGACTACAAGTCCAGTTCCCCTGTCCGTTGGCTCAAGGACCGTCTTATCATCGCGCGTCCCCAGCGCCTCATGTTGAAGCGCACGTGCCATCAGGTGACCAACAGCCGTGAACAGCTGGAACTCATCATCGGTCGTTATCCTGACCATCAGGTGCACTACGCCCCTTTCCCCACGCTGGTCAACGAGGCGATAGCAAGAGGCGGTAAGCAGGTAGAGGAATTGCAGGGTGTCGGGGACGGGTATATCCTGTTCTTTGGTACGATTCATTTCTACAAGGGAGTCCATCTGCTCTATGACGCCTATCTGTCTCACCCCGAGCTGCAGGCCCATCCGCTGGTCATTGCCGGCACGCGAGAAATCTATTTTGCCCGTCGTCCTGATGAGCAGGGAGTAACCTTTATCAACCGCTTTATCGACGACAGCGAGGTGCGCGACCTCTTCGGCCGTGCCGCCCTTGTCGTTTACCCCTATATCTCGGCCACCCAGAGTGGTGTGACCAGTATTGCCAGTTACTGTGGCAAACCCATGGTGCTGAGTGATTTGCCCTTCTTTAAGCAGACCTGTGAAGGCAGCGAGGGCGTTGAATTTTTCACGAGTGGTGACCGTCAGGCTCTAGCTTCGGCCCTCAGCCGGGCATTGCAAGGTGAACTGGCCACGACGCGCGGCCTCTATGACCGCGAATATGCCCCGCAGGCCATGCAGGCCGCTCTGAATTCCATCATTAATAGCATTCCCTGCTAGTTTGGGCTTGGCTGGCGTTTCCTGATGGGGCGTTGTGAGTCGTGATTTTTTGACCTATAGGTCATTTTGCAGGATAGGAAGTGCCTGTAGAGCCGATGAACACTGGCTTTACAGGCATTTCAAAATTTTCAGGTAAAAATCTGCTTGTAA
>CACWID010000056.1 GCA_902760865.1 uncultured Bacteroidales bacterium | reverse complement strand
GCTGCGTGGTTGATGTCTTCATAGAAGATGCCATAGAGCATCGGACTCACCTTCGGTCCGCGCTGCTGAGCGTCGATATCGATAGTCACTTGAGCCTGGGCTGCTGCATAGAGCGCACAACCGGCCATGAGAAGAATGTTTTTGTAAGCCAAATTTCCTAAACTTATTTAATAATTGCTGCAAATTTAGCGAATTTACATTAAAATGAAGTACTTTTGCCAAAAGTTTTAATATGTTTTGTGAAATTCATGAAAAAAGTTGTATTTGCTTCAATGGTGTTGTGCGCATGGATAGGTGCTATGGCACAGACAGAGAAAACGAGAGGGTTTGACGACCTATATCATTACATTGAAAACCTTGACGTGTTTGAATATGGACAGGAAGAATCGCGTGCCTATTACATCCCGGGACATCACGTTCTGCTCAACGGCAAGTGGAAGTTCTTTTACGGCAATACACCTCAGGAGATACCGAACAACTTCTTCGAGGAGAAATTCTCAGATGCCAAGTGGAGCACCATCGATGTGCCTTCAAACTGGGAGATGAGGGGTTATGGCGACCCACTATTCCGCAACGTGTCGGCGCCATTCAAGGCCGACCCACCCAAGACACCACGCGACTACAACCCAACAGGCGCCTACCGCACCACCTTCACTATTCCCTCCGACTGGAATGGAGAGGAGATCTTTTTGCGTTTTGAGAAGGTGGCATCGGCATCGTTCCTGTGGGTGAACGGTCAGGAGGTAGGCTACAACGAGGGAGCCCAAGAGCCTGCCGAGTATAATATTACAAAGTATCTGAAGAAAGGGCGTAACACGCTGGCCATGAAGGTCATCAAATACAGCGACGGCTTTTATCTCGAGGGTCAGGACTACTGGCGCCTGGCAGGTATCTTCGACGATGTTTATCTCTATGCCACGCCCAAGACCCGTCTGTTCGACTGGTATGTGACCACCGATCTGGACAAGGATTACCGAGATGCCGACCTGAACATCGAGGTAAGCGTCAGAAGCTATGACAAGCAGCCAATTACGACTCCCCTTAAGGTGCAGGCCGTGCTGACCAATGCCGACGGCAGGGAGGTGGCGCGATTGGAGAGTGGTTCAGGGTCAATGGTTAATGGTCAATGGTCAATGGTTAATGGTCAATGGTCAATGGATAATGGTCAATGGTCAATGGTTAATGGTCAATGGTCAATGACACTAAAGATGAGCAAGCACATCAGCAACCCTTTGAAATGGACAGCCGAGACACCTAATCTCTATAACCTCAAGATGTACCTCGTGGATGCCGCTACAGGCAAGCGTCTGTCGGAAGCCACGCCCGAGGATGCCCGTCAGGATGTGGGCTTCAAGGAAACCGAGATGCGCAATAACGTGTTCTATCTGAACGGTAAGCCGCTCAAGGTGAATGCACAGTGCTCGCACATGCAGGATCCTGACAACGGTCACGCTGTGACGGACGAACTGGTGAAGAAGGACATGACCATCCTGAAGCAGTTCGGATTCAACGGTGTGCGCACGAGCCACTATCCGCCTGTGCCACGCTATCTGGAGTATGCCGCCCGCTATGGACTCTACATCATCGACGAGGCTGGCGTTGAGGCGCATGCCACCGAATGGGTTTCTAACGACAAACGCTTCATACCGATGTACCGCGAGCGCGTGCGCCGCATGGTGCTGCGCGACAGGAACCAGCCTGCGGTGCTCTTCTGGAGTGCCGGCAATGAGAGTGGCGAGGGACCGAACATTGGCGAGGTGATAGCCGAAGGACGCAAATACGACCACACCCGCTGGTGGATGTACGGCGGCAACGCTTACAGTCATCCTGCCGAGGACATCATCGGGCCCCGCTACCCTACTGCACTGGCTCTTGACCTCAGGGTAGGACGACATGGTGACGGTGACGTGCGCCCGTCGTTCATGGACGAGTATATATCGGTAGCTGGCAATAGCGGCGGCATGTTCGACGAGATGTGGCGTGCCGTCTATACCCACGAGCGCTGCATTGGCGGTGCCGTCTGGGACTTCGTGTCGCCTGGACTGACACAGCCCGCACGCAGGCTTACCGACAAGTCGGGACATGAGGTGATGGCGCACATCATGGGCAATGCCAAACTGGTAGCCGACAGCCGTAACCGCAAAAATCATGTCATTGACCTGAGCGGGCACGACGAGTGGGTGGAAGTCTATCGCGACGACTGCTTGGAGATAACGGGCGACAACCTGACTATAAGTTTTGAAGTCTGTCCCCGCAAGCTCATCAGCTCCTGCGGCTCGTTTGTCACCAAGGGCGAATGGCAGTTCGGCGTTCAGCAGAACGGTAAAGAGCAGCTGGTGTTCTACATCAACACCGACAAGGCACCTGCCACACAAGGCGATGGCAATGGCCGTCCATTTGGCAGAAGACAGGCAGCTACAAACCACAAGTACGAACTATCAGCCCCACTGCCTGCCGACTGGGAGGACAAGTGGCACCATGTGGAAGCCTGCTACGACGGCAAGCAGATGACGGTGAACATCGACGGCAAGCAAGTGGCACAGATGGAGGCTCAGGGCAACATTATCAATGCCCCGTTCCCCGTAAACATGGACAGGACACCCATGTGTATATCTGCGATGCGCTGATGGATAATGTCGTCATTGCCGACAATTCGGGCCAGTTGTTGAATCTCGACTTCGAGACGGAGCAACAAGAGGGCACTTATTTCAGCTATGGCATCGGTGCCCGCACCTACGGTACGATATGGCCCGACAGAACCGTACAGCCGGAAATCTATCAGATGAAGAAATCAGCCCAGCCCGTATCATGCCGGTTGCTGAGTGCCGACAATGGTACGGTAGAGATCTGGAACAGGAACCATTTCCTCAACACCTCTTATTACAATATGACATGGGAACTCTACGAGGACGGCGTGTGCCTGCAGCAGGGCACGATCACTCCTGATGTGGAGCCGCTCAGCAAGAAAATCATCACCCTACCCTACAACCGTCCAGCCATCAAACCTGGCTGCGAATACCGACTGATGATAACCAGCGCGCTGAAGGCCGACGAGATATGGGCGCAGAAGGGTCATATTGCTGCCTGGGACCAGTTGGAACTCCCCTGGCGACAGTTGGCCATGCCTTCTGACAAGACTGCTGGGAAGGCTGTGTTAAGCCAGACGAATGATTCCATCACCGTGAGCGGAGAAGGATTCTCCTACACCTTCACACCCGACGGCCAACTCTTCAGCATCAGACAGGGCGGACAAGAACTGCTCAAGTCGCCACTCCAGTTGAACGTCTGGCGCGCACCACTGGCACTTGAAGTTGACGGCTGGGATCAATGGAATATCACCTACAACAACCGCAAGCCTTGGAACGGCGGACAGATAGCCAACGAATTCTACAGCAACAACCTGGATGCCATCACCCGCATCCCCATCTCTTGTCAGGCCTTCGAAGCCAACGGTCAGGTGTATATCAACGTACGCTGTTTCTCA
>CACWID010000055.1 GCA_902760865.1 uncultured Bacteroidales bacterium | reverse complement strand
TCAGGCTGGCGGTATCGCTGGCATTGTCAATGCGGGCAACATTGACAAGTGCTTCTTCTACGGCTCGGCAACTGCAGAGGACGGATTTGCCGGTGCCGGTGGCATCTCCGCCCTAATCGACGGGGGCGCAGGCATGTTCTCCAATAATGTCAGTGCCGCCATCTACATCAAGGGAGCTGCGTCGGTCGGCAATTCCGATCCTAAGAACGACTTTGAGCATGCTCATTCCATCGTGGGCTGGAACAATAATGGCACGGGAAACTTCGAAAACAACCTCAGTTCTACGGCAACCGTCATCTACAGTGCCGGAAAGGAACGCAACCATGCCGACCTTGCCGGTGATTACCAGGGTACGGAGACCTCGGTTGACGACCTGCAGAAGTCTGCCACCTATACGGGACTTGGCTGGGGCAACGAGTGGTCGCTGGCCGACGGGCGCTATCCTGTACACCCCTGCTGACGTAAACGTGGTGGGCGGACATTATGAGAGCGGTGCCAAGTCGACTCTTGGCCGCACGGTCAACATTTCATCTTCCGATGCAAATGTGGCTACGGTCACTGGAACGAAGATTAGCTTCGTGGGTGCAGGAACGGCTACCATTACCTATACCACGACCGGTGACGCTTATGTCAAGGGTGCCACTTACACGCAGACCTTTACCGTGACGGAGACCAACTACAATATTGCCACGGCCCAGGACTTGCTCAACATCAAGAATAATACCGAGGGTGACTACAAGCTTACGGCCGACATCGACATGAGCGGTGTTAGCTTTAGCCCGCTGCCTGATTTCACCGGCTCGCTTGACGGCCAGGGTCATGTCATCCGCAACCTGACTTTCAACAATGCCAATCAGGACCAGGCAGCCCTGTTTGCCACGACTCATGGGGCCACAATCAAGAATCTTGGTATTGAGAACGCCAACATCGTGGGCAACGCAAATGCCGCAGCTATCGTGGGCCGTGCCTATGGCGGCACCATCCAGAGCTGCTATGTGGCCAACTCCTATATTGAGGGCCGCGACCACGTAGGCTCCATCGCTGGCGACATGAACGTCAACGACAATGTCGGTGTCACAATTTCCGACTGCCTCTCCGATGCCAAGCTCAAGACCCGCTCGTATCAGGTTGGCGGACTCGTAGGTGTGACCAATGGCGGCACTATCCAGAACTGCTATTTCTCTGGAACGATTGATGGCAAAGACCAGTGGTCGGGCGGTGTCATTTCTCTGATTGACAACGATGACCATCTGACTACTATACAGAACAACCTTTCGGCTGCTTCGCATCTCTATAAAGGCAGCCAGGAACGTATCATCCATACGGCAGGCCGCAAGGCAACTATGACCAACAACTATGCAGTGGCCTCAATGAACATTGGCAGCCGCGGTGCAGTTTTCTCCGGTACATCTGACGCCGCCAGCTCAGAAGGTGAGACCGTCGAATATGCAGTGGCCAAGACCCGTGACTTCTATGTCCACACGCTCGGTTGGGATTTCGACAAAACATGGAAATTCCTTGAGGGTGCTGAGGGCAAGATGTACCCGGTGCTCAGCTGGATGAACGCCCCGCTGCCGACGGAGATTTTTGACCTGCCTAATGAGAATACGTCAGTGCTTTACAGTGAGGGTGCCGAGTTCCTTGACCTCTCGCCGATACATGGCTCTTGGGGACAGGACCTGAAATACAACATTACTGACGGCGCAAGCCTGGTATCGACTTCTGACGATGAGCCCAACAAGATTTATGTGGGCAATGAAGATGGTGAATTTGTGGGTGCCGGAAATGTGACGGTATCTGTGGAGAACTCGACCGGTGTCGCTTCTCTGCTCAACCTGTCTCCGACATCGTTCACGTTCTATGTGGACCAGTCAGGTGTCACCACTAAGATTTCTACTCCTGAGCAGTTTGCCTCTCTCATCAACCGCAACCTGTCTGGTAATTACCAGCTGGCCAATGACATTGACATGAGCAGCTATGACGGCTTCAAGGGCATTGCCGTAAGCGGCACGCCGTTCTCGGGTACTCTTGACGGTCAGGGCTATAAGGTGTCCGGCCTTACGGTGACCTATACCGACGGCGGCAGCAATGAGGGCATATTCGGCCAGACGGCCGGCGCAACCTTCAAGAACATAGCTTTCGAGAACATCCTTGTTGACGCAGGTTCTGCCGCCGACCATGTTGGCTTCATAGGCTCTGCCTCCACCACGACTTTCGACCAGGTGGCCATCACAGGTAAGGTTATCGGCGATGACCACGTGGCTCTGCTTGCCGGTGACGCCGACGGCATCACCGTGACCAATACCACGCTCTGGGGTACCGTTGACGGCCGCTCGCAGTGTGGTGGCTTCGCAGGCTGCACCCTTGAGGGAGGCGCCTCGTTTGACAAGTGCCTGAGCAACGTCAATGTCAGCTGCTCATTCCGCGGCTGGGCCGGCGGCTTCGTCGGACTTATTGACAAGGCCAACAGTGTGGTTTCTATCAACAACTGTGTTTCACTGGGCGACATGACGTCGGCCGGTGACGGCACACCGAGGGTTGCCGCACCGTTCATCGCGGGCAATGGAGCTGGTGACGCAGCCAATGCTGTCATCAACTTCAACGAGAACAACCTCTACAATCAAGAGGCCACGATTACTGCCGACAACATTGACCAGGCGTGGCCGTTAAAGAATGAGACTGCCGATGGCGGATCTGTGTCGGCTGCAACTGGCATGAATTCCACAGTTCTGAAGACGCAGGCTACTTACACCAACATCGGCTGGGACTTTGACGAGATATGGAAGATGGACGAGGGAAGCTATGGCTATCCTGTCCTCCGCATATTCTCAAAGGGCGTAGTTAATGGCATCGACGGTGTCGCCACTTCGAAGGCTACTGTCAGTGTGGTTAACGGCAAGCTGAATGTCAGTGGCCTGGCCAACGGTACCCGTCTCAGCGTCTACAGCGTGTCCGGCCAAAAGGTGGGCGAGACCGTAGTCGGCTTTTCTTCTGTCAGAATGAGCCTTCCTGCCAAGGGACTTTACATCGTCTCTGTCAAGGGTGGCAAGACCCAGGGCTCTTTTAAGGTTCTGAACAAGTAATGTGACTATAGACAGGGGATGCGTTCCTGAAGGCCGTGTCCCCTGTCAATATAATTGAAATCTCAGCGGCCTATGCCGTATGAAACTAACCATTATATTTTTAATAATGCGAATTACAACAATCCAACATACAATAAAGTGGGCCTGCTTGTTGCTGACCCTGCTTCTCAGCATTCCTGCCCTTGCCGCAGGGCCGTTGAAAGTTACGGGACGAGTCGTCGATACCAACGGTGAGGTCCTGATAGGAGTGACCATCAAGGAAAAGGGCACCGATGCCTCTGCCGTCACCGATATCAATGGCAACTACACCATAACCTGTAAAAGCGCGGATCCTGTGCTCACGGCTCAGTACGTTGGTTTCCAGCCATTGGAGTCAAAGGTGCATGGAACCTTGTGCGATATGATTATGCATGAGGACGTAGGCAAGCTCGATGAGGTCGTCGTCACCGGCTATACGACATCGAAAAAGGTGTCGGTGCTTGGCGCGCAGTCCACTCTAAAGATGGACCAGGTGAAAGCCCCGGTCGCCAACCTTAGCTCCGTGCTTGCCGGCCGCGTGTCGGGTGTGATGTCTGTTCAGCGTACCGGCCTTCCCGGCCAGGACGACTCTGACATCTGGATTCGCGGACTGTCCACGCTGACCAACCGCAACGAGGGCCCGCTGGTGCTCGTCGATGGCATAGAGCGCAGCTTCAGCCAGCTCGACCCTGAGGACATTGAGTCCATCACAGTCCTCAAGGATGCGGCCTCCACGGCTGTCTATGGCGTGCGGGGCGGTAACGGTGTCATCATCATCACAACGAAGCCCGGTGTCGTCAGCAAACCGAAATTCACCGTTGACTTCTACCAGGGCCTGACACAGCTCACCAAGATTCCCGACCTCGTGGGCGGCATAGAGTATATGAATGCCGTCAATGAGGCTTATCAGCACTCCCGCGGACGCGCCTACTACTCTGACCAGTATATCATGAATACCAAGATTGCCAACAATATGCCCCTCAACGCAGAGGAGCAGGCCTACGCACAGACCGTTGCCGGCAATCCTACCATCAACAAGTATCTCTATCCGAATGTTGACTGGATGAAGGAACTCTATCACAAATATGGATGGAACCGCCGCGTCAATGTCAACATACGCGGTGGCGCGCCCAATGCCACTTATTATATATCGCTGTCGTATTATAATGAGAAAGGCTTGACCAAGGACGATCCGGCTCAGGACTATAGTTCTGAGATAACATACGACCGCTACAACTTCCTGTCAAACATCAACCTCAAGGCCTCGAAGACCACGACCATCGACATGGGTGTGAGCGGCTATCTCACGGGCGGACACTATCCGGCGCAGTCCATCGGCACTATCTTCGGCAAGGCCATGAGCACCAACCCCGTCATTTATCCTGTACAGTATGCCAATGGGGCCAACCCGGGCATCTCTCCCGACAACCGCGAGCTTGATAGCCCGTGGGTGACGCTCACCCGCCGTGGCTACTCCCAGCAGAACACAACCCAGATCAACACCAACCTCAAGCTGCATCAGGACCTGGGCTTCTGGAACTGGAGCAAGGGACTCTCAGCAAGGGCGCTGGTCTCTTTCGATGTCAAGGCCAACCAGAACCTGACATACAATGTGGATATGTCAACGTGGCGTCCGACAGGCACCATGGACCCGACCACCGGGGTGTGGCTCCTTGACGAGCACCTCTATCCGGTGCTTACCGCCGATGCCGACGGCAATTCCCTCACTTATGACACGGACCCGACAAAGCTCATCCTCTCTGAGATGTACAAGGGCAACAACTCCATGTCGGTGAATTCTGACAAGTGGGTGTACCGCACCTTCTATTTTGAGGCAGCGATGGATTACAAGCGCATATTCGCAAAGAAGCATACGGTCACGGGACTTGTACTTTTCAACATGCGCAACTATCTCGATGCCAACAGCGCATCACTCTTCACAACCCTTCCTTACAAGCAGGAAAGCTTGTCGCTCAGGGCTACATACGACTACGCCAACCGCTATTTCGCAGAGTTCAATGGCGGCTACACAGGCTCAGAGAACTTTGAGCCAGGGCATCGTTTCGGCTTCTTCCCCGCGTGGGCCATTGGCTGGGTACCCTCAGAGGAGCCTTGGTGGAAACCCATTTCCAACATCATCTCTTTCCTCAAAATCCGCTATTCTGACGGCTATGTCGGCAACGACTCGTCAGGCAGCCGCTTTGCCTATTTCACGCAGATTGGCAGCTCCGGTAGCAGTTACTCAACCTATTGGAGCCGCAATGGCGCCACGGGAGCCATGTATTATGACAATTATGGCTATAAGGCACAATGGTCTAAGATCCATAAGCGCGACCTCGGCATAGAGGTCAACTTCTTCAAGGACGACCTGACGTTTGTATTTGATTTCTTCAACGAGCGCCGCACGAATATCTTCGTGTCGCGCGAGAACGTGCCTTTTGTTGCAGGTTTCGCAAAAGGAATTTCTGCCAATATGGGTGTCGTGAAGAATACCGGCTTCGAGGCAAGCTTTGAATACAGCCATACATTCAATAAGGACTTGTGGCTTTCTATTCGCGGCAATATGACCCAAAACCACGACAAGGTGATTGAGAATGCCCAGGCAGCCCCGGCCTATCCTTGGCTTGACCAGCGTGGCCACAATGTGCTCGCACAGTGGGGATATGTCGCCGAGGGCCTTTATACGAGCGATGAGCAGATCAAGGAGCGCAACATCACGCAGTTTGGTGAGACTTATCCGGGTGAGCTCGTGAAGCCGGGCGACATCATGTACAAGGACCTGAACGGTGACGGACACATTGATGAATACGACCGTGAGTGCATCAGCCGCGGCGACCTGCCGGAAATCTATTACGGCTTTGGCGGCGACTTGCGCTATAAGAACATAGGACTCGGCGTTCTTTTCCAGGGCACGGCCAAGGCCGACCGCATACTCTCTGGCGACGGTATCCTTCCTTTCCAGAGCTCGTCAGGCGGAGGTACCCTCTATGCCAACATCACCGACCGCTGGTCTGAGAGTGACCCGACGAACACAAACGTGTTCTATCCGCGTCTCGCATGGGGCGCCAATGATCCGTCCAACATCAACAACTATGTGCCTTCAACCTGGTGGAAGCGTGACATGGGATTCCTGCGCCTGAAGCAGTTCACCGTCTCGTACTACTTCCCCAAGTCATGGCAGCTCGGCGGATTTATCAAGGGAGGACGTTTCTACTTTATGGGTGAGAATGTCCTGACGTGGAGCAAGTTTAAGCTTTGGGACCCGGAGCTCAATACATCCAATGGCATTTCCTACCCCAATGTCCGCACCTTCTCTCTTGGTGTCAATTTTAACTTTTAACTCTGAATAATACACATTATTATATATGAATAAAAAGATTTTGGCAATTACATTCGCGGCGGCAGCCTTATTTGGCTTTTCTTCCTGTGAAGACTACTTCGACGACGTGCCGGACAACGCCACCTCGCTTGAGGATGTCTTTACCAACCGCGGGCAGTCGCTTTCCTGGCTGACCAATGTCTATCATTATATCCCAGACTGGAGCAACCGTTATGCAGGCACGGGAGGTGGCGATGTGTCTTTCTATATAGGAGCCGCTACATCGGAGGGCTATTTACCTTGGGACTGGGTACCGGCGCTGGATATCATCCATGGTACGCTCTATCCTTCTACGGGACTCGTATCCACCATTTGGACAAACTATTACCGTGCCATTCAGTACGCCAACATTTATCTGGCCAACATAGACAACAATCCCAGTATGGACAGTACGGAGAAGGAGTGGACCAAGGCCGAGTGCCGTTCGCTGCGCGCCCTGTTCTATTTTGAGCTGATGAAGTTCTATGGTCCCGTGCCTGTGGTTGGTGACAGAGTCTATAGTGTCGATGACCCTCTGACAAACATGCAGCTTCCGCGCGAAACGGTGGATTCTTGCTTCAATTACATCATTGGCGAGCTTAATTCTGCCTTGAATGGCGGTCATCTGGTATCGCAGTTCACCAATGGCGCATACGAGGCCCAGATGAAGGGCAACCTCACCAAAGAGGCTGTCGAGGGTCTTCTTGCTGAGGTGTATCTCTTCCGTGCCAGCTATCTCTTCAATGGCGACCCTTATTACCAGAGCCTGACCAACAAGGACGGCACAAAGCTCTTCCCCCAGCAGCGCGACGAGCAGAAGTGGCGTGACGCCCGCGATGCGGCAAAGCGCATCATCGACAACGGAAAGTTCCGACTGGCACTGCGTGATGCCAACGGCAAGCTCGTCTCCTCGGTTGACAAGTCATGTCCTTTCCGCTCTGTCTTTGCGGCCAGCATGGGCTCGTCTGACAATGAGGAGCTGATTTATGGCCGCACCAATTCAGGCAACGAGACCTATTGCATGGTACCCCGCTTCCAGGGCCTTGGCTCCAACTACGATAAGGGCGGCGGCGCATTCTCCGTGCCGCTTGAGTTCATTGACCTCTATTTCACCAACAAGGGTCTTGACATCAACAAAGACCCGGACTACTTCACCTACGACACCAGTGACCCCAAGTATTATCCCGTGCGCAACCCCCTGTCCATCACGCAGTC
>CACWID010000054.1 GCA_902760865.1 uncultured Bacteroidales bacterium | reverse complement strand
CGCCAAACTGTCAACCCAGTTTAGGCGAACGATAAAAATAGTGTAAACCAACTTAGTTAATCGCTCTCAAATCTGTCAAGTAATTCCAGGGAAAGACATCCCAATAAGACCGGCATTTTGTAAAATGGAGAATTATGTGTACTTTTGTGGCAACAACCATTTAGAAAATGAGTGATTTCTACAAGACCGTGAAGGGGGTCTCACAGGGGATCTACCGTGAGAAGATGAGCCGTTTCCTGGCGTTCGCCGAACCTGTGTCGAGCGCCGAGGAGGCACGTGCCGTCATCAAGCGCTACGCCAACGAATACCACGACGCGCGCCACTGTTGCTGGGCCTACATGATCGGAACCGAGCGCAACGAGTACCTCAGCAGCGACAACGGCGAGCCGAGCGGCACCGCAGGTAAGCCCATCCTGGGGCAGATCAACTCATTTGAGCTCACCAACATCGTCATCGTCGTCATCCGCTACTTCGGCGGCATCAAGCTGGGCACCTCGGGACTCATCGTGGCCTACCGCGAGGCGGCAAAACTGGCCATCGAGGCGGGCGAAATCCTCGAGTGCCACGAGCAGGCAAGGCTGTCATTCACCTTCCCCTACCTGAGCATGAACGATGTGATGAAGGTTGTCAAGAAGAGCGACCTGAAGGTTGTCGAGCAGGCATTTGACAACGTGTGCTCGATGACCATCGAGGCCGACGCCGACAAGGTGCCAGGACTGCGCGAGCAGTTCGCTGGCATCGACGGCACCAGCATCATCGAGTGACTTGTTTCAGACAAATCAAAACACTTTATTGGAAACAAGTACATTATTTGTTGAAATCATCGACACCACATGAAAAATAAAGTCCCGCACACTCATCAGTAGTGACTGCGGGACCTTGTTTTCTAATCGCTGAAACGATTTCAGTTCTTGAGTGTTGTAATGCGCATATACCTTTCTGTTTTGGTCTCTTTCTTATCAGTGAGTTCCAGCATTGACCCATTCGAGTCAAATTTGACGGTATAAACGTCATCTTTGAAGGATTCGGCGGCTTTGAGTCTGGCCTCTTTGGCTATCCTTTCTGTAATCTTTGAGAGCAAATCACGGTCGTCAATAACCTTGCCATTCATTGAAAGGCTGATTACATCCAGATTTAATGAGTTTGAGTTAAAATACATCGTCAACTTATTGCCTTTCAGCGTGTAGGTTCCAATGACGTTCCCCGACAATGCCATCTCCATTTCCTTTGTCTGCTCCGGCTTTGTGGAGAAGGTGATATCGGCGACAGATGAGAACGTGCCGTCGTCATTGAACGTGTAGATATAATTCAGCATCAGATAGCAATCGTCTAAATTCTTCACTTCAGGTTGCATGCTCTGCCATGAACCGCAAATAGACTGTGCCTGAACGGTCATAACTGCCATCAGTGCGATGATTGAAAAAATAAACTTCTTCATAATATGACTAAAGTAAAATGATTAATAATATTTCAAAACTACAACAAATCAAGATCAAACTATTATACCTGCTAGTTAAAAGACTATTAGACTTCTTAATTCTTACGCAGGATGCTTTCAGAGCGAACGCTCCTGCCAGAGGAAACGTGCGCGGACGTGGTCTTCATCGTCGACGGTGATGCTCATGTGGGAGTCCATCGGGTCAACGTCGTCGATGACGAATTGTGCCATCTCACCGTAATGGGTCTCCTTGATGAACGAGATTTCCATGCGGCGGATGAAGTAATGATCATAGCAATCCATGTCGAACAGGTTCATCAGGTGAGACAAGTATCGCACGGTGTTGACGTGGCGGTTGAGGTCACAGTCCATATAGCCGAAAACATAGTCAACAGCATGTCCCTCCTCGATGGGGCGCAGACGGCTCATGGGCTCGATGGGGCAAGGCAGGTCGGACACCTTGTCGCTGATGTAGCCCAGCTGTGAGATATCCACGCTGGCACGCGTGTTCAAGTCAATGACCATCCAGATGGTGCGGACATAACCCAACGTATTTCCGTCAGCATCATCCAGGCGCATGTTGCGCTGCGAGAAGTGGCGGTTATAGTCCTCAATCCACGTCGTGAGGCGGTAATTGGTGTTCACCTTGGGGTACTCCTTCATCTCGATAGTCACGCGAGAGAGCACCCACACCTGGTTGTCCTGAATCAGGCGGGCATAGCCGGCACCCCACGAGTTGGCGTGAAAAGTAGCCACCTCGATGATGCGGGTCATCAAAAGCGTCAGGGGCATCTCTCCCTGGGGATTACACTCGCCGGCCGCAAGGTAATAATCCTTGTAGAATATCTTTTTATCGTCAGAGCACATTGGTTTTCTTGATTAAATAGTTGTCTAAAATAACGAGAGCGGCCATTGCCTCGACAACGGGCAAAGCACGCTGCAACACGCACACATCGTGACGGCCACGCGGATGCAATGTCACGGGATTGCCGTCACGGTCAATGGTGGGCACATCACGCATGAGTGTGGGCACCGGCTTGAAAGCGATGCGCATGACGATGTCCTCGCCGTTACTGATGCCGCCCTGGATACCGCCCGAGTGGTTGGTCACAGTGCCGATGGTGCCGTCCTCATGCTTTACGAACTGGTCCATCACCTCGCTGCCGCGCTTGGCAGCCATCTCAAAGCCGTCACCGTATTCAAAGCCATGAACCGACGGGATGCTCATCATCGCTGCCGCCAACTGGGCATGGAGCTTGCCGAAAACAGGTTCACCCAGGCCGGCGGGCACGCCCTTGACCGTGCAGGCAATGATGCCGCCCAGGGTATCGCCGTCTTTTGCCGCGTCAATTACGGCCTGTTCCATTTCGGCCACGCCAAGGCGAGGCCCTACCTGCACAATGCGAGATTCAATGGTAATACCCAGTGAGTCTAAAGTCTGCAAGGCAATGCCGCCAGCCACCACGCGGGCGACCGTCTCGCGAGCCGAAGCTCGTCCGCCGCCGCGAGGGTCACGGATGCCGTACTTCACCTCCCAGGTATAGTCGGCATGATTCGGGCGATAGCAGCGGGCGATTTTGTCATAATCGGCACTGCGGGCGTCAGCATTGCGCACCACGAAACCGATAGGAGTGCCCAAGGTCTTGCCTTGCCAGATGCCTGACAGCACTTCTACCCTATCTTTCTCGTCACGGGTGCTGCTACCGGTGTGCTGGCCCGTGCGACGACGGTCCACAAAGCGCTGCAGCTCGTCCAGATCAATCTCCACGCCTGCGGGCATGCCATCAAGGACGCCCCCCATGGCGGGCCCGTGTGACTCACCGAAGGTCTTGAGCGACAATATCTTGCCTATTGTATTCATTCTGTCTTCTCAGCTATGAGGTCAACGGCTTCAGCACCGACAAATGCAACCAGAGCCTCGGGATTAATCTTGAACTGCAGCCCCCTCACCCCGGCACTCACATAGATGTAGTCATACAGGATGCAGGTCTCATCGATATAGGTGGGGAACGGTTTCTTCATGCCCACAGGCGAACAGCCGCCACGGATGTAGCCCGTGGTGGGCAGCAGTTCCTTCATGGGGATGAGGTCCACCTTCTTGTTGCCCGAGACACGGGCGGCCTTCTTCAGGTCCACCTCCTCGGCGCCGGGAATGACGCACACCAGGTAGCCCGTCTTGTCACCCTGCAACACGAGTGTCTTGAACACCTGCTCGATATTCTCGCCCAGCTGGTCAGCGATGTGCTGCGCACCCAAGTCGGTCTCATCTACCTCGTAGGGGATGAGTTCATACTCCACCGATGCGGCGTCCAGCAGTCGTGCGGCATTGGTTTTAGCAATTTTTTTCATCGTTTTTTGTCTTAATGGCGCAAAGTTACTACTTTTGTGCGATTTTTGACAGACTTAGAAGCAGAAATTAAAAACAAGATATCCGAATGAAAAAAATCATTTTCAGCGCAATCATTACTATTGCAGCATGGTTCAACACGCAGGCACAATCGCTGCCCGCACCCGAAAGATACAACGAATTCATTGAACAGATCGCTGCTCTCGACAAGTTACAGAGCGAGTTCCTGATGGATGCCACCATGGAGACCCTGGTTGACAACCCCAAGGGCTATCGCCAGATGATGGAACTGGCCGAGAAACGCTTCAGCGACCCCGCCGACCCCATCCACAACGAGGACCTCTACATGATCGTCTTGAAGCACGCTACCGAGAAGTTCGTGCTCAGCGCAGCCGAGAAAGAGAAACAGCGCCTGCTGCTCGAGGGGGCCAAGAAGAACATGATCGGTTCCATCGCCGCCGACTTTGACTACGTCACGCCTAACGACAAGACCGTCCACCACCTCAAGGACCTGAAGGCCGACTACATACTCGTCTACTTCAACAATCCCGACTGCGAGTCGTGTGAGAAGGTGAAGCAGCGCCTGGAAGAGAGCGAATTCATCAACAAGATGGTGAACGACAAGAAACTCATCGTCCTTGCCATCTACCCCTATGACGACAACAAGCTGTGGAAGAAGGCCAAGTATCCCAAGATGATGATCAACGGCTGGAACCAGAGCCACAACATCGAGTACGGTGAGCTTTATGACCTGCCTACCCTGCCCTGCTTCTACCTCCTGGACAAGGATTACAAGGTGCACGTCAAGAACGAGGGCAGCCTCAACAAGGTAGAGGCCAAGCTGAAGGAGATGACCTCTCCCAAGCCCGTGGGTCCCGCACCCGAAGCCCCTGCCACTAAGCAAGCTGCCGCTGCTGCGGCCAAACAGCAACCCGCCGCCGTCCTCGCTCCTGCCGACGACCCCAACACCATCCGCAGCGAGCAGATGCTGACCTGCCTGCTCGAGGACAGGGGACAGGAAATCTACGACAACTTGTCCGACCTCATGAAGGGTCAGGCCAAGCCCGAGAGCTTTGATGGCGCCATCAAGCAGATTGAGGCCCAGATGGGTAAGTATCAGAATCACGAAGCGTGGTTAATCCAGCAGTTCCAGGGCAAGAACGCCTATACGACCCTGCTGCATTTCGAGAAGTCACAACTGGGCATGATCGTCGTTTATGATGAGCAAGGCAAGATCATCGGCATCAACCTGGTTCCCGCCCAGGCCATCAAGAAGAACTGATAAAGTCCCATGAAATGAAGCCAGTAGAGACGCAAAATCCTGCGTCTCGCACCTGAAAAGAGATACTTTATGCTTTCACTGAGACGCAAGATTTTGCGTCTCTACAGATCAAAAGAAATTGAAATTATAGCCCAAGTGTGTGAAACGCTGTCGTTTCACACACTTGTTTTTTTACCGGCTCATGCGCTTGAGGACGTTGTAGCTCGGCAGCACGCCCAGTTCACCGGCCTTGCTCAGGTCGGCGATGCCCAGGCTCTTATTGCCCATGCGCAGGTACATCAGTCCGCGGTTATAGTATGCCTCTCCCAGGTCGGGCTTCAGCTCGATGGCTGTGCTGTAGCAACTGATGGCACTCGTGAAATCTCCCTGATACATATAGACATTACCCTTGTTGAAATAGGCATACACGTTCTTGGGCGAGAGTTTGATGACCTTATCCAGGTCAGCTGCAATCATGTCCAGGGCTGTGACATCCTGCCGCTGGCGCAGCATCGCCTGGCTCTTGGCATCGGGGGCACCTGCAAGCAGTTCAGCGGTGCTGGCGTCACGCGCCTGGGCCATGCGGTATTGCATGTAGCGCGCCTCGGAACGCAACAGATAGGCCAGCAGGAACTCCGGACTCAACTCGATGGCGGCATCGGCATCGGCGATGGCAGCATCGGGGTTCTTGATCATCAAGTAATCCAGACCACGCGCAAAATAGTCGATGCTGCGGGGCTTGGAGGCGGCCAGCAGGCTGTTGTAGTATTCGATGCTCGAAAAATGGCGCTTGATGTCGTCCTCGTCGAGTTGAGGGTCGCCGCTGACCAGCGTGAGCGACGCCGGAAGGAGTCTGGCGTCGTTGATGTCACCGATCTCACGGGTGTAGTGGGTCTTGCCGTTGAGCTTATCATCACTCATGTAATAGGACATGTTGAACATGGGCATCGGCTCCACCTCGATATTGTCGTTCTGGACATGGCCGCGCTGCCGGTTGGCATACTCGGGCTTGACGGCCTCGTTGTCGGTGACGGTGAGCAGCGTGTTGAAACGGTTCATGATTTCCTCAGCGGTCTCCGGCTCCTCTTCACCCGTCAGGGCCCGCTGTTCGGCCTTCTTGATGGCGGCGGTCGCCTCGATTTCGGCGGGATTGAAGGTGGACACGTGGGTCTTGTGGCGACGGAAGATGGCCATCGCCCGCTCCATGTCGGCCTCGCTGCCCTTGTTGTCGCCCATGCGGCGCTTGGCCTCGCCACGCGCCATGTAGCCGGCCTCAAACTCGGGGTACTTCTTCAGGATGGCCGTGAAGTCATTGACTGCCTCACGGTACTGGCGGGTGCGCATGTGCAACAGGGCCCGGTTGTAGAGGGCCATAAAGTTGGACGGATTGCTCTTGAGCACAAAGTTAAAGTCGCTGATGGCCTTGTTGTTGTCGCCCACCTCGGCACGCAGCAGTCCGCGGTTGAAGTGTGCCTCCTGGCTGGAAGGATCCAGGCCGATGGCATAGTCATAGTCGGCCATGGCACCGAAATAGTCGTCCAGGTTGTATTTCATGTAGGCACGGTTGATGAAGTAGCCGGCATAGCGCGGCTCCAGCAGGATGGCGCTGTCCATATCGGCAAGTGCGCTCTCAAAGTCATGCCGATAGCGCGTGTTGATCTCGGCGCGCATGACATAGGCGCTGGCGTTGTTTTTACTCAGGGCGATACCGTGGTTCAGGTTATCGAGGGCCGTCACCGTGTCCTTGCGGGCAAGGTTCATCTGCGCCAGGCCGATGTAGGCCCTGTCATGGCGACGGTCGAGTTGCAGCAGGCGGTCAAACGACGATTGGGCCTCATCATAGTTATGCAAGGCGGTCTCGCACAAGGCCCTGTTGAACAGCAGGTTCTTATCCTCGGGCATAAGCTCCAAGCCGGCATTATAGTCCTCGACAGCCCCGGCATAGTTACCCAGGTTCTGGCGCGACACGCCCCGCACCTGATAGGCATCAACGATGAACGGGTTGCGCTCGATGGCCATGCCCGCATCCTGTTCGGCACCGCTATAGTCCTCCAGACTGATCTTTGCCACCGACCGGTAGAAGTAAGGCTCAGCCAGGAAGGGCTTGGCCTTGATCGCCTGGTTAAAGTACTGGATGGCCAGCACATAGTCCTCAAAATAGAGCGCGTTGCGCCCGATGTTCACCACCTGCTCGGTATTGATCTGGGCCAGCACGCCAGCCGGCGCTGCCAGCAGCCATGCCAGCAGCAACGCCAAGCGACAATATGTAGTCAGTTTCTTCTTCATTTTGCGTTATTATAACGACAAAAGTAGCGCAAAATTTCCCGTTAGCCAAAAAACACATCTCGACATTGTTTTTTTTCACATTTAATGATATAGTTTCTTAAAAGTCGCTAAAGGATTTGACGGGACGGGGAGAAAATAGTACCTTTGAAGTTTGAAACAAAATCACTGACATATACAATGAGAAAATATATAGTTATCAGCCTGTTGCTGGCGATGTTGCTGGCTCCCGCCACGATGGATGCCCGCAAGAAGAAGGACAAGAAAATGGAGAAGCGCGGCGTCAACGTCGAGAATGTCATTGCCGACGTTGAGCAGCCCCTGCGCGAGGTGCCCGTCACCAATCCCGCCAAGCAACTCTATGGCGAGTGGGACATCGTGATGCTGCGCAACAAGAAGAAAGTATATACCATGGAGCGCGCCTACCTCTACCTGGACTTTGCTGGCGGCAACAAGGTGTATGGCAACAACGGGTGCAACACCATCAACGGGACGTTCCAGCTGAGCGGCAACGACCTTAAGTTCAACGACTTCATCTCTACCGACAAGTCGTGCCACAACGTCACCAATGAGAAGACCATCATGCACGCGCTCGCCGACGTTCGCCGTTATACCCTCGAGACGCAGTACAACGCCCAGTACCTGAACCTGATGAACTCCAAGGGCAACGTCATGCTGGTGCTCAAGAGGCACAATCTGGACATACTGAACGGAGCTTGGCTTGTCAAGGAAATCAATAGCGAGAACGTCAGCGACATGAACATGCGCGTGGTCATCGACGCCGTGATGCAGACCATCCATGGCGACACGGGCTGCAACATCATTAACGGCATCATCACGCTGGACCCCACCAAGGACATGGCCATCCAGTTCGAAGACCTGCACAGCGACGACCACGACTGCGAGCAGATTGACAACGAGACTGCACTGCTGCTGGCTCTCGAGAGCACGGAGTCCTGCAAGCGCATCAACCAGCACGAGATGGCCCTGCTCGACAACAAGGGCAACATCGTCATCATGCTGCAGCGCATCACCCTGCGCTAGACACCCCCTCCAGCGCCCTACCCCCTCCGCCCCCCTGTCCCCACGCTAAGGCGCAAAGCCGCTAAGGATATTTTAAGGGGCTGACGCACTTGATTTTAAAACGCTGATTACGCGAATTACACGAATTTTATTAAATAATTAGCGATAATCCGCGTAATCCGCGTTCATTTATCAAAGAAGCATCCGCACCCCTGTTGACAGGAATGCGGATGCTTATTATAATCTTAGCGTCTTAGCGTGAGGCAAAAGGAGAACGCGGATGCCTAATTCGTGAAATTTGAAATAATAAGAATGCGGATGCCTAATTAGTATAATTAGCGTAATTCGTAGTTTTTATTTGTTGTCGGCGGATTTTACGGATTTATCAGATTAAGCATCCGCGCTCCGTTTGACGTTCGGAACGCGGATGCTATCTTAATCAATAATTCTTAGCGTCTTAGCGTCTTAGCGTGGGGCAGAAGAACGCGGATGCCCTCAGAAAAATCAGACTAATCAGTTGTTTTTTTTAAAAACTTAGCGCCTTAGCGTGGGGCAAAGAGAACGCGGATGCCTAATTAGTGAAATTTGAATTAATAAGAACGCGGATGCTAAATTAGTTCAATTCGCGTAATTCGTAGTTTTTAATTAAGAACGCGGATGCCAGCTAAAGGCTAAAGGCTAAAGGCTAACAGCTACCACGAGTGGGACAGCAGATAGTTGATCAGGGCCGTCACGTCGCTGATGTTGATCGTGCTGTCCTGGTTGCAGTTGGCGTTCTGGAGATTCAGTCCGGTGGCGTTGTGCGAGAGCAGGTAGTTGATCAAGGCGGTCACGTCGGCGATGTTGACGCTGCCGTCGCCGTTCACGTCGCCACGCAGGCCAGCGTTCTTCGCGGTGAAGTAGCCCGGGTTGCTCGTGCCGCCGTCGATGCGGGCGTACGCACCATCAATGTGGTTCTCATCATAGGTCGTGCCCATGCCGCCCACTAGGCTGGTGCAGTTCCAAAACATATCATCCGAGTACGTCACGGCAGCCGTGCTCCAGCCACTGCCCACATAGATGGTCCGCAGATAATTACTGTTAAAGAACATGGCTCTCATATCTGTTACCTTGGACGTGTTGAAGTGGCTCACATCAAGGCTTGTCAAGCTTGTGCACAACATGAACATATAGGCCATGTTGGTCACCTCGCTGGTGTTCAGGTACTCCATGCCCGTGATGGATTGAAGGTT
>CACWID010000053.1 GCA_902760865.1 uncultured Bacteroidales bacterium | reverse complement strand
ATCAAATCCCGGTTAAAAGGAAAGAGCCCGGTGCAATACCGAACTCTTTACTCTTAAATCAATAATGTTTAACCCGTCCAACTTTTTGGGGTCACTTCATCTAAGAGGGGGAGTTGTCGCAAGATTTTGCGTCTCTACAGGGACTTAGATTTGATATGCTACGAATTACGCGAACTCTTATCATTGAGTTCGCATAATTTGTAGGTCAAGTCACAACTTTTTTCTCGGTGCATCACGCCCCCCCCCTCTAAGATGAACTGCCCCCCAAAAGTTAGACACAAAACTTTTGGGGTGCAGTTCAATATAGTGTGAGGGATCATTTATTCTGACTAGGTTGGGGATTTAATCCCAACTGCCACTGAGCAAGTAGCCGATGAGGGTTGTCACGTCAGCGATGCTCACGCTGCCGCTCAGGTTACAGTCGGCAGCGGCATTGCCTTCAGTATTGCCCGTCAGCAGCATGTCAATCAACGCCGTCACGTCGGCAATGGTAACATCACCGTCACCATTCACATCGCCGCGATTCACTGAATGGCTATCGGTGAAATAACCGGGGTTGTCAGGGCCACCGTCGATGTGCGCATAGGCCTTGTCGATGTTGTTGGCATCAAAGGTCGTGCCCCGGCCGCCCACGATGCTGTCGCAGTTCTTGAACATTTCAACCGACTGGGTAACTGACTCAGTAGTCCAGCCGTTGCCCACATAGATGGTCTTCAAGTCAGGGCTGTAACAGAACATATAGGACATGTCTGTCACCTTGGCCGTATTGAAGCTGCTCAGGTCAAGGGTCGGCAAACGGTAGTACCCGAACATGCCACTCATGTCGGTGACATTGTCGGTGTTGAAGCCGCTCAGATCAAGGCTTTTCAGCACATAGCATCCCTGAAACATCCAATGCATGGTTGTTATCCGTGACGTATTAAGGTACTCAATGCCAGTGATAGACTCCAAGTTTACCATCCAGGCAAACCAACAGTAGGCTGTTGTAGGCCGGACATCGGCAAATGACGGGTCGAACACCACTTGTTTGACTGACACGTTGTTTCCGTCGAAGTGCCAGCCGGGACTGACAGTACCCGAATTCAGGTTATACGTCTTGCCCGTGCGGGTACTTCTCAAATTGTCATAGTAGAACGAGAGTGTCTTGGTAGACGGCACGTAATTCGCATAGGCCTCCTGAGCTGCGGCGCCCAAAGAACATATCATGCAAGCCATCAAGGCAAACACTTTCAACCGTGAGAACTTTTCCATATATAGTCTCCATTAAAGGTTAATAGTTGGGTTAAAATCATCATTAGGAGCTTCAATTGACAAAGATAATACAACTTTTTCAATTTCAGTCACAAAAAAATTCATTTCTCGTGAAATATGATAACTATTGAGCCGAAAATTGTGATTAGTTAAAGAGAGAACCTTCACAAAGTTCATCAAATAATGATCCCTCACACTATATTGAACTGCATCCAAAAAGTTTTGTGTCCAACTTTTGGGGTGCAGTTCAAGATTAGAGGGGGAGTTGGTTGTCAAAAGTAACGTCGGTTTATTTGAACAGGAAGACCTCGCTGATGGACTCTTTCCTGTTGACGTGTTGTATGGTGTTTGCAAACAGCTTGTCGACGCTGAGGACGCGCACCTTGGGGCAGCGGTCGGTGTCAAACGGGATGCTGTCGCTGATGACCAGTTCGTCGAGTCCGCTGTTCATGACGCGCTCTGATGCCGGGTCGCTCATTACAGCATGTGAGATGTAGGCGCGGACGGTGCGTGCACCGTTGTCCTTCATCAGCGAAGCCGCCTTGCAGATGGTACCGGCCGTATCGACCATGTCATCGATGAGCACCACATCCTTGCCCTCGACGTCGCCGATGATGGTCATGCTCTCAACCACGTTGGCCTGGAGGCGATGCTTGTGGCACAGCACGAGCGGCGTGTTGAAGTACTTGGCGTAAGAGTTCGCACGCTTGGCTCCGCCGACGTCGGGCGATGCAATCACCATGTCGGGCAAGTGGAGCGACTCGATGTCGGGGACGAACATCGTCGAGGCATACAAGTGATCGACTGGCACGTCAAAGAAACCTTGAATCTGGTCGGCGTGCAGGTCCATCGTGATCAGGCGGTCGATGCCGGCTGCAATCAGCAGGTTGGCCACCAGCTTGGCGCCAATCGACACGCGAGGCTTGTCCTTGCGGTCCTGACGGGCCCAACCGAAGTAGGGGATCACGGCTATCACCGTTTGAGCCGATGCGCGCTTGGCGGCATCGATCATGAGCAACAGCTCCATCAGGTTCTCACTACTGTTAAAGGTGGATTGTACCAAATAGACTTCGGCACCACGTACGGGTTCCTCATAGGTCACTTCAAACTCGCCGTCCGCAAAGTGCAGGATGTTGAGTTTACCAAGTTCAACTCCCAGTGCTTCAGCAATCTTCAGGGCAACATAGCGGGAATTAGTGCCCGAAAATATCTTCAATTCTGCCATAACAAAAAAGCCATAAATCTGTTTACCTGTGCAAAGGTAACAAGAATTTCAGATATCTCCCATTACCGACGGAAATATTTTCTCCAAAAAATGCCTCAATTGCTATCGCCAAGCCCCCGAGCATGGCATTTTTTTCGGGGGGGGAATGTTAAAATACTGTTAAATTTTATTTAATTGCTTGATTGTCAAGTTGTTGTGAATTTTGTGCCATTCAGGCAAAATTGGTCAATGTTTCACCTCTCGGGCAAAGATAGCAAGGGCAATACCATTGCCCCATGCTAAAATGCTGAGCCAGTATTTAATGTCCGTGCTGCGCACGGAGAAATGGAACGAAATAGATTGTTTATTATAATGTAGAGACGCAAAATTTTGCGTCTCTTGTCGTTAGGCGGTGCAATTGTTCTTGCCGGAGACGCAAGATTTTGCGTCTCTACAGGTTCTGCACGTTTTTCTCTTGGTGGGTCAACGCCCCCCGGCCCCCTCTAATCTTAGAGGGGGAGTTGTCGTCGGATTTTGTGTCTACAGGGTTGGCGCATTTTTCTCTTGGAGGGTCAACGTCCGCTGGCCTGGTCTAATCTTAGAGGGGGAGTCGTCGTCGGATTTTGCGTCTCTACGGGGGCGGCACATTTTTCTCTTGGAGGGTCAACGCCCCATGGGTCGCTATAATCTTAGAGGGGGAGTTGGGCTTGTTAATAACTTTATTTTTGGGAGTGAGAAAAAAGGTGTAATTTTACACTCCGAACTTTAAACTGACTCTATAGAAGAAGATATGATACCCTTTGTACATCTGCACGTACACTCACAATATTCCATCCTTGACGGCATGGCTCCGGTGAAGGACCTGGTGGACAAGGCGATTGGCGACGGCATGCGCGGCATGGCGCTGACCGACCATGGCAACATGTATGGCATCAAGGAGTTTCACGACTATGTGTCGAAGCTCAACAAGAAGCGCAAAGAGAAGGACGAGGAACCGTTCAAACCCATCTTTGGCTGCGAGGTCTATGTGGCCAACAATTCGCGCCATGACCGCCTGGACAAGCGCGACAACGGTAACCACCTGATCCTGCTGGCCAAGAACCTGCATGGCTACAAGAACCTGATCAAGATTGTGTCCCACGCCTGGACCGAGGGCATGTACTACCATCCCCGTACCGACCACAGCGAGTTGGAGAAGTACCACGAGGGCGTGATCTGCTGCTCGGCCTGCCTGGGCGGCGAGGTGCCGCAGCTGATCATGGGCGGGCAGTTGCAGAAGGCCCGTGAGACTGTGGCGTGGTTCAAGAGCGTCTTCGGCGACGACTATTATCTGGAGCTGCAGCGCCACAAGGCGACCGTGGCAAGGGCAAACCATGAGACCTACGAGAAGCAGTGCATGGTGAACGACGTGCTGGTCCAGTTCGCCCGCGAGCTGGACATCAAGCTCATCTGCACCAACGACTCCCACTTTGTCAACGAGGAAGACGCCGATGCCCACGAGCGCCTCATCTGCCTCTCGACGGGCAAGAAACTCGCCGACGAGAACATCATGCTCTACAGCAAGCAGGAGTGGTTCAAGACCACGGCCGAGATGAACGAGGTCTTCGGCGACGTGCCCGAGGCCCTGCAGAACACCAACGAGATACTGGACAAGGTGGAGATCTACAGCATCGACCACAAACCCATCCTGCCTGACTTCCCGCTGCCTGACGGCTTTGCCAACGAGGACGACTACCTGCGTTATCTGGTCTATGAGGGCGCCAAGGAGCGTTGGCCCGAGATGACCGATGAGCAGCGCGAGCGTTTGGACTTCGAGCTCGATACCATCAAGAACATGGGTTTCCCGGGCTACTTCCTCATCGTGCAGGACTACATCAGGATGGCTCCCAAGCTGGGTTGCTCGGTGGGTCCCGGCCGCGGCTCGGCCGCCGGTTCGGCTGTTGCCTACTGCCTGGGCATCACCAAGATTGACCCGCTGAAGTATGACCTGCTGTTTGAGCGCTTCCTCAATCCCGACCGCATCTCGTTGCCCGATATCGACACCGACTTTGACGATGACGGCCGTGCCGCCGTGCTCAACTATGTGACCGAGAAATATGGCAGCGAGAAGGTCGCCCACATCGTCACCTATGGCACGATGGCCGCCAAGAGCGCCATCAAGGACGTGGCCCGCGTCGAGGACCTGCCCCTGGCCGAGAGCAACCGCCTGGCCAAATTCATCCCGTCATCGCCCAACGATATGCCCGATGAGAAGCCGGGCAAGAAGTTCAAGATCACGGTGAGCAATTGCCTGAAGTGCTTCCCCGACTTCGGCAAGGAGCTGGACAGTGAGGACCCGAAGGTGGTAGAGACCATCCGCTTTGCCGAGAAGCTGGAGGGCAGCATCCGCAGCACCGGCGTTCATGCCTGCGGCGTGATCATCGGTCGCGACGACATTACCGACTGGGTGCCCGTGAGCACCGCTACCGACAGCGACGGCGAGAAGATCATCGTTACGCAGTATGAGGGCGGCGTCATCGAGAGCACCGGCCTGATCAAGATGGACTTCCTGGGCCTGAAGAACCTCTCCATCATCAAGGAGGCGCTGGCCAACATCAAACTCAACCACGGCGTGGACATTGATATCGAGAAGATTCCCATCGACGATCCCAAGACCTATGAGCTGTACTGCAAGGGCATGACTTCGGGCACGTTCCAGTTTGAGTCGGCCGGCATGCAGAAGTACCTCATCGAGCTGCATCCCACATGCTTCGAGGACCTGATTGCCATGAACGCCCTGTACCGCCCGGGCCCCATGGACTACATCCCGCAGTTCATCAACCGCAAGCAGGGTAGGGAGCCCATCGAGTATGACATCCCGTGCATGGAGAAGTACCTGAAGGAGACCTACGGCATCACCGTCTATCAGGAGCAGGTCATGCTGCTGTCACGACAGCTGGCAGGCTTCACGCGCGGCCAGAGCGACACCCTGCGCAAGGCGATGGGTAAGAAGCAGATCGAGAAGATGAACGAGCTCGAGACGCTCTTCTATGAGGGCGGCGAGAAGAACGGCCACGACAAGAAGGTGCTCAACAAGATCTGGGAGGACTGGAAGAAGTTTGCCTCCTACGCCTTCAACAAGTCGCACGCCACGTGCTACAGCTGGGTTGCCTATCAGACGGCTTATCTCAAGGCCAATTACCCCAGCGAGTATATGGCCGCTGTGCTGAGCAGCAACCTGAACGATGTGGACAAGTTGTCCAAGTATATGGACGAGTGCCGCTCGATGGGCATCGAGGTGCTGGGCCCGAACATCAACGAGTCGTACAAGAACTTCAGTGCCACCAAGGACGGCCGCATCCGCTTCGGCCTGGCCGGCATCAAGGGAGTCGGCGTGAGCTGTGTCGATTCCATCGTCGAGGAGCGTGACAAGAACGGAGCCTATAAGGACATCTTCGACTTTGTGCAGCGCATCAACCAGGGTGCCTGCAACCGCAAGGCGCTGGAGTCGATGGCCCTGGCGGGCGCCTTTGACGACTTCAAAGAAATCAAGCGAGAAGACTTCTTCGAGGTGAATCCCCGCGGCGAATCCTTCAGCGAGACGCTGATGCGCTTCGGCAGCCGTTATCAGGCCAGCCAGCAGGAGATGCAGAATTCACTGTTCGGCGCGCTGGGCGGGGTAGAGGTGGCCACGCCGGTCATCCCCAACGGCGAGCCGTGGTCCCAGCTCGAGCGCCTCAACCGCGAGCGCGACCTGGTGGGCATGTACCTGTCGGCCCATCCGCTGGACCCCTACTACATGGAGGTCACCTACGGCTGTGACACGCCGCTGGCAGATGTCAATTCCCACAGCGACCAGCTGGACCGCGAGCTCACGATGGGCGGACTGGTCGTTGACTTCCAGACGCGCATGGGCAAGAAGGGCAACCAGTTCGGCATCCTCAAGATAGAGGACTACTCGGGTTCGTTCGAGTTCATGCTGTTCGGCAACAAGTTTGTCGATTACCAGAAGTATGGCGTGCCGGGCTTTGCCATCGTCGTGCGCGGCGCCTTCGAGCGCGGATACGGCGACAACGTGCGCTTCAACGTTCGCTCCATCGACCTGCTCGAGAACCTCAAGGGCAAGATGGTGAACAACTTGGTCATCGCTCTCAAGGACAATGACCTGGAGCAGGTGGGCTTCCTCAAGCAGTATCTTGGGGCCCCGGGAGACAACCGCTGCGACCTGTACTTCAGGATGAAGGACCAGGTGAGCGGTAATTATGTCATGTTGCGCTCCCGTAAGCCTGTCGCCGTCGACAAGCGCCTGCTGGATGCCCTGCGCGAGGCGGGAATCAGTTTTAAGGTGAATGCTAGGGTTTAGGCTTTAGGTTTCAGGGTTCGTTTTTTTTGCTGAAATCGCTGAAATTGGCACTATATTTGCAGTGCAAAGAAAAGACTGACAACAATTAATAACAAATAAATTCTTTTATCAAAAAATGGCTATTGAAATTAACGACACTAACTACAAGGAATTATTAGAATCGGGCAAACCCGTCCTGGTTGACTTCTGGGCACCGTGGTGCGGTCCCTGCCGCAGCATTGCTCCCATTATCGAGGAACTGGCAACGGCCTACGAGGGGCGTGTCGTCATCGGCAAGTATAACGTTGACGAAGACACCGACCTGGGCGTAGAGTACGGCATCCGCAGCATCCCGACGCTGCTGCTCTTCAAGGACGGGCAGATGGTCGAGAAGCACGTGGGTACGATTACCCGTGACGCTCTCGCCGCCAAGATCGACGCCCTGCTCTAAGGTCCGGCCCCGTCTCTTCCCCCGATAGCTCTCCACGAGTGACAGACCTCAATCATTGATGCCTGTGACTTGTGCTATACCTACCGAAAACTATATAAACATTACATGATTAGATTATTTATTGCAACGCATGAAAAGAATTAAAATCTGGCTGGTGGCTGTCTGCTGCATGCTGCTGGCGCTTGACGCGAGTGCCCAAAAGGACAAGCGCCCCGACAGCTATAACTACCAGCGCGCTGTCGAAGCCTTTGAGGCCAGTGACCATGAAGTGGCCCAAGAGTACCTGGGCCGGGAGTTGAAGGACAACCCCAAGAACGGGTATGCACACACCCTGCTGGCCCTCATCTATTTTTATGGTGAGGACTATGGCCGCGCCCTTAACGCTGTCGAGGATGGCATCAAGTATCTGCCCAAGAAGGACAGTGAATACCAGGTCATGGCCCATTTGACCAAGGTGGGAGTCCAACTGATTCTCGAGGACACGACCCAGGCTCTCAACACACTGACCACCGCCATCAAGAATTACCCCAAGGAGAGCGACCTCTATGAGCATCGGGCTCAGCTTTATTACGAACTCGGCCAGCTTGACGCGTCGGATGCCGATTACCGCACGATGGTCAACCTCAAGCCAGGCGACACCATGGGCTACATGGGCCTGGGCCGCAATGCCAATGAGCGCAAGCAGTGGGAGGACGCCATCAAGCAGTTTGACCATGTCGTCAAGCTGTCGAGCGGCTACTCGTCGGGCTATGCCTTCCGGGCCGAGTCCGAAGTGGGTCTCAAGAAGTGGGATGAGGCGACCGATGACATCGTGTCGGCCCTGAAGTGCGATTATGACCAGAAGGCCGCTTACCTCGCGACCTCAATGGAGGAACCGGCATTCTCGATGCTGGTATCGAAGTTCAAGGTGCAGTCCATGAAGGCTCCTAACGATGCCTCATGGCACATGATGATCGGCTTGATGTATGAGGGCAAGAACCAGTATGAGAAGGCCATCGAGGCCTATAACACGGCCAACAACAAAGATGCTGACGAGGCCATCCACTACCGCATCTCCCACTGCTACTATGACATGGGCAAGATGCAACAGGCACTGGCCAGCATCAATCAGGCCCTGAACATGGACTCCACCGACGTGGACGACATGGCGTTCAAGGCCGAAATCCTGAACGAGATGGGTGACCCCCGTGGCGCCGTGGCTCAGATTGACAAAGTGATTGCCGAGGTGCCGGAGTATGACACTGGCTACTACTTGCGCGGCCTGTACAAGAAGGCGGCCGCCGACACCGTCGATGCGCTCGAGGACATGACGATGGCCATCGTGCTCAACCCCAAGGTTCCCGGCTACTACTATGGCCGTGGCAGCATCTACGACAAGCAAGGTCAGAAGGAACTTGCCGAGGCCGATTTCAAGAAAGTGATCGAGCTCGAGTCCAGTCCCGAGAATTACCAGTGCATCCCCTATGCCTACATGGGACTGGGTGACCAGGAGAAGGCCCTCGCCGTGATGGACACCATTATTGCGCGAGACAGTACCGCTGCCGACGGCTATTATAATGCGGCTTGCCTCTACTCCCTGATGAACAATCTGCCCAAGGCCATCGAAAACCTGAGGAAGTCTATGGAGCTCGGCTACCTCCACTTCGGTCACATCAGCCGCGACTCCGACCTGGACAACATCCGCGAGAGCGAGGAGTTCAAGGCGCTGATTGATGAATTCAAGAAAAAGTCAGAGGACGGCGAGACGGCTTTCGGCATGAAAGATAATGTGTTGAAAACCACCGTCAGCGAGGTGCCGTTCGTCAAGGAGGACGGAGTGTGCAAGGTCAAGTGCCAGATCAACGGCTTGCCGCTGCACTTCATCTTTGACACCGGTGCGAGCGACGTGACCCTGTCGATGGTCGAGGCGACATTCATGGTCAAGAACGGCTACCTGAGTGACAGTGACGTTATCGGCAATCAGCGCTACATGGATGCCAACGGCAACGTGACCGTCGGCACGGTAGTCAACCTCAAGAACGTGGTGTTCGGCGAGATGACGTTGAACAATGTGCGCGCTTCGGTTGTCCGCAATCAGAAGGCGCCGCTGCTGCTGGGACAGAGCGTCCTGGGCCGCCTGGGCAAGGTCGAGATTGACAACACCCATCAGGTGCTCAAGATTACCCACACCCAAGACTTCTGACCGATAGCGTCGATATCACACTAGAGGCTGGCAACGATTTCTCGCGTTGCCAGCCTCTTGTTTTTTGGCGTGAGATTGATGAATTTTAAGTAATGATACTTAATTTCTCCCCTAAAATAGGGGAAGTGGTGCGGAGCGCCAGAGGAGTATGACACGCTACCCACGAACGTAGCATCAACGCCCCCGGCCCCTGGGAGTTTGTAGAGACGCAAAATTTTGCGTCTCTTATCGTTAGGCGGTACAATAATTCGAAACGGAGACGCAAGATTTTGCGTCTCTACAGGGACAATGGGGATTGCGTAGCGTCAACGCCCCCCGGCCCCCTCTAATTGAAGTGACCCCAAAAAGTTGGACGGGTTAAACATTATTGATTTAAGAGTAAAGAGTTCGGTATTGCACCGGGCTCTTTCCTTTTAACCGGGATTTGA
>CACWID010000052.1 GCA_902760865.1 uncultured Bacteroidales bacterium | reverse complement strand
ATTTAGCTTTTCTACAAAATCATGTCTCATATAATAACTGCACTCCAATAGTTTTGTGTCCAACTTTTGGGGTGCAGTTCAATCTTAGAGGGGGAGTTGCTAACGCACTGATTGACAATCAATAATTATTTATAGTGAATAGGTAACAGTGAACAGTTGACAGTGAACAGTTAACAGTGAACAGTTGGCAGCGAACAGCATCACAGCAACTATTCTCTGTTCAGTGTTATTTTTTTTACTATTAACTGTTCACTATTAACTGAAAAGTAGTACCTTTGCAGCCGTTTTGGAATTGAGAAACATCATTAACTACTAAATAAATACAAAAACAATGAAAGCATTTGTATTCCCCGGTCAGGGCGCACAGTTTGTCGGTATGGGCAAGGACCTGTATGACAACAACCCTCAGGCCAAAGAATTGTTTGAGAAAGCCAATGAGGTGCTCGGTTTCCGCATCACCGACCTCATGTTTGAAGGCACAGAGGAGGACCTGAAGCAGACCAAGGTCACCCAGCCTGCCGTATTCCTGCACTCTGTCATTCTCGCGCTCACCATGGGCGAAGAGTTCAAGCCCGACATGGTTGCCGGTCACTCGCTGGGCGAGTTCTCGGCACTGGTTGCCGCTGGCGCACTGCCCTTTGAGCAGGGTCTGAAGTTGGTCGAGGCTCGTGCCCTGGCCATGCAGAAGGCTTGCGAGGCTGCCCCCTCGACGATGGCTGCCATCATCGGCATGGAAGACGCCAAGGTGGAGGAAATCTGTGCTACCATCGACGGTATCTGCGTTCCCGCCAACTACAACTGCCCCGGTCAGGTGGTCATCTCGGGTGAGATTGCCGCTATCGAGGCTGCTTGTGAGAAATTCAAGGAGGCCGGCGCACGCCGTGCGTTGCCCCTCAAGGTGGGTGGTGCTTTCCACTCGCCCCTGATGGAGCCTGCCCGTGCCGAACTGGCCGAGGCTATCGAGGCTGCCGACTTCTCGGCTCCCGTTTGCCCCATCTACCAGGACGTGGACGCCAAGCCCCACACCGATCCTGCCGAAATCAAGGCTAACCTGCTGCAACAGTTGACCGCTCCCGTTCGCTGGAGCCACATCGTTGCCAACATGGTTGCCGACGGCATGACCGAGGCCGAGGAACTGGGCCCGGGCAAGGTGCTGCAAGGCCTCATCGGCAAGACCTGCCGTGACGTCGTCCTCAGCGGCCGTCAGTGATGCTCGCGTTGCTCGCTGATTAGCGATTAGGGATTAGAGTTTAGACAAACGTCCGCATTCCAGCCATTGGAGTGCGGGCGCTTGTTGTTTGGGTTCGGTTTGTTGCGTTGACAACGCAACAGACGAGAACGGGGTGTTGCTAGCGGATGTCGAGGATGCGGTGGGTCTGCAGGGAGAGTCGCCACTCGGGATGGTCAAGCACGGCCTGGACGGTGGCTTGCATGTTGCGCTTGCAGTCGCTCTCGTTGCTCACCCAGCAGGGCTGCAGGTAGCGGTGGTCGGCTGTGATGCTGTCATATTGGGACAAGTCTTGACCCAGATAAACCACCTTCAACTCGTCACAACGGGTGAGCACCACGGGCAGGTCGCCGCTGTTGCCAAGGCCCGTCTTGGGCGACAAGGTCACCCAGTCGATGCCGTGGGGCAGGGGATGGGTGCCATTGGTCTCGATGGCGATGCGTTTGCCTGTCATCCGCTTGAGCCCCATCACGAAATCCTCGTCGATCCACAACGACGGCTCGCCGCCCGTGAGCACGATGAGCGGTGCCTTGGGGTATTGCATCACCCGCTCGACGATTTCGGGCAGCGACATCATCGTGCCCTCCTCGTGCCGCGTGTCGCAGAAGGCACAATGCAGGTTGCAGCCGCTCAGCCTGATGAACACGCTGGCGGTACCTGTATTGTAGCCCTCGCCCTGCAGCGAACAGAAGATTTCGTTGACCTTGTACATGAGTTTCTGGTTAATCTAGACATTCTAGACATTCTAGACATTCTAGATATTCTAGATGGATAGGCTCCTAACTCCTAACTTCTCACTCCTAACTCCTAACTTCTACTCGTCCTTGATGTAGATGGCCAGGTTGTTGGCGCTCTCGCGAACGTCGGCGCGGTAGCAGTTGGGCACGTTCTCCACGATCCAGCGGGCGATGTTCTCGGCGGTGGGGTTGAAGTCCAGTACGTCGTTGAGGTAACGGTGGTCAAGTTTGCCATGCACCATCTCCTTGATGAGGGTAAAGTCGGTGACCATGCCGTTGTCATCAAGTTCTTCGGCCTTGCAATAGACATTCACAATCCAGTTGTGGCCATGAAGGTTCTCGCACTTGCTGTTGTGGTCGAGCATCAGCATGTGTGCTGATGAAATCTCAAGAGTTTTCTGTACGTAATACATATCTTTTTTTATTTCAGTTTTCAGTTTTTATCGTGCACTTGCGGACGAAACGGAAAAGGCGGATGCCAACTATTAACTATTAACTATTAACTATTAACTGTTAACTGTTAACTGTTAACTCCAAACTACCCCCTTTTCTTCTTGTCTTGGGGAACGGATTCGTTGAATCGCATATAGTAGATGGCACTGATGATGCCCGAGTCATAGCCCAGGGTAATGGCCGACAGATAGTCGCTGCAGAAGATGCCGTCCCTCGCGTAGACAAAGCCCTTGGTACCCAGCCTGTTCTCCACTTTCTTGACAACAGCCTCTTCGGTATTGGCGGGGCAGTGGTTCACGTTGAGCGACATGACAACGCACTTGACGCGTGCATCATAGTTGAAGCTGGCCGACGTGCTGTCGGCAGTGGCGCTGGCAATCTCACGGTCGAACACATACTGGATGATGTACGGGCCCTGGGGTACCATGAGCGTGTTGTTGCCGGCATAGGGGAGCGCGTCGGGACTGAGCATCCCGTTCATGTCCATCAGCGTGGTCGATGCGCTGGCACCGCAGCAGCTGGTCTCGTCAAACATCATCATCAGTGAGGCAGCAGCCAGGTCGGTGTCGATAAAGCCGCGTGTGGCGTAGGGGTTGTCCTCGCTCATGTGGGCGTTGCTGAACTTGGCATTGCCCACGGCCTTTCCTGTGCGGTCGATGATGTAGAAGGTATCACCGTCAATGGCAATCAGGCGCTCGCCATTGATGTCGATGAGGTTGTCGTGCTGGATGGGGATGAGCTGTTTGCAATTCTTGTCCACCATACCAGTCTTCTTGCCCTTGAAGACGATATAGTCGCCCGAGGGCGTGCGGGTATAGTTATCATAGCCGCCCTTGCTGACCTGATCGTCGTCGTCGATGGGATTGTCCACCTCCTTGCCGTTCTCGTCCAGGCACACGAGCGTGGAGTCGCCCTTGAGCACGGGCAACACGCCGTGGATGTAGTAGGGCTGCAGGGGCTTGTAGTCACCCGAGTGGCTGGTGTACATCACCTTGCCTTCGTGGTTGATCACGGTGAAGCCCAGCGTGCTGTCGGTAGGCTGGTTTGCATCCACCACCAGAGCATAGTCGCTGTAGAGGAACTGGTTGGCACTGCTATAGACGGCCGGGACGATCGTGTCGCCCACGGTGTTGATATAGCCCCACAGGCCATTGTCGTTCTGGAAGGCGGCCATGCCATGGGCAAACATCGAGCACTGGGACACCTCCTTGGGCAACTCGCGCACGACGGCTCCCTTGCGGTCAATCACACACAACGGGCCACCCACACGGCTGCAAACGGCCAAACCGTCGTCGCTGAACGACGTAGCGCTGCCGAAGGATCCGGCCACGGGAGTAGTGGGCGAGGCGATGTCATAGTAGTCGTAGCTGCCAGCGCTGTTCATCACGTAGAACATTCCCGACACGATGGGCGACGGGGCGTTGTCAAAGGCATCCTTGGCGACCACCTCGCCGCTGTTCACGTCCAGAATGCTCCACTTGTCACTGCCGGTGAGTTGCACGGGCAGATAGCGGGTCTCGTACTGGTAGCCGGTCTCGTTGCTGTTGCTGCATGAGGCGAGCATCATAATCATTACCACCGTTGCCGTTGCCAGCACGGTTGTCATCATTTGTTTCTTCATCTTATATATGTATCTTATATTTCTTAACTCCGAACACCACGAGCCATTGGTTTGGCCATGGTGGCGCTTGGCTTTCATCCCGATTCCCCGGGAATCGAGACTGCAAACTTACTCATTTTTCGCCAATCGATGCCCCCTTTCTACCGGCATGATAACATTTTTTGTGCTTTTTTCACCCTACTGCACGTCTGTCAGTCAATAGTCAGGGAAAAGGCCCCTTCAGTCGAGAGGTCGTGCATCTCGATGCCCAGGCTGTCACATTCATTGAGTAATTCTTCCTTGTCATAGAGGGCGCCCGAGATGACGAGACGTTTGAACCGGTACAGCTCCTGCAACTTGGCCGCTGTGCCATGATAACGCTTGGTCACAATGACGTCATCAACGGGCATACGGTGGCTGGTACTGCTGGACTTCCACTTGCCGCTGCCCACAGCAACCAGGCGTCGGTCCATCAACTGGACATAGGGAGGATGGATGAACACGTCATCCCCTCCCATGGTCTCGCCCTGGCCGATAAAATGCAGCTCGTTGATGCCTTGGCGCGCCAGGAATCCGGCGTAATAGCGGGCGAATGCCGCCGAGTCGTTCTCTTCGTCATCAGGAGTCCAGACATACCCCCTGCCCGCATCATAATAAAGGACAGGAGTCGAAGTAAAGGAGTTGAAAATGATCAGACCGCGGCGGGGCGTCTTGGCGTCAATCCATACTGAATGCCCGAGCAGGACAGCCAACGCGACGCCGGCACATAGCAGATAACGGTAGTTGCGGCGGTAGAGCCACAAGATGACAAGCGTCAGCAAGGCAAAATAGGCAATGACGCCGAATGCGCTCACATACACGCCACTCATGTGTGACCCCGGTATGGCATTGACTGCCGTTGTCACCCCGTGGATATACTGGTAGATGATGTCCAATGCCCGCCCGAGAAGGGCCCAATGAAGCCCGGCGGCAGTCACCAGCAGGAACAAGGCTCCCAGTGCCATAAAGACGGGTAAGACCGGCAAGATGAGCAGGTTGCTCAGCACGGACATCAATGAAACCGTATGAAAATAGTAGGCGCTAACGGCGACGGTAGCAAGCATGGCCACCAGCGAGGTGATGGCGGTTGATGTGAGATAGTTGACCCATCTGTGCCGCGTGGTGAGAAACTCAGGCAAGCGGGCAAACAGAAGGATGGCACCGACCGTGATGAAACTGAGTTGGAAGCCGACGGAAAAGAGGGCCGAAGGAGAAAAGATCAGAATCAGCAGTGCCGCCAGAAAAAGCGCGTTGAGCGAAGCCGCACGCCGATAAAAAATGAACGCGGCAAACACCATCCCCGTCATCACGGTGGCACGAACCACGCTGGGGGTCATCCCGGTGAAAACGGCGAACAGAATGATGGCGGCCAGCGTGATAGCAAGGCGTAATTTCTTGAGGCCCAGGTAATCGAGCGGAAAGAGCAGGCACCAGATGATAAGAGCGATAATGCCGACGTGCAGACCGCTGAGCGCCAGCACGTGGGCAACACCCGCTGCCGAAAACTCCTGGCGGGTAACCTTGTCGATAACGCCTCGCTCGCCAAGCAGCAGGGCATTGACAAACCGGCCAGCGCCCTCTGACAGGCCGGAACCGTAAACCATGCGGCACATTTCGCGCCTGATGTTGTCCAGCCGTGTGATGAGGGTAGGGGAATGGCCCATACGGTGGATTTTACTTAGATCCAGATGTTGCTGGTAGCGTATGCCCTCACCGTTCAGCAAAAGGGCTGCATAGTCCATTTCGCCCGGGTTGCCCATATTACCGACCTCGTTGAGATGAGCCGGCCAGGAGACAAGATCACCCGAACGCATCTGATAGTCGCAACCGCGTGTCGATACCAGCACCCTGCAGGGAGGCAGGTCACAGTCCAATACTTCAAGCGTCATGCGCATCGAGAAATCGGTATAGTCCAGGCTGACGACACGTCCCGTAAGTACCCTGCCACTGCGCTGACTGCTGTCAAGATGCGGCGGACAGTGAATGACAGCGCAAAGCCATCCGAGCGACAGCGCTATTGTGGCCAACGGAACGATGAAGTAAGGACGCCAGCGAAGCCGGCCCTGTGGCGAACCGGACGCGACCAGCAGACAGCCGTATGCGATAAGAGAAAGGCACACCAGTGTCAACGGCGCCCACCAGCAGTGCCACAGCCGATGCACGATGACACCCACGGCGAACGGCACCAGGATGCGCAAGACGGGAATGCGTGACAGTGCCGAGGTCGAGGCCATATTCAGATTGGCAAATGGAGTTTAGCTTTTGCCGTTGGTCCAGATTTCGTAGGAGTCAAATGCCTGCAACAGCAACATCTCGATACCGTTCTTGGTCGAGGCGCCGAACTGGGCAGACTTCTTCATGAACAGCGTCTCCTCGGGGTTATATATAAGGTCATAGCACAGGTGATCCCGCGTGAGGAAACGGTATGGGAAGTCAGGGTACTTATTGTCGTCAGGATATTTGCCCAGGGGAGTGGCATTGACAATCAGCCGATGCTGAGCCACCATGGCCCGCGTGATTTCCTCATAGACGACCGTGTGCTCCGACTTGCGCCTCGACACGAGCTGCACCTCCACGCCATGACGGCGCAGCGCGGCACAGACCGCCTTTGACGCGCCGCCGGTACCCAGTACCATGGCGCTGGTGCGCTCGGGAGTGAGCACCTCGTCGGTGAGCGTGCCGTCAAAGCCCGCCACATCGGTATTGTAGCCGCGCAGTTCGACCAACTCCCGCGTGCGCGGGTCGCGGATGAAGCGGATCACGTTGACCGCTCCCACATCGCGTGCGTCATCGTCGAGCGAGTCGAGCATGGGGATGACAGCCTCCTTGTAGGGGGCGGTGACGTTGAGGCCGTTCAGGTTGGGATACTCGGCAATGATTTCCCATAGGAGCCCGATATCCTCAATCTCAAAGTTGATGTATTGCGCGTCGATGTCCTCAGAGATGAACTTCTGGTTGAAGAAGTCCATAGAGAACGAGTGGACCAGCGGACAGCCGATCAATCCATACAGATGCTTGCAGTTGAGTGGAGATTTCATCATGATAACCTATTTTTCCGCAAAATTAATCACAAAGTTGTAAATATCACTGATTACGGTGAAAAAATTCTCAATTATTCTCACATTTCAGTAAAAAAATGGCGCTTATACCGCCTGCACGTTCTTAAATAAACTGAAAAAAAGGAAAAATGCTTATCATTTAGAGAACAAATTTGTAATTTTGCCGTTTATAATAAGTAGTCTAATTCATACACGAAAAGTAGAAACAAGGAAAGATGAAGTTTTTAAGCAAAAACGTCAAGATAGCGCTCACCGTGCTTGTGGGCCTTGCATTGCTCTACTGGGGCATCAACTACCTGAAAGGTATCAACCTGCTGACACCTGCCAACTCCTATTATACAGAAGTCGAGAGTACCAACGGCCTGCTGACCGCATCGCCTGTCACTGTCAACGGCTTCCAGGTGGGCCAGATCAGGGACATCAAGTATGACTACGAGAAGAACAAGATAACCATCATGCTCACCATGAACAAGGAGATGAAGATTCCAGAGGGCAGTACCATCAACCAGGTCTCCGGCCTGCTGGGCGGTGCCTCGCTCGTGCTGAACCTAGGTAACGGCCCGGCCATGAAGCCCGGCAGCTACATCCCCGTCACCGCAGTGCCCGGACTGATGGACAACGTCAAGGATAACATGCTGCCCATGGTTACCGACATGCTGCCCAAGGTGGACTCCATCATGAACAACGTCAACGGCCTGACGGGCAATCCCGCCCTTCTCGCAGCGCTTGCCAGGCTCGACGGCATCACACGCCAGCTGCAGATCAGCGCCCAGCATCTCACGACGCTGATGAACGGACTGAACCACAGCGTGCCCGGCGTGATGAACAATGTGAACGGCATCACAAACAACCTGAGCGGAGCCACCGGCAACCTGACGGACCTCTCGGAGTCGCTCAAGCAGCTGCCACTGGATTCCACCGTACAGACCCTCAATGCCACTCTTGCCAACTTGGAGGCCTTGAGCAAGCAGCTCAATGACAAGAACTCCACGCTGGGCAAGGTAGTGAACGACCGTGAGCTCTATGATAACGCCAACCACGCCATCGCCAGTCTCGACTCCCTGCTGACTGACATCAAGGCCCATCCCAAACGCTACATCAACATCAAGGTCTTCTAGCGGATGGTAATCGGTTCACACAGAGCAATAGTGCCGCTGAAAAGTGGCAGAATCGATACAAAAAAACAAGGCAAAAAATCCTATTTGGACTCGTTCTAAATAGGATTTTTTTTGAAATTTATCGTTTTCGGGATTTACATTTACAAACCCTTGTAATAACAGCCGATTGCGAGTGTGATAACGTAAACAGAAAAAAACCATACAGATTGTTAACATGTTGATAAATAGAAGGATATATAAAATATTGTATGAGAAAAATCATGAAAATTCAAGCGAATTGTAACCCTTTGTTTTTCAACATCGTTACACTTAAAATGATATTTCCAAATTTTTTCAGCACTTTTTTATAAGAAAATATTGAGCGAAATTTGTACTGCTTAAAAGCGCGAAAAAACAAACCATACTAAGAAAAATATTAGAAAATGTTTAACGTTGCACAACAGTGGAACATGTGCCTTGACGTCATCAAGGCAAACCTCCCGGCCGAACAATTTGATGTTTGGTTCGCTCCCATTGTTGCCGTTGACTATGACCAGGAAAACAGCCGTGTAATGCTCAAAGTCCCCTCACAGTTCTTTGTGGAGCAGCTCGAGGGACGTTATATCAACATCCTGTCGGCCGCACTCAAGAAGGTGTTCGGCGACAACGTCAAGCTCACCTATAAATATAATGTGGTGGGTAACGACGATGCCAGCTCTATCGAGCAGCAGGGTGACAACTCCGGAGCCCGTCTCAAGCAGGATCTGAAGATCCGCCACCCGCGTGTGGCCAACCCCTTCGAGCGAGAGGATTCCCTTGATGAGATTGACCCGCAACTCAACCCGCGTTACACTCTTGAGAATTACTGCAGCAGCATGAGCAACAAGCTCGCTGTGAGCGTTGCCGACGCCATCGCCACTCATCCCGAGATAAAGACCTATAACCCGTTCTTTGTTTTCGGCTCGACGGGCGTTGGTAAGACCCACCTGCTTCAAGCCATCGGCATCAAGCTCAAGGAGAGCAATCCCCGCATGAGGGTGCTCTATGTCACGGCGCGCGTCTTTGAGAACCAGTACACGACAGCCGTGCTGCAAAAGAAAGTCAACGACTTCATCAATTTCTACCAGAGTATCGACGTGCTCTTGCTTGACGACATCCAGGAGTTTGCCGGCAAGCCGGGCACGCAGAATACGTTCTTCCACATCTTCAACCACCTGCATCAGCATCAGCGCCAGTTGGTGATGTCCAGCGACTGCCGACCCAGTGAACTCGACGGCATGGTGCCCAGGCTCATTTCCCGCTTCAAGTGGGGCATGACGGTTGAGCTCGAGAAACCCGACTATGAACTGAGGCGCAAGTTCCTTGCCATGAAGGCAGCCCAGGACGGACTTGACATCGACGGCGAGGTGCTCGACTTTATTGCGGCCAACGTTACCGACAGCGTCCGCGAGCTTGAGGGTGTGATGGTAGCCCTTCTGGCCCACGCCACCATGCTGGGACAGGACATTACCATCGACCTGGCACGCAGTGTTATCGGTAACACCGTCAAGGTGACTCCGCGTCAGTTGACCTTTGAACTCATTGCTGAGACGGTAGCTGACTACTACAACCTGTCGACAGACCTGATCTACGGCAAGTCTCGCAAGCGCGAGATCAGCGATGCACGCCAGCTGGTGATGTATCTTGCCAAGAAGGAGGCCCAGATGTCTTCGCCCAGCATCGGCGCCAAGCTTGACCGCACTCATGCTACCGTGCTTCATGCATGCATCCAGATCGAGCAGCGCATGTCCATCGAGAAGGACTTCTCGAGAGAGGTTCAGGCCATCACAGCCAGCCTGCTGCAGTAAGCAGGAGAGTGAAGAAATTCTGCCAGGCGGGTAGTCGTTCAATACTGACTACTCGCCTGGTTTATATTACGAGAGTTAAACGAAATTAAGTCATTGATACTCAAATCTTATCCTAGAATAGGGGAGGTGACGCATAGCGCCAGAGGACTAAGATTCACCCTCAGAGCACTTACTCATGGGGCATCAACGCCCCCCAGCCCCCTCTAATCTGAAGTGACCCCAAAAAGTTGGACGGGTTAAACATTATTGATTTAAGAGTAAAGAGTTCGGTATTGCACCGGGCTCTTTCCTTTTAA
>CACWID010000051.1 GCA_902760865.1 uncultured Bacteroidales bacterium | reverse complement strand
TAGGTGAAAAATCTGACATGGCAAAATCCTGAGCAACTTTTTGTTGCTCAGGCACTTATAAATAATGTTAAACTATAGTGTTGCGGAATTAAGGATTAATAAAAATTTTATAATTAATTTGATTAATTTCCCGCCCGCAGGGCGGTTATAGTTCTAGTGGTTGAATTATGACACTCCCGACTGGGGGCGTTGATGCTACCGATAAAGGTGATTTGTCGCAGTAGCACTGACGCCCCCGTTCGTTATCTTGCATACTGAAAGTGCAAAATCTCATGATATCGGGGCGATGGGGTTGTTTGATTTTGTAATTATCTGTCAGATAGTGGTGTATGATGAGGCTTGGTCAAAAAAAACAAAAAATACCGGTCAAAAAAATACAAATTCTCCAAATCATTTCTGTCGTTTTTCCTAATTTTGGTCGAAATAAGGGTTGTAATTTTGCATCGACAAAATTGACCCTCTGCAGCAAATTACCATCTACTTGGGAGCTATATCTCCAAATGAATTTTTCTTTAACTTAGGGATCGCCGGGAACGTCAGACTCACGTTCTCGGATTTTTTTTGTGTCTGAGCCTAGGATTGCTTTCGCTGAGTGGAGTCAGTGTGTGAAAAAATGTTGGATTGTTGATAAAATTTGGGGCTTGTCGTGTCCCGATTGGCGGTTTTGTTGTAATTTAGCAGATTAAAAGAGGCATAGACATGCCGTAAATTGTAGAAATGAAACATATTTTGCTATTATTCAGTGCATTGGTGCTGGCGTCGCTTCCCGTCGCCGCCCAAGTGCAACTTGCCGATCAACAGGACGGCCGTCTGTTCGCTTATCCGATGGCCCCTGACACGTGTGCCACGCTCGAGAGCCGCTGCAACTACATCATCAGCCACTTTTGGGACGATTATGACATCAGCAAGCCCATTACCGATGATGCCGCCTTCGAGAGCACTTTCCGCGACTTTGTCGATTTCTTCAGATATGCCCATCGCAATGTCGTGCTGGGTACCGTGCGTGATCTGGTCAACAAGGCCCAGTCCAACACTTCCAACCTGCAGAAACTGGGCGAGGTGGCTGAGCGCACCCTCTATGGAACCGAGGCCGAATACTGGAGCGACGAGGTCTATGTGGCATTCATTAAACCCCTGGCAGCCAACAAGAAACTGCCTCGCGAAGTGCGAGAGCGCTATGTCCGCCAGCTGACACAGATCAACTCGGTACAGGTGGGCTCGGTGCTTGATATTGAGTACGTTGGAGCTGATGGCGTGAAGCATTCCTTGAAGGAGTTGCCCGAGGCCAAGAGCTACATCCTGCTGTTCATAGACGACAGCACCGACAGCATGATAGGCCGCCTGCGCCTGAGTACCGACGTGGCGCTTAACGCTTTGCTTGAGAGTGGTAATGTTAAGCTGTTGTGCCTCAGTGCCAACAAGTATAGTGCTGACTGGGCAGCCACTGCCTCGGGCTATGGCGAAAACTGGATTGTAGGTTGCAGCGAGAACCTGAAGAATAACCTGGACCTGCGCATGTTGCCGTGTTGCTACATCCTTGACGCCGAACGGATTATCGTTGACAAGGCCCTGTCGGTCGAGCGACTGATGTCGGCGGTCAATCCCAACTATTAATTGACTTGTCACCAATAAGTTAGATATTATGACAAACTTTTTCAAGAATCTGTTCCTGTACAGCGTGGGGCACACCTACAGCAACCTGTCGCGCCTGTTCCTGCGCCTGTTCACGGGTATAATGTTCCTGCAGTTGTGCATCCGGCAGATGATGGCCTTTGACTCGATTGTGCCGACGTTCGGCGGTTTTCTGGGGATGTCGCCCGAGACGTCGATCACGGTACTGGTGGCCATCGAGCTGCTGTGTGCGGTCTGCATCATGCTGGGCCTGCTCACGCGTCTGGCGGTCCTGTTCCCGCTGGGACTCATGCTGGCCGTCGAGAAGGTATTCATGTCGTCGCAGGCCACCGTCACCGACCAGCTCTTCAATTTCCAGCCCGGTTACCCGGTGATGTTCATCGGCATCTTCGTGTACATGCTGCTCGCCGGTCCCGGCAAGATTTCGCTCGACTACATCATTGCGGCCCACTTCACCGAGACGCCTGCCGATGAACAGACCATCGACAACGCATGATGCGTGCGAGGAGGGACGAAAAGTGACTCTGACACAAACGTTTAAAAGATATATTTTAAAGTAGACTTGAAGAAGACAGCAGTTCTCATATCAGGAGGCGTGGACAGCGCAGTGGTGGTCCACCTGCTCAAGGAGCGGGGCGTGGACCTGCACCTGTTCTACATCCGCATCGGCATGGACGATGACGAGGGCGACTGCAGTGCCGAGGAGGACATCGAGATGTGTACCCTCATCGCGCGGCGCTACGGCCTGCCCCTGGAGGTGGTGTCGCTGCACGAGGAATACTGGGACCACGTGATGGACTATGCCCTGCGCACCGTCAAGGCCGGCCTCACGCCCAACCCCGACATGATGTGCAACCGCATGATCAAGTTCGGCTTCTTTGAGCAGCGCTGGGGCAAGGATTTCGACCAGACGGCCACGGGCCACTATGCCACGACCGATGTCATCGACGGCGTGAAGTACCTCGCCACGGCCGTGGATCCCGTCAAGGACCAGACCGACTTCCTGGCCCAGATCACCTATGAGCAGCTGCAGCATGTCATCTTCCCCATCGGCAACCTTCCCAAGGAGGAGGTGCGCCGCATCGCCGAGGAGGCCAAGTTGCCCAATGCCTATCGCCGTGACAGCCAAGGCATTTGCTTCCTGGGCCAGATAGACTATAACGACTTCATCCGCCGCCACCTGGGCGAGCGTCCCGGTCCCATCATCGAGCTGGAGACGGGCCGCAAGCTGGGTGAGCACCGCGGCTACTGGTTCCATACCATCGGTCAGCGCAAGGGCCTGGGCCTGAGCGGCGGACCCTGGTATGTCGTTCGCAAGAACGTGGATGAGAACGTCATCTACGTCAGCAACGGCTACGGCACCGCCAAGCAGTACGGCCGCACGCTGCGCCTCGACGAGATGCACTTCATCTCGGGCAACCCGTGGGAGGGGCAGGACGGCCCCGTGGACATCATGTTCAAGAACCGTCACACGCCCCACATGATGCGCGGCAAGTTCACCCGCATCGGCGAGCGCCAGTGGGTCATCGAGAGCGAGGAGGACGTGCAGGGCATCGCTCCCGGCCAGTTCGCCGTCATCTATGACCCGCAGGGCCACCTGTGCTACGGCAGCGGCGTGATCACCATTTAAATTATTGAGTTTTTTGGGATTGATTATATGGAGAACGAGAAACAGTTGATAGAGTTGAAGGTGCTGGGCATCACGCGCAGCGAGGTGCAGCCCGGGGCTTACGCGTTGCTGCTGGAGAATGCCGAACGCACGCCCGAACAGTCACGGCGCATCCCGATCGTGGTGGGTGCCGCCGAGGCCCAGTCCATTGCCGTCAACCTGGAGCAGGTGATGCCTTCCAGGCCGTTGACCCACGACCTGTTCATCAGCATGTTCCATGTCTATGGCGTTGAGCTGAAGCGCGTTGTGATCTACAGTTTCAAGGACGGCGTGTTTGCCTCGATGCTCTATGTGACCAACGGCACCGTCAATGCCGAGATTGACTCGCGCACGAGCGACGCCATCGCCATCGCCCTGCGCACCGGGGCGCCGATCTACACCACCCAAGAGGTGATGAATCTCACGAGCTACGAGTGGCGGCTGGACGGCAACTACAAGCCGCAGAAGCCCGTTCGCCTCGAGGACCTGCCCGTCGATAAGCTGGAGCGCCGCATGCAGCGCTATGTCGATAAGGAAGAATACGAGAAGGCTGCCCGCGTCCAGAAAATCATTGCCCAAAAAACAAATCCCACCCAAAGTGGTGAATAAGTGCCGCTTTTTTGCTACTTTTGCCAGTTGATAGAATAACATTTTTAAAACAAAATAAGTACTTATGAAAAATCTGAAGTTGAGACTCATTGTGATGAACTTCCTGGAGTTCGCCGTGTGGGGCGCCTACCTGACCTGCATGGGCAACTACCTGGGAAAAGCTGGTATGGGCGCTGAAATTGCGTGGTTCTATGCCATCCAGGGTATCGTGTCGATTTTCATGCCCACGCTGATGGGTATTGTCGCCGACAAGTACATCCAGCCGCAACGTCTGCTGGGCATCTGCCACTTTATTGCCGGTATGGCGATGATTGCCCTTGCCTATATGGGCATGACCAATCCCATGCCTAACAAGGTGGCGTTCATAGCCATCTACACATTGAGCGTGGCCTTCTACATGCCGACGCTGGCGTTATCTAACACGGTGGCCTTCACCATCCTGAAGGACAACGGCATGGACACCGAGAAGGACTTCCCGCCCATCCGCGTGTTCGGTACCATCGGCTTTATCGCCACGATGTGGTTTGTCAACTGTGCCGTGCTTGATGGTGGCAGTTTCGGCTTCACGCTGGGCGAGAACGCCAACAAGTTCCAGTACACCTACATGCAGTTCATGGTGTCGGGCCTGCTGAGCGTTGTGCTCTTCCTGTACTGCATGACCCTGCCCGAGTGCAAGCTGGTGAAGAAAGAGGAGCAATCATGGGCTGAGAAGTTGGGCCTGACCGCCTTCAAGCTGTTCAAGACCAAGAAGATGGCGATGTTCTTCATCTTCTCGGCCATGCTGGGCATGTCGCTGCAGGTGACCAACGGTTTTGCCACGCCCTACCTGACCCACTTCAAGAGTGATCCCGCGATGGCCGACACCTTCGGCGCCAACAACGCCACGATGCTCGTGTCGCTCTCGCAGATTGCCGAGGCGCTGTGCATCCTGCTGATCCCCTTCTTCCTGAAGCGTTACGGCATCAAGGTGGTCATGCTCATCGCGATGTTCGCTTGGGTACTGAGGTTCTTCTTCTTCGGAGCCGGCAACCCCGCCTTCCCCGGCATCATCCTCATCGTGCTGTCCTGCCTGGTATATGGTGTGGCATTTGACTTCTTCAACGTCTCGGGCGGCATCTTTGTCGACAAGGAGTGCGAGCCCAACGTCAAGGCATCGGCCCAGGGCCTGTTCATGCTGATGACCAACGGCCTAGGTGCCACGATCGGTACGCTGGCCGCCGGCGCCATCGTCAACAGCCTGTGCCACTGGACCGACGACGGCTTCCTGGTGGGCAACACCGCCACGAGCTGGAGCACGGCATGGTATATCTTCGCCGCGTTTGCACTGGTGGTTGCCGTATCGTTCATGTTCCTGTTCAAGTACAAGCACGTCCGCGAGGAGAAATAATGATCTACTGGCCGTGGCACAGCCACGGCACAGGGAACCTTGGCAACAAATAGAGAATGCACCGTTTCTATTGTCCTGACATAGCGGAGACATTGACGCTGGGCGAGGAGGATTCCAAGCACTGCGTGAAGGTGCTGCGCATGGCCGAGGGTGACACCATCGAGGTGGTGGACGGGAACGGTAACCTATACACTTGCCGCATCACGACGGCGCATCCCAAGCGCTGCGCCGTCGAGGTGACGGAGAGCGTACATCAGGCCCCGCACTGGGGACAACGCATCGTGCTGGCCATCGCCCCGACCAAGAACCTGGACCGCATCGAGTGGCTTGTCGAGAAATGCGTCGAGATGGGCATTGACCGCATCATCCCCCTGCGCTGCCACAACAGCGAGCGCACCGTGCTGAAGACCGAGCGCCTGAAGAAAATCATGGTCTCGGCCATGAAGCAGTCGCTCAAGGCCACGCTGCCTCAGCTCGACGAGATGACCCCCATCGAAAAGGTCATCGCCGAGCCGTTCGAGGGCGTCCGCTGCATCGCCTATTGCGACGCGCTGCTGCCTCGCGAGGAGCGCCAGACACTGGCCACGGCCTTCAGGCCCGGCAGTGACGTGATGGTGCTCATCGGCCCCGAGGGTGACTTCAGCCCCGATGAGGTGCAGGCCTCGCGAGCCGCGGGCTTTGTCCCCGTGACGCTGGGCGAGAGCCGCCTGCGCACCGAGACCGCCGGCATGATGGCAGTGGCGTGGATTCATGCTTTGGGAGTTAACAGTTAACAGTTAACAGTTAACAGTGAACAGTGATTAGTGATTAGAGAGAGAGTCGAAAGGCTATAAACTATAATTAGATATGTTGAACGAATTAATGGCGTCGCCGCGCCACAACTTCTTCCTGCTTGCAGGCCCCTGTGTCATCGAGGGTGAGCAGATGGCGATGGATATTGCCGAAAAGGCATTGAAAATCACCCAGTCGCTGGGCATTCCCTATGTCTTCAAGGGCAGTTATCGCAAGGCCAACCGCTCGCGCATCGACTCTTTTACGGGCATCGGTGACGAGAAGGCGCTGAAGATCCTGCGCAAGGTGGGCGAGACCTTCCAGATTCCCGTGGTGACCGACATCCACGAGCCCGTGGAGGCCGACATCGCCGCCGAGTATGTCGATGTGCTGCAGATTCCCGCCTTCCTGTGCCGCCAGACCGAACTGCTGGTCGCTGCCGCACACACGGGCCGCATGGTGAACATCAAGAAGGGGCAGTTCCTGGCTCCCGAGTCCATGCGGTTTGCCGTGCAGAAGGTGCGTGACGCCGGCAACAACGAGGTGTCCATCACCGAGAGGGGTACCACCTTCGGCTATCAGGACCTGGTGGTGGACTTCCGCGGCGTGCCCGTGATGCAGGCTTATGCTCCTGTCATCGTGGACATTACCCACAGTCTGCAGCAGCCCAACCAGGGTGGGGGAGTGACCGGCGGGCGTCCCGAGCTCATCGAGACCATGGCACGTGCCGCCATCGCCTCGGGTGCCGACGGCCTGTTCCTGGAGACCCATCAGGATCCCTCCGTGGCCAAGAGCGACGGTGCCAACATGCTGCGCCTGGATCTGCTCGAGGGCCTGCTGACGCGCTTGACGGTGCTCAAGGCTGCCCTCAATGAAATAGATAACAAACTGTAACAAAACAAGATAGCAACTGTCAGATATGAACAAACCAAGAATTATGGTCTTGCTGCTCGCTGTTGCCGGCGTGCTGTCGCTCGGTGCACAGAACAGCGACGACGTCGTTCGCGACAAGATGACCAGTGCGGTGATGAAGGTCTATGACGACCACTTGGCCCAGAACCCGAGTGACTACAACGTGATGTTCGCCAGGGCCCATCAGCATTACTATAACGGCGACTATACCGCGGCGCTGACCGACGTGAACCAGGCGATGCTGCTCACGCCCAAGACCGACAAGGAACTGCGCTTCGACGAGTACATCCTGCGTGCCCGCATCAGCGACGCCCGCCGCGACTATGCCAGCGAGCTGTCCGACCTGAAGTTGGCCCAGGAGCTGCAGCCCAAGTCGCTGGCCTGCACCGACCTGATCGCCAAGGCCAACCTGAAGACCGGCAACCTCGATGCTGCCGAGAAGGCCTTCAAGACCATCCTGCGCGCCGAGTCGATGAACTATGACGCCATGTATGGCCTCGCCCAGGTCAATCTGCTCCGCGGCAATACCAAGGAGGCCCTCAACCAGGTGAACAAGGCCGTCGGCCTGTTCCGCACTGAGCCTCAGGTGTATGTGAACCGAGCCGACATCTACGCCCGCCAGGGTGACATCAGCGCCGCTGTGCAGGACCTGCTGCTGGGCATGTCGGTGGGCGACGGCGGTGACGCTGTCCAGACGCTGTTCGACCTGAGCGACAACAACTACGATGCCGTGATGGCGTCGCTGGCCGACCTCGCTGACCGCAATCCTGCCGAAGCCGGTACCTACCGTTACCTGCGCGCCAACGTGGCCATGGACCATTGCCACTATCGCCAGGCCCTGGAGGACCTCTACACCGTGCAGCGCACCAAGCAGTTTAAAAGCAACAATGTGGACTACTATATCGCCAAGTGCTGCCTGGAGCTGGCAAGATATGACGAGGCCCTGGACCACGTGAAACAGGCCATCGCCGCTGACGCCACTCAACCCGAGTATTACCTCGTGAAGTCGCTGGCCGAGTACAATGCAGGGCAGGGTGGCAACAGTGACGCCGCCATGGAGGCCCTGGAGCATTGCTCGCGCATGTTCCCGCAGTATGTGCCCATGCTGCTGGCCAAGGCGTCGCTGCTCTCCCGTCAGGGTCGTGACAACGAGGCCCTCGGCTATCTCAATGCCGCCGTGGCCAACGACCCGAATGATGCTGAGGCGTTGTGGACCCGTGGCATGCTGCTCAAGCGCCTGGGCAATACCAAGCTCTCGACCCGCGACCTGAACACGGTGGCGCTGATGAGCGACGATCCCCACGACCTCAAGGGCTTTGCCGTGGCCGAGTTGGGTCGCGACAATGATGCCTTCAACTGGCTGCGCCTGCTGACGGCCGCTCCCCAGGCCGGTGGCGAGAACTACTATTATGCAGCCATGTTCATGGCCATGCGCGGCGACAACTTCCGTGCGATGGACTTCCTGCAGAAGGCCATCGACAACGGCTTTGACAGCGTCTATCGCCTGCGCGACGACGTGCTCTCGCCGGTGAACCTGGCTCCCCTGCGCAGCGACAAGAACTTTGACCTGCTGGTGGACAAGGTGCTGAACAGGAGATAACTTCCTAACACCTGCTTTTTTCTAGTAACGTGATGCGACGGGTTTCAAGCAGAATTGCTATTGCTGTCACGGCCCTGGTGGCCATGGCGCTCTTGTCGGCATGCTCCTCGACCAAGCATGTGCCGCAAGGGCAGCTGCTGCTTGACAAGGTCAACATCCACATCACTGACCCCCGCTCTGAGGTCCAGGCCTCGCAGCTGGCCAACTACCTGCGCCAGAATGCCAACCATCGCGTCCTGGGCGGCCTCAAGCTGCAGCTGGCCTTCTACAACCTGTCGGGCCGTGACAGCACCAAGTGGATCAACCGCTGGATTCAGCGTGTGGGCACGCCGCCCGTCATCTATGACAGCACCCTGACGCTGGCCAGCCAGGAGCAGCTGCACACGGCGTTGAGCAACAAGGGCTTCATGAACAACACGGTGACCTATCGCGTCAAGACGGACAGCGTGAAGCGCAAGGCCCGCGTGGACTTTGACGTCACGCTGGGCGAACCCTACTATATCCGCTCCATCGACTACGACATCCCCGACGAGACACTGCACGAGATCATCCTGGCCGACTCGACGGACTTCACCGTCAAAAAGGGTGACCTGCTCGACTACAGCCGCCTGGAAGAGTGGCGACAGACGATTACCAACCGCCTGCGCAACCAGGGCTACTATGCCTTCAACAAGGAGTATATCACCTTCATGGCCGACACCGCCGCCGGCTCCAAGGCCGTTGACCTGACGCTGAACACGCGCGACCCCTACCGCAACGACCACATGCCCTATTACACCGAGCACGAACCCTTCTTCGTGCGCGACGTGGTCTATGTGACTGACTATGACCCGGTCCAGATGCACGACGGCTACAGTGGCGCTGACACCCTGGTAATCCGCAACGGGGTCAAGGTCTTTCAGGGGCCGGATCCCTACCTGAGGCCGAGTATCATCGACGAGTGCAACTACATTGAGCCGGGAGCGCTCTACAATGCCGATGCCGTGAACCGCACCTATCGGGCGCTGGGACGCCTGGGCATTCTCAAGCAGATCAACATCGACATCTTGCCCGTGGGCGAGGTCGATGGCCTGCTCATGGTGGATGCCTGGGTGCTGCTGCAGCGAGACAAGTCGCAGACCGTGTCGCTCTCCCTGGAGGGCACCAACAGCGAGGGTGACCTGGGCTTCGGTGTGGGAGTGGACTATGAGCACCGCAACATCTTCAAGGGGGCCGAGGTGCTCAGCGCCAAGGCCAAGGTGTCCTATGAGAGCATCTCGGGCGACCTGGGCGGACTGATCAACAACAACTTCAGCGAGTATTCCACCGAGGTGGGCGTGTCCTTCCCCAAGTTCATGTTCCCGCTGTTGAGGCGCTCCTTCAAGCGCAAGGTGCAGGCCTCGACGTCGTTCAGCGTCAACTTTGACTACCAGGCCCGTCCGGAGTACACGCGCGTCATCGCCGGTGGTGCGTGGCGCTACCAGTGGACCGAGCGCAGCCGCCGCCTGTCCCACACGCTGACGCTGTTTGACATGAGCTTCGTCAGCGTGCCCAATTTCTACGATGAGTTCAAGAAGAGTATCACCAACCCGCTGCTGCTCTATAGCTACGAGGACCACTTGATCATGAGGATGGGCTACAACTTCTATCGCACCAACAAGGCCGAGATGAGCGTGCAGCAGATGGGGAACTTCCAGCGCGACGTGTACACCATCCGCGCCAACGCCGAGACGGCGGGCAACCTGCTCTACGGCCTGTCGCAGCTGACCGACCAGAAGGCCGACGAGAATGGCTGCTACAAGGCGCTGGGCATACGCTACTCACAGTATATCAAGGCCGATGCCGACTATGCCTTCACCCACTATCTGGACCGTCGTCAGAGCATCGCGTTCCACGTCGGGGCGGGCATTGCCATCCCCTATGGCAACAGCGACGTGCTGCCGTTCGAGAAACGCTTCTACAGCGGCGGTGCCAACAGCGTGCGAGGCTGGGGTGTGCGCACCTTGGGCCCCGGCAGCTTCGATAGCAGCAAGGACCTGTCGAAATTCATCAAGCAGTGTGGTGACATCCGTTTTGACATCAACCTGGAGTACCGCGCCAAGTTGTTCTGGGTCGTCGAGCTGGGCCTGTTTATCGATGCCGGCAATATCTGGACCATCAAGGACTACGAGGACCAGCAGGGTGGCGTGTTCAAGTGGAACAAGTTCTATGAGCAGATCGCGGCGGCCTATGGCGCCGGCATCCGTCTGGATTTCAAGTACTTCCTCGTGCGTGTCGATATGGGTATGAAGGCACACAATCCTGCCAGCGGCCAGGAGAAATGGCCGTTGCTCCACCCCGATTTCAAGCGTGACAGCGAGTTCCACTTCTCGGTGGGCTACCCCTTCTGATAACCATTCTCGGCGATCATGACAGCCTTCACGAGGGCTTGAAAGCTTTGGCTTTATTGCTGTAAAACGCGAGTTTGACAGAAATATGAATTGTCAATCGTGCGCCAGCAACTCCCCCTCTAAGATTAGAGGGGGCAGGGGGGCGTTGATGACGCGAAAGGCTTTGACGGCAGGCGTTGATGCCGCATAAGTGTTTGCCAGACGTTTTTCATACTCCTCCGGCGCTTCGCGACACCTCCCCTATCTTAGGGGAGGAATTGGGTTTACCTGTTGGCTTTCAGTGGGTTGTGCTACCGATGCCCTGTAGAGACGCAAAATTTTGCGTCTCCAACCGTCAGGCGTTACAATCATCCAACCGTCAGGCGTTACCATCATCCGGCCGGGAGACGCAAAATTTTGCGTCTCTACATTATTGCACGTCGTCGGGACTGGGGGCGTTGATGCTGCGAAAGGCTCCAGCGGCACGCGTGTCATACTCCTCCGGCGCTTCGCGCCACCTCCCCTTTCTTAGGGGAGGAATTGAGTATCAGTACTTTATTTTAGTTGAACTCTCGTTTAATTAAATATAATTAATATTTATTGTAATTTTTTCTATATTTTTGCTGGATTTCTCATGCATGGCTTGATGATGTATTAGATTCATTCGTTTTTTTGTTCTTTTTTCGTCATCCCCTGTCTGATGATTTACGGTAGGGTGACTGCCCAGTCTTCGGCTCTGAAGATTGGAAATGGTGGTTTTTTTGAAAAAAGTGGTGTTTTTTTTGGCGATTTCTTTCGTATTATAAGAAAAATAGGTATTTTTGGGGTGAAAAATAATGATTTTATTCTGTTTTATTATTACCTTTTTTATTAATCTAATTTTTTAGCTTATGAAGACTAAATTATTTCTTTTGGCTATTGTGGCTGCGTTGAGTTTCTCGACGGTTCAGGCACAGGTGAAGGTGGAGAACAAGGACGCTTTCAAGACCGGTACCTTCTCACACCAGGTTGGTAAGCAGGCATTGAATGCCCGCTATCTGAACGTTCCCACTAGCGTGACTGCTACCAGGGACGTGGTTCCTTCCGGCTATGCTAAGGTAACCCTGAGCGCTGGTGACATCTGGGGCGACGGCTCTGGCTATCAGATGCTGCTGGATGCCGATGCTAACGCTTTTGGCTACATCATTCCCGAGACTGGTGCTCTGACCACGGGCGGCAATGTGGACGATGCTACCTATGCAGAGTTTGAGTACAAGATTCCCGAGAATGCAGATGGTGCTCTCAACACCACGAACATCGTGTTTGACGCTGAGGTTTCCATTCTGGTTCCCGCTGGTGTGTATGACTGGTGCATCACCAACCCGACTCCTGGCGACAGGATGTGGATCGCATCGAGCAATGGTTCTATCCCCGGCCGCTATGATGACTTCGAGTTCGTGGATGGTATGACTTATGTCTTCACTATCGGCGTTTACGGCAGCAATGACGGCGTAGCTCTGACCGTTCTTGAGCCGGGCGTAGCGCTGACTACTCCTACTGCTCTGACCGTTGATCCCGCTGCTACCACTGCTAACGTAAGCTGGGAGGACGATGATGACATCCTTTGGAACCTCCGCTACAGGGTTTACAACCCCAACGAGGGCGGTTTCTGGGACTTCGAGGATGACTCACAGCTCGAGGGCTGGGTTATCTACGACAACGATGGCGACGGTGACAACTGGTACTATAATACCAGCAGTGACATGGCCAACAGCGGCACCTGCGTTCTGGCTTCTGACAGCTACTACTGGGGCGCTCTGTATCCCGACAACTGGCTGATCTCGCCTGAGGTTGCTATCAATGGTGAGCTCTCATTCTATGCTACTGGTGCTGCTTCCAGCTGGTATGATGAGGTATTCCGCGTTTACGTAGGTCCGGCTGACTGGGTATCTCTCGATCAATTCGTTCCCGTTTCAGAGGACATCGTTGCCAACTATGGTATGACCCAGTACACCTTCGACCTGAGCAGCTGTGAGCTCGCTGGCCAGAGGGGCGTATTTGCTATCCGTCACTACAACTGCTCTGACGTTTACACCTTGCTTATTGACGACGTCAAGATCGGCGAGGCTGGTAATGAGTGGATCGTTGTGAACGAGATCGCTGACTTGAATACTGTTCTTGAGGGCCTCACTCCCGAGACCACCTATGAGGTACAGATTCAGGCTACCGGTACTGCTGGCTTCTCCAGCGAGTGGAGCGCATCAACGCTCTTCACCACGCTGGCTGAGGGCGGCGAGCCCGTTGAGCCCACCGAGCTGACCGCAGCTCCCACCTTCAACGGCTACACCACCGATGGTATCCACGCTTACTTCGTTGAGATCATCCCCACCGAACCCAGTGTGATCTACTACCGCATCCAGTTCCCCGACGGCACCTGGACCGAGTGGGATGTATAT
>CACWID010000050.1 GCA_902760865.1 uncultured Bacteroidales bacterium | reverse complement strand
CCCCCAACAGACTTTAGCGCCAACAATGACGGCTCAGCATTACCCGTCTTGTGTAGGAAAATAAAGAAAAATCTGTCAAAAAATTTTAGGACGAGTCATCCAAGTTGTCTGATATAAATAATTCTTAGCGCGTTAGCGCCTTAGCGTGAGCCAAAAGGGTCGGAAACGTTACTCGCCGAGGATGGCTGCTACGCCGGGCAGGGTCTTGCCCTCGATGGCCTCGAGCATGGCACCGCCACCGGTCGATACGTAGGAAACCTGGTCGGCCAGGCCGAACTTGTTCACGGCAGCTACCGAGTCGCCGCCGCCCACGAGGGAGTAAGCGCCGTTCTGGGTTGCTTCGGCCACATACTTGGCGATTTCGCCGGTGCCGTGTGCAAAGTTCTCGAACTCAAACACGCCCACGGGGCCGTTCCACAGGATGGTCTTGCTGTCGAGGATGATCTTCTTCCAGTTAGCCAAAGAAGCTTCGCTGGCATCCATGCCCTCCCAACCATCGGGGATGTTGTAGATGTCCACCGTCTGGCGGTTAGCGTCGTTAGAGAAGCTGTCGCCGGCTACGGTAGCTACCGAGAGGCTCAGGTTCACGCCTTTCTCCTTGGCTGCGGCAATGACGTTCAGAGCCTCGGGCATCAGGTCGTCCTCGTGCAGCGAGTCGCCGATGTGGCCGCCCTGGGCCTTGATAAAGGTGTAGCCCATGCCACCGCCGATGATAAGGTTGTCCACCTTGTCGAGCAGGTTCTTGATGACTGACAGCTTGCTGGATACCTTGCTGCCGCCGATGATAGCGGTAAAGGGGTGCTGAGCGTTCTTCATCACGTTGTCGATAGCGGTTACCTCTTTCTCCATGAGCAGACCCAGCATCTTGTGGTCGGCGTCAAAGAAGTCGGCGATAACGGCAGTCGAGGCGTGACGGCGGTGAGCGGTACCGAAAGCATCGTTCACATATACGTCGGCATAGCTGGCCAGTGTCTTGGCAAATTCGGTCTGACGAGCCTTCATCTCCTTCTTGGCGGCGTCATAGTTGGGATCATCCTTCTCGATACCGACGGGCTTGCCTTCCTCCTCGGGATGGAAGCGCAGGTTCTCGAGCAGCAGCACCTCACCGGGCTTGAGAGCGGCGGCCTGGTTATGTGCCTCGGCGCTGTCCTGGGCAAATTGCACGGGACGGCTCAAAGCTGCTGCAACGGCGCTGGTAATCTGGCTCAGCGAGAGCTTGTGGTTGATTTTGCCCTTGGGCTTGCCCATGTGTGACATGATAATCAGGGCTCCGCCGTCAGCGAGGATTTTTTTCAGGGTGGGAACTGCTCCGCGGATGCGGGTGTCGTCGGTGATTTCTCCTTTTTCGTTCAGGGGCACGTTGAAGTCAACGCGCACGATTGCCTTAAGTCCGGCAAAATTAAAATCATTGATGTTAGCCATTTCTAAATAAATATTTTCTTGAAAGATATTTGTTGCTTTGTATAATCAAACTGCAAAATTAAGAAATTATTCTTTGATATCATCCAATTTTATGGAAAAAACCTTTTTTTTACTGAAATATCTTACTATTTTGCCATTTTTAAGAATTAACTGCCACAGCATACCGACTTTTTGTGCTATATTTGCCTGCTGCAAACTAAAATGAGTAAATATATGAAGAAATTATTATTTGTATTGATGTCATCGCTGTTGCTGGTGACGTCTTGTGGCATGCTTTCTCATAATGCTGATGATATTATAAACGACATGCGTGATGCCAAGCATGCGCAGTATGTCAATGTGGGCAGTGGCCTGTTGGGGCTTGGACGCCTGATATCTCCAACCCTGTCTGAGGCCAGCATCGGCATCTCGTCGGTACAGGTGCTGGACCTGAGCCGCTGCAGCGGGAACGTTCGCGATAAGTTCCGCAAGCGCATCCAGAATCTTTTCAAGAACCGCTACTATGAGGAAATTGTGACCAATCAGACCGGTTATGAGACCAGGACTGCACTTGTGCACCGCGACGGCCAATATGTCAACGAGATTGTCCTGGCCAATTCTAGCGAGATGAACGATGTGATGGTCCTTGTCTACGGGCACATCAACCTTGAGAACTTGCAGCGGATTGTCAACGACAAGAGCAGCTACTTCATCAAGTAGCATCACATTAAAGGAATCAATTATTAACTACATAACTACATATATTAAATACAAATGAAAGAAAAGATCAAAGATCAATTCAAAAAACGTTTCGGTACGGATGGCGTGATTTATGCATCGGCTGGCCGAATCAACCTGATTGGTGAGCACACTGATTATAACGGTGGATTTGTTTTCCCTGGTGCTATCGACAAGTATATCATGGCCGAAATCAACGTTAACGGCACCGACAAGGTCCGCGTGTACAGTATGGATATGGATGCCTACTGCGAGTTTGGCCTTAACGAGGAGGATGCTCCTCAGGAGCAGTGGGCACGCTACATCTTCGGCGTGTGCCGCGAGACCATCAAGCGCGGTGGCGTGGTCAAGGGCTTTGACACCGTGTTTGCAGGCAATGTGCCTCTGGGTGCTGGCTTGTCATCATCGGCAGCGCTGGAGTCCTGCTTTGCCTTTGCCCTCAACGATATGTTCAACGAGAACAAGATCGACAAGTTTGAGCTGGCCAAGATCGGACAAAGCACCGAGCATAACTATTGCGGCGTGAACTGCGGCATCATGGACCAGTTCGCCAGCGTGTTCGGCAAGAAGGACTGCCTGATGCGCCTCGACTGCCGCTCGCTCGAGCATGAATACTTCCCCTTCCATCCTGAGGGCTATAAGCTCGTGCTGCTTAACAGCAAGGTGAAACACGAGCTGGTGGATTCGCCCTACAACAAGCGCCGTGAGTCCTGCGAGCGCGTGGCTGCCACGTTGGGCGTGGAAACCCTGCGCGACGCCTCCTATACCATGCTGGCCGACGTCCGCGACAAGATCAGTGACGAGGACTATCGTCGTGCCCGCTTTGTCATCGGCGAGAAGCAGCGTGTGCTCGACGTGTGCGATGCCCTCGAGCGCGGTGACTATGAGACCGTGGGCCGCTGCATGTTCGAGACCCACGATGGACTGTCACGTGACTATGAGGTGAGCTGCGAGGAGCTCGACTACCTCAATGATGTGGCTCGCGAGTGCGGCGTGACCGGCTCGCGCATCATGGGCGGCGGTTTTGGTGGCTGCACCATCAACCTGGTCAAGGATGACCGCTATGACAACTTCATTGCCACGGCCAAGGAGAAATTCAACGCAAAATACGGACACGAGCCCGAGGTGATCAATGTCATCATCAGCGACGGCGCTCACAAGGTGGAGGATTGAGATGAAGAGCATCCGTATTGACACCCATGAGACCGAGCGTGGTGAAATCACCACCTATGAATTGATCAACGCCAGCGGAGCAAGTGTGAAACTCTCGTCGTTGGGCGCCGGCATCCTGGAAATCAAGGTGCCTGACCGTGACGGCATACTTGCCGACGTGGTGCTGGGCTACAAGAATTTAGAGGATTATTTCTTTGACGGCCCGTGTGCAGGCAAGGTGCCTGGACGGTTCTCCAACCGCATCTGCAAGGGTCATCTCGAGATTGACGGCAAGACTTACCAGCTGAATTGCAATCATCAGGACAAGCACCACCTGCATGGCGGTAACGTGGGCTTCCAGAACAAGATCTGGGATTGTGAGATGGACGGAGACACCGTCGTGTTCTCGTTGGAGAGCCCCGATGGTGACGAAAACTATCCTGGCAACCTCACCGCACGTGTCGCCTACACCTGGAGTGATGACAACGTGCTCAAGATTGAACTGGGTGCTGTGACCGACGCCCCCACCGCCCTTAACCTCACCAACCACACCTATTTCAATTTGGCAGGAGAGGATAGGGGAGGAACGGCCCTCAATCAAGTGCTGCAGCTCAACTGTTCCCACTATCTGGCGACCGATGCCGACCTTATCCCGACAGGCGAAATTGCCCCTGTCGAGGGCACTCCGATGGATTTCACCGAGCCCAAGATGGTCGGTCGTGACATCAAGCAGGATTTCCCGGCCCTGAACTATGGCAAGGGTTATGACAGCTGCTGGGTCATTGACGGCCATGAGGACGGCAACTTGCACTTGGCTGCCGTGCTGTGTGACAAGGAGTCAGGCCGTCAGGTGGAAATCAGCACCGACCAGCCTGCCGCCCAGATGTATGCCGGCAATTGGCTTGAGGGTTGCCCCCTGAGCAAGAGTGGCAAGCAATATCATGACTATGATGGAATTGCCATTGAGTGCCAGGGCTTCCCCGATGCACCCAACCACGACAACTTCCCGTCGCCGCTCTTGCGCCCCGACGAGGAGTATCGCCGCACGATCATCTTTGATTTTAAGCTCGCTGATTAGTGATTAGAGATTAGTGAGAAATCCGCGTTCATTTATAAAAAGATTAACAACTTTAAACTAAACAATGAAACCGACATTATTTGTGCTTGCTGCTGGCATGGGTAGCCGTTATGGCGGCCTTAAGCAGCTCGATGGTCTGGGACCTCATGGAGAGACCATCATGGACTATTCGATCTATGACGCTATCAAGAGCGGCTTCGGAAAAGTCGTGTTCGTCATCCGCAAGGATTTCGAGGCCGATTTCCGTGAGAAGATCTTATCAAAATATGAGGGACACATCCCCGTGGAACTCGTTTTCCAGGGCTTGAACGACCTGCCTGAGGGCTTTACCTGTCCTGAAGAGCGCGTAAAGCCTTGGGGTACCAACCACGCCCTGCTGATGGGTAAGGATGTTATCCGTGAGCCGTTTGCCATCATCAATGCTGATGATTACTATGGCCGCAACAGCTTTGAGGTCATGGCAGCCGAGTTGTCATCTCTGCCCGAGGACAGCAAGGGACACTACAGCATGGTAGGCTTCAAGGTGGGTAACACCATGAGCGAGAGCGGCACCGTAGCACGCGGCGTGTGTGAGACCCGCGACGGACTTCTCACCGGCGTGGTCGAGCGCACCAGCATCGGTTATGACGCTGACCACAACATCGCCTTCACCGACGAGAACGGTGACGCGCAGCACTTGGCGTTTGACACGCCCGTGTCGATGAACTTCTGGGGCTTCACGCCTGACTACTTTGAACACAGCGAGCGTTGCTTTGTTGACTTCCTCAAGGAGAACATCGACAAGCCCAAGGCCGAGTTCTTCATCCCCACTGTGGTCAACGAGATGGTGAACAACGGCACAGCCCAGGTCAAGGTGCTCACTACCGAGAGCAAGTGGTTCGGTGTGACCTATGCCGCCGACCGCCAGGGCGTTGTGGACAAGTTCGCTGAGCTCCATGCTACCGGCGTCTATCCCGAGAAGATGTTCTGAAACGATTAATAACACAATTTGATTTTTGTAAAGATGAGACGCTATCTGTTACCGTTGATTGCTGTCGTTATCAGCCTTTTTGCGACTTCTTGTGGCGACAATCCTGTTCTGGACGTGAAAGAAGTTGTTAAGACGGACCTGACAAACCCGCTTTTCTTGGCCTTTGACAACACGCTGGATGCGCCTGTCAAGAAGATCTGGGCTTTCAATGAAAAAGAGGCTGTCAAGGGCACAATCACAGTTGTGAATGATGACCTGCTGCGGTTTAAAGCGGAATGGTATTTTGGATCGTGGAGTTATTCTGGCCGGACCCTCACCCTGACAGGTGATGAGAATAAGAAGACTTACGAGCTTACTCAAGTGGCTTTGTTGGGTTATAACGCCATCGGTTTTGGAACGGCTTACGTCTGCGTTCCGTCTACCAACAGGGGTCTGGATGGCGTCCGCTATGAAGATGACTGGTATAACCGTGGGCTGACTGAAAACGCCTTCTGGGAAGCCATGCGTAGTTCCTATGCCGATGGCACCAATGTTGATTTCAAGCTCAAGTAATGAGTAGTCACTTCAAGCGATTCGCCGTTATCAAGCATTTGAGCCTCTAAAGGCTAAGAACTGAATCATTTAATCCCGCCAGGACAGTACCTGTGCGGGATTTTTTTATATATTTGCGCCATGAAACTAACCGCAAAATTTCAGAAAGCAGCCTCGAGGCTCAAAACAAAACGGGTCAAGAAACCCAAACCGCCGAAACCCGTCAAAAAGAATACTTGGCGCCGCAAACTCAAGGCATTGGACTTGAAGCTCGACCGGCGGCAACGGGAAAGAGCGGCACTGCCTGCAGCTGATCATACCGACCACGTCTGCATCAACTGTGGCGAGGAGTTCACGGGACGTTATTGTCCGCAGTGTGGGCAGGCTGGCTATTGGAGCCGTTTCTCATGGCGCCAGGCATTTCTCAACCTTCTTGACATCTGGGGACTGGGCAACCGCCCGATTTTCCGCACGGTGCGTGACCTGTTCTGGCGACCGGGTTATATGGTTAAAGACTACCTGGATGGGCACCGGCAGCATTATTTCCCGCCGTTTAAATTGCTGGCTATCACCGTTGTGTTTACTCTTTTCGTCAGCTTGTTGCCCGGTGTTGAGATCAATTCTCTCTTTTCTTGGATAGACGGACGCTTTTTTGAGCGATTTCACCCGACGGGTGTCCTGCTGACCCTGTATAATGCGTTTGTCTGGTTTGCCCATTTCTTGTCACGCAACTTGTTGTACGAGTGGCTGTTCGTTGGCATTTTTATGGTGCTCTGTATTTGGGTCGCATTTCGTAGAGTCTGTCGTTACAACCTGGTAGAGACCTATATCTTCTTGATTTTCGTCCTGTCCCAGATGCTATTGTGCAGGATCCCGGCTTATTTGGGGAACAGCCTATGTGTTTTTGTTGAGACTCACGCGCTATCATCTGGCATAGCGGGAATCAAACAATTGGCGATCGGCTTCTTGACTGTTTCTAATCTGATATCGTTTGTCTTCTCTTTGCTGGTCACTTATCTGCTTTTGTTGGATTTCAAGCAATTCTACGGACTGAGTTGGATGTCGACCATCAAACGTCTACTGTTCTCCTATGCTGTAGGGCTCAGTTTTTTCTTCATTCTGTTGTACATCTTGGCTTTTGCTGTTACGGCTGGATCACCTGAGGCACGTGATTTTCTCCTTTTATTTGGCCTGATGATAATAACAGTATCTGCTGCTTTTTTGTTCGCAGCCAGATATCTGAGAAAGAACAAATCTGTGCTGAATAAGCAAACCGAACGAATCTGCAAGGGGGCGATGCTCTTGGTATTTTGGGGGATCATCATTGCTGCCAATATGGCTGTGAATGGCCACAAGTGGTTTGAAGCCTATGGAGCGATGTTTTTATACACAGCCATAGCTGCCTGTCTCAGCCTGCTGCCTGCGATTGTCTATAAGAAATATCAACGCACCTGGCTCTCCTTCTTATTACTGATTCTACCCGTCGCTTTTTTAGTTTTGACTGTTTCAATTTTGAGATGACAGTAAAGCAATAGATGCTTACCGATTCAGTTGATGACTTAGTTAATGATCAAAATTCAAAAATAATAGAAATGATGAAATCTAAATGGCTACAACTCGCCTGCGTGGTGGGTATGATTGCTCTCACTGCTTGCAGTTCAGTGAAGCAGTGCGTGATGTCGCAACGTGCTCCGTCGCTCGAAGAGGAGGCTTGGAATGCCTCGTCATGGATTGCTGTTGCCGGTGCTCCCGTTGTGACTGGAAAAGTCCAGGATGGAACCCGTGCGGCCGATGGCGCCAACTGGTTTGTCTCCACGCTAAAAAATGAGCAGCAAGTGACCAAGGCCCTGTGGATGACGACAGGCCTCGGCGTGTATGAAATCTACGTCAACGGTGAGAACATCGGTGAGGAAGTCCTCAAGCCGGGTTTCACCCATCCGATGAAGACCAAGCGTTCTTTCACCTATGACGTTACAGGGAAGTTCAATACTGCTGCTGGTGCCGAGAATGTGCTGTCGGCACAGGTGACCCCAGGGTGGTGGGCCGACAAGATCGTGACCCCTGGCGGCAATGACGGAATGATTGGCAAGAAGTGCGCCTTCCGTGGTGTCCTGGAACTGACCTATGCCGATGGCACCAAAAAACGCTTTGGCACCGACACCCAGCACTGGAAAGCGGGCATTGCGGGGCCTGTGAAGCATGCGGCCATCTTCGACGGCGAGGTATATGACGCCCGTGAGCATTCAGTCAATGCCATGAGTCCAGAATTGGCCACGCCTGTCGTGAGTGACGAATTCAAGGGTGAAATCCTTCCGACAAATGGTGCTGAGATTTACCTGCGCCACGACCTGGCCCTCGCTCCTGTCCGTGCCTACATCTGGAAAGATGTTGAGGGTGCTGACTCGACAGCCTATGGCAAAGTGGTCATCAGCAGGGAGTATGTGGGTGGAGAGCCGATGGTCGTTCATGCGGGCGAGCATCTCGTGATCGACTTCGGCCAGAATTGCTCTGCCGTGCCGGCCTTTGTATTTAATGCCAAAGCGGGAACACGACTCACGTGCATCACCTCTGAGCTGCTGAACGACGGCAATGGCCTGAAGAGCCGTGGCATGGATGGTCCCGAAGGCAGTGTACACCGTCAGAACTTGCGTATCCCGGACACGGGCATGAGGATTGACTACACGTTTGCCGATTCCAAGGTGCCTGCTGAGTGGTATCCCCATTTCACGTTCTTCGGCTATCGCCTGATTTCTGTCACAGTGACCGACGATGTGGTCATCAACAGCGTGAAGTCTATTCCTGTGACATCGATTGCCCAGGACATGGAGATCGGCAAGATCACTACAGGCAACGAGCTGGTGAACAAACTGATTTCAAACACCCTCTGGGGACAGCGTTCCAATTACCTGTCGGTTCCCACCGACTGCCCGCAGCGCAACGAGCGCCTGGGATGGATGGCCGACACGCAGGTGTTCACCGAGACGGGAACCTTCTTTGCCAACACCGACAGCTTCTTCAGCAAGTGGTTGCGTGACGTGCGTGACTCCCAAAGCGAGACAGGTGCCTATCCTGGTGTCGCTCCGTGGGCACAATATGGCGCCATGCCTAACGACATGATGCGCTTGGGCTGGGCCGATGCCGGCATCATCGTCCCTTGGACAGTTTGGAAACAGTTCGGCGACAATGACATCGTTGGCCAGCACTGGGAGTCGATGGAGAAATTCATGGACCACGTGAATCAGACGAAATATGACCACACTGCCCTGAATGCCGAGAACGGCAACTATCAGTGGGCCGACTGGCTGAGCTATGAGCCGCTAGAGAGCTGCACGGGTAGGGCCTTTGGCAAATATGGCGTTAAGTCCGATACCCGATTCTATTGGAGTTATCTGGGTGCATCCTATTGGGCTATCGATGCCGCGATGATGCGCGACATGGCTCTGGCCACAGGTCGCGACGCATCAAAGTATGAAGCCATGGTCGCCGAGGCAAAAGCCTACCTGTTGAAGCGCTTCTTTAGGGAGAATGGCGAGTTCAAGGCTGATACCCTCAACACGATGCAGACACCGATTCTGTTTGCTCTCAAGAATGAGTTGTTTACGGGACAGGCCCGAGATAACCAGTTGAAGCGCCTGCGTGAGAACTTTGAGAAGCATGGCAACTGCCTGCAGACGGGTTTTCTGGGCACGTCCATTCTGATGTCCACACTCACCGAGAACGGGATGAGTGACATCGCCTATGAGTTGCTTTTCCAACGCAAAAATCCCAGCTGGCTCTATTCGGTGGACAATGGTGCCACAACCATCTGGGAACGCTGGAACAGCTATATGATTGAGGAAGGAATGGGTCCGCAGGGCATGAACAGTTTCAACCACTATGCTTATGGTGTCGTCTGCCAGTGGATTTGGGAAACCGTGGCTGGCATTGCAGCCGACACGGCTCAACCCGGATTCCGTCACATCATCATGAAGCCTGTCCCTGACAGGCGCCTTGGGCACGTTGACGCCGAATACAACTCAGCCGCCGGCCTCATCAAGAGTTCCTGGAAGTATGAGGGTGACAAGTGGATATGGAAATTCACAATCCCCAAGGGAGCAACAGCATCGGTTACCCTCCCTGGCGAGACCCAGTCACGAGAATACCAGGCAGGTACTTACACTGTCAAGAAGACCCTCGACAAGTAATCCCATTTCGCCAACAATACAAGAAGCACAAGAGCGTAATAGCCCTTGTGCTTCTTAATAATATGTGAAAAACTGGTGGCGTAGTAGTTAGTTGATTACTGCCCAGCCGCGGGCTTGCAGCAACAAAATATTTTACGTGAATTATCGTGAATTTATCATTAATTATTGCCTTTTGCCTTTTGATACCAATGTCGAAAATTCATGATTAATTCATGATAATTATATGTTAAAAAAGGTGGCGAAGCAGGTGGTTGATGACCAGACAGCCGCGGGCTTGCAGCAACAAAATATTTTACGTGAATTATCGTGAATTTATCATTAATTATAGCCTTTTGCTTTATTGATACCAATGTCGAAAATTCATGATTAATTCACGATAATTATATGTAAAAAAACAGGTGGAGAAGGAAATGGTTGAGTACCAGCCAGCCGCCGACTTACAGCGGCATATTTTTAACGTGAATTATCGTGAATTTATCATGAATTATATATCATCGGGGTAAACAAGATCCATTTCTTTATCAAGTACGACGCAGGCGTTAGTCTCACTGAAAAAAGCGTATCTTTCACCTCGTAAACTAGGTTGCCCAAAATTGATGAGCAAACCGATTGGTTTCTTGGTGAGTCTCATATAGTTAAATAGTTGTGACCGGTGCGCAGGTACAATTTTATTGACAGACTTGAGTTCTACGATAATATCGTCATCAACAACAAGGTCTAATTGGAAGTATTTCTCCAATTGGTGATGTTTGTAGAAACATGGTAAATGCTTCTCGGTTTCATGTTTTATGCCCAAATCTAGTAATTCAAGATGCAGAGCCTCGTTATATATCGATTCAAGCAACCCCCAGTTTAATTCACGATGAACAGTCATCGCAGCACCAATAATTATAAACAGTTTCCTGATAATCTTTGGGATTAATCATCTAGAATAAATTATAGTATGAAATAATGGCGACATTTTAGTGTCGCCATTAATCGATGTGTCAATAATTAATGAATAATTCACGATAATTATATGTGAAAAAATCAGTTGCGGAGGAGGTGGTTGATGACCAGCCAGCCGCCGACGGCTTGCAGCAGCATGCCGGGCCAGCCCAGTTTCCAATCCTGCAATGCGCTGGCAAGGCTGCCTGTCAAGGGCCACTCGATGAGGCCGCCCACGAGCTGATAGGCCAGCACCACAGCGATGATAGCCAGCAGCGAGGCGCCCTTGCTGCGTCCGGCCATCCATGCTGCGGCAACAGCCAGCAGAATGCCCTTGATCATGATGATGGGCAGGGCGGCAGCGGGAGGCATCCCGAACAGGGCCGAGTTGATGAGCGGTGACAGTACGGCGGTGAGCAGACCCACGCGCAGGCCGTATTTGTAGGCCGCTATCAGCGTGAAGAAGTAGATGGGCAACAGTATCAGGCCTCCCTGCGGAAACAGGTGGCAGAACTGCGGCAGCACGATATTGCCGACGATGAACATCAAGGCGAACAGGTAGGTGCGCATCTCGCTCCACCCCAGTGAATACAATTTTACAGTGGCGTTTCTTTCCATTGGATACTTGAATTATATACAGATTTTGTGCAAAGGTAATCCAAAATCCTGATACTTACAACCCGAATCATCTTATTTATTAGAGAATAAGGTGAATTTTACACCGATTGGCACCAAATCGGGCAGCAGGGTGAGGGCAGTTCAAGGATTTTTTGTAATTTTGGCGCCGTTTAGTGCGGTATCGCATGAAATATTGAATTTGCTAACACTGATATATGATAGATTTCTTAGACAACATAGATAACGAACTGAACGATGGCGGGTCACGCGTTCTCCCCATCATTACCGAGGTCCGCGAAGTGACCGACTTCAATGACATCCAGGACAGTGAGGCCGAAGACATCCCCATCTTGCCGTTGCGCAACATGGTGCTTTTCCCCTCGATGACGATGCCCGTGTCGGTGGGACGTGACAAGTCGTTGCGGCTCATCAAGGAAGCCGAGGAGTCGCATTCGGCCATTGCCGTCATCTGCCAGTATGACAGCCACGTCGAGGACCCGATGGAGCGCGACCTGTACCGCTACGGCACCATCGCCTCGATCATCAAGGTCTTGGAACTGCCCGATGGCTCGACCAATGTCATCCTGCAGGGCCGTTCGGCTTGCCAGCTCGAGAAGGTGGCCGTTGTCTCTCCCTACCTGCGCGGATCGGTGTCCCTCGTTGAGGACAAGCCGCCCATGGTCGGCGACAAGGAGTTCGAGATGCTGATGCAGTCTATTGTCGAGGTCACCCTGCGCATGCTGCGCAACATGGGCACCAATGGCCGTGAACTGGCCTTCGCCATGAAGAACATCGACAACCCGATGTATCTGATCAACTTCCTGGCAACCAACATCGCCTTTGAGCCGGAGCAGAAGCAGCACATGCTCGAAGAGCGTGACGTCAAGAAGCGCGCTTACATGCTCTACCAGTTGCTGACCCGCGAGGAGCAGCTGGTGGAAATCAAGGCCAACATTCAGGAACGTACCCGTGAGGACCTCTCGCAGCAGCAGCGTGAACACTTCCTGCAGCAGCAGATCCGCACCATCCAGGAGGAGCTGGGTACCGACGTTGACGACATCGACGAGCTGCACGAGCGCAGCCTGAAGATGAAGTGGAGCGAGGACGTGAAGAAGCAGTTTGACAAGGAATTGCGCAAACTGGAGCGACTCAATCCCCAGTCGCCAGACTACTCGGTGCAGTATGCCTATCTGGACAATATGCTCAATCTGCCCTGGGATACCTATACTGAGGACAACTTCGACCTCAAGAAGGTTGAGGAGAAACTCAACCACGACCATTACGGGCTCGAAAAGGTCAAGGACCGCATCCTTGAGCACCTGTCAGTGCTCAAGCTGCGTGGCGACCTCAAGGCGCCTATCCTGTGCCTCTACGGCCCTCCCGGCGTGGGAAAGACGTCGCTGGGCAAGTCGATTGCCGATGCCCTGCACCGTGAGTATGCCCGCATCTCGCTGGGCGGCCTTCACGACGAGGCGGAGATCCGTGGCCACCGCCGTACCTACATCGGTGCTATGCCCGGCCGCATCATTGCCGCTCTTGCCAAGTGTGGCAGCAACAACCCCGTCATCGTCCTCGACGAGATCGACAAGGTGGGGCAGGACTTCAAGGGCGACCCGTCGTCGGCGTTGCTCGAGGTGCTTGATCCCGAGCAGAACGGCCACTTCCATGACAATTACCTGGATGTGGACTATGACCTGTCCAAAATCCTGTTTATCGCTACGGCCAACAGCCTGGCCACGGTGAGCCGCCCGCTGCTTGATCGCATGGAGGTCATCGAGATCAACGGCTACATCCCCGAGGAGAAACTGGAAATTGCCAAGCGCCACCTCATCCCCAAGGAACTGGACAACAACGGCTTCGGCAAGAACGAAATCAAGTTCGGCAAGTCGACGATACTCAAGATCATCGAGGACTATACCCGCGAGTCGGGCGTGCGCCAACTCGAGAAGAAGATTGCTACCGTGCTGCGTCGTGTGGCACGTCGCAAGGCCAGCGGTGACCCTTATCCCACCAGTATCAAGGCCGACGGCCTGAAGGAATACCTCGGCGCTCCAGACTACAGCCGCGACAAGTATGAGGGCAACGAGTTTGCCGGCGTGGTGACCGGTCTGGCCTGGACTGCAGTTGGCGGCGAGATCCTGTTTGTGGAGTCGTCGCTGGCACGCGGCAAGGGCGAGAAACTCACGCTGACCGGCAACCTGGGTGACGTGATGAAGGAATCGGCAGTCATCGCGCTGCAGTACCTGCGCTCCCACTGCTTCCTGCTGGACATTGACCCGGACTTGTTCGACAAGTATAACATCCACATCCATGTGCCTGAGGGCGCTATCCCCAAGGACGGTCCGTCGGCAGGCGTGACGATGGTCACTTCGCTCGCTTCGTCCTTCACGCAGCGCAAGGTCAAGGACCACCTAGCGATGACCGGCGAAATCACCCTTCGCGGCAAGGTGCTGCCCGTCGGCGGCATCAAGGAGAAGATTCTTGCCGCCAAGCGAGCCGGCATCAAGGATATCATCCTGTGCAAGGCCAACCGCAAGGACATCGATGAGATCAACGAGCTTTACCTCAAGGGCCTGACATTCCACTACGTCAACACCATCAAGGAGGTGCTCGACCTGGCGCTCCTGCCCGAGAAGGTCAAGGACGCCATCAGCCTATAGGCCGTCATTAGATGATGCTCGATTTATCGGCCATGTAGCCGTTTCTGGTATTGCCTTGCGGTGGGAGACGCAAGATTTTGCGTCTCTACAGGGTCGCTGGGGTTTTGGGATTGGGCTTCGGTAGTATCAACGCCCCCCGGCCCCCTCTTATCTGAACTGCACCCCAAAAGTTGGACACAAAACTATTGGAGTGCAGTTATTATATGAGACATGATTTTGTAGAAAAGCTAAATGTGGTCCGTTCAATCACA
>CACWID010000049.1 GCA_902760865.1 uncultured Bacteroidales bacterium | reverse complement strand
ACAAGCAGATTTTTACCTGAAAATTTTGAAATGCCTGTAAAGCCAGTGTTCATCGGCTCTACAGGCACTTCCTATCCTGCAAAATGACCTATAGGTCTATTGTATTTGGGTATTCAGCATAGCCTTTTCTTCGGCTATTTGGGCTTTCTCTTTTTGGGATTTTTCCAGTTCCTTGGAAATGTTGTCAATGGTTTCTTTTAGCTCTAGGTTTTCATTTTTGAGGGTCTTTATTTCGTCCTTGGATGTGGTGGCCGTGTTGATGATTTTCCAGTTAGCTTTGAGGAGGGTTAACAGTTTCCTGTCAACATCGCTGGAGAGCAGGGCGGGGAACTGCCAACCGCAGCGCTCACAGAAAGTGGTCTCGAGGGGGACCTTTTTGTCGCAGATGGGGCAGATTTTGGTGGTTGTTCCCAATTTTGCGTGGAGCTCAAGTATCTCTTTAAGAGTCACTTCGTGCCTCTGGACACTGATCTTAAAGTCCTCTTCCAGCGTTCTGATTTTTTCTGTGATTTCGGCTTTCAGTTTCGCTTCGAGTTGTTTTTTCTCCTCCTTGGCCAGTTCTTCTTTGTACTGATTGACTGAACGTACCAAGTCCTGGAGGGCGCCTTCCTTGTCGCTGAAATACTCGATGAAGTCCAGAGGCCTTAATTCAAACTTAACACTTCTGTCATACTCACAATCATCGATCTTAAAAGGGATAATGTATTTTCCGCTATCCGATGCCTCCAGAATCTCTCTTTTTGTCCAGATGGATTGATTGGAGTTGTGTGAGGAGACGAATAAAAAGACGCTAGATGTGGCAATAGCATCAATGATTTTATCTCTGAATTCCTGGCCGCTGTAAATGCCTTCACGGTCAATCCAGTAGGAGATGTTGTTCTTGTCGAAGGCTTCGGTAATAGCGGTAATGGGATTGCCGGGGATTTCGGCTTTTGTTGCCTCGTCCTTGTAGTCTTTGCGGGAATAGCTGATGAAGACGTCGTACTTGTAGGTCATCGTTCTAAGGTCTTGGTTTGATGTCGCAAATATACAACAATTTGACGGAAATGGAAGTGATGTCATTATAAAATGTAGGGTTGTGGGCGGGGTGTGTGCCATTTTTTGGCAAAAATGTTTGGAGGAGTGTGTTGTTTATTCGGGGCAAATCAGTATTTTTGCGAGGTTGAAACGAAAATCATTGAGGAAGTATGAAGAAAATGACAAAGAATTACCTGTTGCTGTTGCTGGTGTGGCTGTCGATGTCGTCGATGAGTTCGTGCAGCCATCGCGTGAGCCAGCCTGCCGCTGCCGGCGTGGCTGTGGCCGATGATCAGCAAGCGGCATCGCCGGCCGAAAAGCCCGGCGGCGAGGTTGTGGTCGGTGCTGCTCGCACGGGCGAGTATGTGCCCCTGCTGGAGGGCAAACGTGTGGCCCTGCTGAGTAACCAGACCGGCATGGTGGGTGACAAACACACGCTGGACCTGATGCTGGAGCAGGGTGTGAATGTGGTGACCATCTTTTCGCCGGAGCACGGATTTCGCGGCAACGCCGATGCCGGCGAGCACGTGTCGAGCAGTGTGGACGAGAAGACCGGCATCCCCATCGCGTCGCTGTATGACGGCAAGTCGCCGATGCCCAGCCGCGAGGTGATGGACGGTATCGACATCATCGTGACCGATATCCAGGACGTGGGCCTCAGGTTCTACACCTACTATGTGACGATGATCAACCTGATGGACGCAGCGGTGACCTATGGCAAGCAGTTCATGGTGCTTGACCGGCCGAATCCCAACGGCATGTACGTTGACGGACCGATCCTGGACATGTCGCTCAAGTCGGGCGTGGGCCGTCTGCCCATCCCCACGGTGCACGGCATGACGCTGGGCGAGCTGGCACAGATGGCTAACGGCGAGGGCTGGCTCAAGGATAGCAAGAAAGTGGACCTCACCGTCATCCCCTGCCAGAACTACACCCACCAGACGCGTTACACGCTGCCCATCGCTCCGAGCCCCAACCTGCCCAATATGCTCGCCATCTACCTGTACCCGTCGATGTGCTACTTCGAGGGGACGACCGTGAGCCTGGGGCGCGGCACCGACTGGCCCTTCCAGGTCTATGGCCACCCCGACATGACGGGCTATGACTTTGAATTCACGCCCAAGAGCCGCTTCGGCGCCAAGACACCGCCGCAGATGGACAACCTGTGCCACGGTGTGGACCTGCACAACCTGGATGCTGAGGACGTCATTGCCAAAGGCATCAACCTGGAATACATCATCGATGCCTACCGCAACTTGACCAAGAACGGCAAGCAGTTCTACCTGAAGAGCAATTTCTTTGACCTGCTGATGGGCACGACCCAAGTGCGCCAGATGATTGCCGATGGCAAGAATGCCGATGAAATCAAGGCTACCTGGCAGGGCGACGTGGAACTCTTCAAGGCGCAGCGCAAGCCCTATCTGCTCTATGAGGAGTAGTCTCTAGTCCCTAGTCTCTAGTCCCTAGTCTTCCAACTGAATTTGATCATATCTATTATCTGTTAACTGTTAACTATTAACTAAAAAATAATGACTCCCTGGATTGTTCTTGCCACGATAGTTGGCTACTTCATTCTGTTGTTTATCATCTCGTGGGCCGCGTCGCGTGGTAGCGACACCAATACGGCATTGAGCGGCGGCCGCCAGGCCCCGTGGTTTATCGTCGCCATCGCGATGCTGGGCGCGCCCATCTCGGGCGTAACCTTCATCTCGGTGCCCGGCATGGTGGTCACTAAGGGCTTCAGCTACCTGCAGATGGCGCTGGGCTTCATTGTGGGCTACTTTGTCATCGCCTATGTGCTCATTCCGCTGTTCTACAAGCGTAACCTGGTGTCGATCTACGGTTACCTGGAGCAACGCTTCGGCGGCAGTACCCACAAGAGCGGCGCGTGGTTCTTCTTCATCAGCAAGATGCTGGGTGCCGCGGTGCGCTTCTATGTCGTGTGTGTGACCCTGCAGCTGCTGGTGTTCAGCCCGCTTCACATCCCCTTTGTCATCAACGTCATTGTCACCATTGCCCTGATTTTCCTCTACACGCTACAGGGCGGCGTGAAGACCGTCATCTGGACCGACACGCTGAAGAGCTTCTGCCTCATCCTGTCGGTGGTGCTGAGCATCTATTTTGTGGCCAAGGGACTGGGTTATGACCTGGCGGGCCTGTGTAAGGCCGTGGCCGGTGACGACACGTCGCGCATCTTCTTCTTTGACAATCCCAAGGAGGGCACCTACTTCTGGAAACAGTTCATTGCCGGCATCTTCATGGTCATCGCCACGACAGGCCTTGACCAGGACCTGATGCAGCGCAGCCTGGCGTGCAAGAATGCCAGTGAATCGGCCAAGAACCTTATCGTCAGTGTCTTCCTGCAGGTGATTGTCATCGCCCTGTTCCTGGTGCTGGGTACGCTGCTTGCCATGCACGTGAAGGCTAACGGCATCGCCATGCCCGAGAAGACCGACGAGTTGTTCGGTACGGTAGCTTTCAGCGACGGCATGCCCGTGCTGCTGGGCGTGGTGTTCATCATCGGCCTGATTGCCGCCGCCTATTCGGCAGCCGGCTCGGCGCTGACGTCGTTGACGACCTCGTTCACCGTCGATATCCTTGAGGCAGACAAAAAGCAGGATGAGGCAGCCCTGGGCCGCACCCGTCGCATGGTTCACATTGCCATGGCCGCCGGAATGGGCCTGGTCATCCTCATCTTCTACGCCATCAGCAACAGTGACGCTATCAGCGCTGTATATACCCTTGCCAGCTACACTTACGGCCCGATTCTGGGTCTGTTCGCCTTCGGCATGATGTGCAAGACGCCCGTGCGCGACCGCCTGGTGCCGGTGGTGTGTATCGCTGCACCCGTCATCAGCTTCTTCATCCAGATGTGGCTCAAGAACAGCTACGACTATACGCTGGGCTTTGAGTTGTTGCTGCTGAACGCAGCCTTGACCATGATTGGCCTGGCGTTGCTTATAAAGAGGCGTTAGGTTTTAGGCTTTAGGCTTTTTGTTCTTTAATCTCTGGTAGTATGGCTCGGAATCTAGTGAATCGCTATGTGTGGCTGGTGGACACCATCAGCCGCTATGGCCGCATCACGCTCAAAGACCTGAACAAGGCTTGGTTGCGCAGCGAGATCAGCGAGGGGAAGCCGCTGGCGCGGCGCACGTTCTTTCACTACCGCGACGGCGTGGAGGAGATGTTCGACATCAACATCCAGTGTGACAAGTCCACCTTTGAATACTATATCGACACGTCGGGCGAGGAGCACAATGCGCGCCTGCAGTCGTGGCTGGTGGACTCCGTCTCCATCAGCGGCATGCTGAGTGGCGCTCACGACATCAGCGGCCGCATTATGCTCGAGAATGTGCCTTCTGCCCGCCAGTACCTGCCCGTAGTCATCGACGCGCTGAAGCAGAACCGCCGCATCAGCTTCTCCTACAAGAGCTATACCCGTTCGCGTCCCACCGACGGCATCGTGCTGGAGCCCTACTTTGTCAAAATCTTCAAGCAGCTGTGGTATGTCATCGGGCTTAACGTCAAGGATAAACAGGTGAAGACCTATTCGCTGGACCGAATGAGTCAGCTGAACTTGTTGCAGGACACCTTCGTCATGCCCGAGGACGTCAACCCGTCGGAGTTCTTTAAGGACTGTTTCGGCATCATCACCAACCAAAACCGCCCCAAGCGCATCGTGCTGCGCGTAGAACCCACCCAGGCCAAGTACTTCCGCGCCTTGCCGCTGCACAGTTCGCAGCAGGAAGAGGTCCATGACGAGTACTCCGTCTTTACTTACCAGATGCGCATCACCTATGACCTCAAGGAGGAACTCATGTCGCACGGCGCCAGTATCGAGGTGCTCGAGCCCCAAGAACTGAAACTGCTCATCCGCAACGAGCTCGAGCAGGCACTGAAGAATTACGAGTAATGATTAGAGATTAGTGATTAGAGATTAGAGATTAGTGAGTTTTTTCCTCATTATCAAGATTGTATAGGAATATGAGACGTCAAATATTGATTTTACTGGCATTGTGGCCGGTGCTGCTGGCGGCACAGGTGGGGGACCTGCCCCGCAGCGCGCCTGCAGCCGAGGGTATCAGCACCCAGGCTGTCATCAACATGATGGACTCGCTGATGGCGCTGCCCGAGTGTGACATCCACCACGTGATGGTCGTGCGCCATGGCAAGGTGGTGGCTGAGCTGCATCCCGCGCCCTTCCGTGCCGAGGACAGCCACACGCTCTACTCGGCGAGCAAGACGTTCACCTCGCTGGCGGTGGGCTGTGCCATCGACGAGAACCTGCTGCGGCTGGATGACCGCGTGATGACCTTCTTCCCCGACAAGCGGACCAACCGCGTGAGCGACAATATGGCCGCCATGACCGTGCGTGACCTGCTGATGATGGCCTCGGGCGTCGCTCCTGACTGGACGATGCGCAACAACAGCACCGACTGGGTCAAGGATTGGCTCGCCAAGCCTGTTGACGCCGAGCCGGGAACGCTGTTCCAGTATGACTCGATGTGCACCTTCATGCTCAGCGCCATCGTGCAGCGCGTGACGGGACAGACGATGCTCGAGTACCTGCAGAAGAAACTTTTCGAGCCCATGCATATCACCGTTGCCGACTGGGAAACCAGCCCTGACGGCATCAACACGGGTGGTTGGGGCCTGCGTGTGCAGGCCGAGACCATGGCCAAACTGGGTGTGCTGCTCTTGAACGAGGGCAAGTGGAATGGTGAGCAACTGGTCAGCGCCGACTATGTGAAAGCTGCCTGCTCGCGCCTCATCGACGGCGGTGCCAAGGAAACGGTACCCGCCACCGACGGCAACCAGGGCTACGGCTACCAGGTGTGGCAGAGCAAATGGCCCGGCTCCTATCGTGCTGACGGCGCGATGGGCCAATATACCGTCGTCGTGCCCGATGCCGACCTCGTCGTGGTCATCCTGGGCATGAAACTCTACGGCCATGAGGAGCTCGCCTGCATCTGGAACCAGCTGATGCCCGGCATCAAGAATGAGCCGTTAAAGCCCGAGAAGAAGCTGCAGCAGCGTCTGGAAAAACTGTGTGCGGCAGCCAAGTTGTCCTTGCCTCGCACCGCAGCTAAGCGCATCAGTAGTCAGGCAAAAGGCATGTTAGGGCGTACGCTCCAGTTGACGCATAACCGTTTTGGCCTGAAGCAGATTGTGGTCGATGATAGTCACCTGCATCTCGCCTACGATGACGGATGTGAGGAAACGTTCGCCATGGGTAATGGGGATTGGCGCTATAGCACGCTGAACGGCTATCCTTATTACTCCATCAACTCGATTAACCGGATGCAGGGTTTCCAGCACGGTTTTACTGCCGCTGCTGCCTATGCCTGGACATCACCCGTGACCCTTGAGGTGCGGGTACACTATGTGGACTGGATCAGCGGCCTGGTGTTTGACTTCGACTTCGATAAGCGCGAGGTGACCGTGCGTGATACGTACCCCAACTCTAAACCTGTAACCATCCCCTTTACCATCCAATGACGCGTTTTTGTCTTGTTCTCATAGCGTTACTTGCCTTGTCGGCATCAGCCCAGGTGGGCGAACTGCCGCGCAGCACGCCCGAAGCCGAGGGCGTGGATACCGCCTTGCTCAACAGCTTCTATCATGCGATAACCACCTTGCCCGATGTGGATGTACATCACCTGATGGTGCTGCGTCACGGCAAGGTCATCGGCGAACTGCACGCCGCTCCCTACCGAGCCACCGACCTGCATACGCTGTACAGCGCAAGCAAGACGGTGACCGGCCTGGCTGTGGGCCTGGCTGTTGACGACGGGCTGCTCACCGTTGAGGACAAGGTGTCCAAGCACCTGCGCGACAAGATGCCCGCCACATTGTCGCCGGCCCTGGACAGCCTGACGGTGCGCAACCTGCTGATGATGGCGACAGGGCGTCTCGAGGACCTGAGCATCTTTATGGGCAAGGAGGACTGGCTGGCGACCTGGTTCAAGGGCGATTTCCATGGTGTGGGCAAGCAGTTCAACTATGACTCGATGTGCACCCATGCCCTGGCCGTCATCGTCACCCGATTGACCGGCAAGCCCCTGCTGGAATATGTCAGGGAGCGCATCTTCACACCGCTGCACATCACCGAGTGCGACTGGGAATTGGCGCCCGACAGCGTCGAGACGGCAGGGTGGGGCCTGCGGCTGCAGCCCGAGAGCGAAGCCAAACTGGGCCTGCTCATGCTGCACGGCGGCAAGTGGAACGGCCGTCAGCTGGTGAGCGAGCAGTGGATTCACGACATGACCCAGCGTCTCATCAGTACCAGCCACGGCACGGAGCCCAAACTGTCGATTGGACAGCGGTTCATGAATTGGCTGCGGCGGCTGTGGCACACCATCCGCTCCTGGTTCACGGGCTATAATACCGATGACTATTTCCTGGGCTACGGCTACCAGACCAAATCCATCCAGCACCCGAGGGCCGAGACCTATTTTGCAACGGGCTATGGCGGCCAGCTCATCTATGTGGCCCCGGCGCTGGACATGGTGCTCGTGGTCAACGGCCGTGCCGCCAACTATGGTGACGAGCTGAATACCATCTACTACCGACTGCTGGAACCGCTTATCGGCGGAGAACAGCCCGAGCCCGGCCCCACGTCGCCGTTGTCCCTGGCGATAGCCTTGCCGCAGGGCGAGGCGACCCATCCGCTGGAGCCGCGCCTGTTTAAAGGACGCATCACGCTGGAAGAGAACCTGCTGGGCATCAACTCCATCGAGGTGAAGCCCGCGGGCAGTGACCGCGTGTTCACGATGACCGATTGGCGCGGTCCGCTGCGGGCCATCGCCGCCTGTGGCGAGTGGCGCCTGACGACCAGTGACGAAAGACCCATCTACATCATGGAGAGCCTCGAACAACTCGTGGGCACCAAACGCCCGTTTACCAGCGCCGCGGCCTATGCTTGGCAGGGGGACACGCTCTCGCTGCGCCTCGACTGGATTGACGGCGGCGACAACCGTCGCGTGAAGATAGCCTTCGGCGACGGCAACAAGGTCACCGTCATTGCCAACGACAACTACGACCCGCTGCTGACCGACACCATCCAAGGTGTTTTGACAATCAACTAACGACCAATGACTAAGGACATGCGCGACATTACCGACATCAGTGACGTGAAACGGCGATTCACGGGGTATCTGACCCTGGAGAAAGGCATGAGCCGTAATACCGCCGACGCTTACAGCGACGACGTGGACAAGCTCGTGCGCTACCTGGCTGATGCTGGTGTCGGTGTGGAGCACGCCACGGCCGATGATCTGGAGCGTTTTGTCTGCACCCTGCATGATGTGGGTATTCAGCCCCGTTCGCAGGCCCGCATCATCAGCGGCGTGAAGAGTTTCTACAAGTTCCTGCGCATGGAACGCTACATGGACAACGACCCCACCGAACTGCTGCTTACGCCCAAGATAGGCCGCCACTTGCCCGAGGTGCTCACCGTGGCCGAGGTGGATGCCATGATCGCCTGTATCGACATGTCGAAGGCCGAGGGCCAGCGCAACCGCGCGATCATCGAGACGCTGTACGGTTGCGGGCTGCGTGTGAGCGAGCTGGTGACGCTGAGGCTCTCCCAGTTGTATATCGACGAGCGCTATGTCGCGGTCCAGGGCAAGGGCAACAAGCAGCGACTGGTGCCGATTTCGCCTGTCGCCATCGAGCAAATCAGCCTCTACCTGGAGCAGACCCGTTCCCGCCAGGTGGTCAAGAAGGGTAGCGAGGACATCCTGTTCCTGAACCGTCGTGGAGCGATGCTCACGCGTCAGATGATTTTCCACATCGTCAAGCAGCTGTGCGAACTGGCCGGCATCCGCAAGGTCATCAGTCCGCACACCCTGCGCCACAGCTTCGCCACCCACCTGCTCGAGGGCGGTGCCAACCTGCGTGCCATCCAGCAGATGCTGGGCCACGAGAGCATCACCACGACCGAGATCTACGTCCACATCGACCGCACCCGCCTGCGCGACGAAATCCTCCAGCACCACCCCCGCAACAACACCCACCCCAATAACCAGATCAGTAATGGCTAAACTATCGTGAGTTCGATGAAAATAAGTTGCTGATGCTCAACTCCTCCCCTAAGATAGGGGAGGTGGCGCGTAGCGCCGGAGGAGTATGATTAACCCTCAATGCACTTACTCTTGGGGCATCAACGCCCCCCGGCCCCCTCTAATCTTAGAGGGGGAGTTGCTAATGCACTGATTGACAATTGATTATTACGTTAAGTTATCAAGGTTCATGTCAAGGTGTGTGGTTGGGAATTGGGCATTAGGCGTTAGTGTGTGCAACTTGAAGTATAAAACCCAAAAGATTTTTGTAATTTTGCACGACTAATGAGGAGGCTTTCTGAATGATGAGACGGCTGTTGTTGCTTGTGATGGCGGTGCTGACGCTGGCCGGGACGGCCCGCGCCTCGTCGTGGTGGGACAACTATGCGCCCGATAACAAGCGGGTGCGGCTGACCTCTACCAACCTGCCCATCGTGTGGATTGAGGTGGATGGACAGTACATCGACCGCGATAACCGCATCACAGCGCGGATGAAGATCATCCATAACGGGGACGGTCGGCTCAACTATGCCGACACGGTGGCCCATCCGGGGCAGACCATCGACTACGAGGGCTATGTCGCCCTGCGCTACCGCGGCAGCTCGTCATTCGGCATGAGTGACAAGAAGCCCTATTCCTTCCGCCCGCTGGACAAGCCGCTGGAGCAGGGCGGTGTCAAGAAGAAGGTGAACATCCTGGGCATGGGCAAGGACAACAACTGGGCCCTGCAGGCCCCCTATGCTGACAAGAGCATGCTGAGGGACCTGCTGGCCTTTGAACTGGCGCGCCCGTGGATGGAATACACGCCGCAGGGCCGATTCTGTGAACTCTTCCTCGACGGCATCTACTACGGCGTGTATATCTTGACCGAGGTGGTCTCTGACGGCAAGCACCGTCTGAATCTGCCTGACCCCGGAGACAGCGGCGATGAACTCACCGGCGGCTACATCATGGAGGTGGACCGTGCCGAGGGGGTGACCCACGTCTCGCGATATCATCCCGTGGGCAGCAACGGCACCCCCTACAACAACCGCTACATCTATTTCCAGTACAAGTCGCCCGACTATGAAGACCTCACCCGGGACCAGGTGAACTATATCAAGGGGCGCATCGACCAGATGGAAACAGCGTTGTGGAACTATCGTCCCAGCGGCATGGCCACCTACGAGGACTACCTCGACGTGGCCAATTTCATCGACTATCAGTTGGCCGAGGAACTGGCCCACAATGTGGATGCCTACCGCCTGAGCGGCAAGTTCTTCAAGCGCCGCGACAGCGAGGACCCGCGCTTCAAGATGGTGGTGTGGGACATGAACCTGGCCTACGGCAACGCCGACTATTATGATGCCTGGCGCACCGACACCTGGATCTACAAGAACACCAATTATCACTTGAACAATGCCGGTGATGCCTATATGATCCCCTTCTGGTGGTACAAGCTGAACAGCAATCCCGCCTATGTCGCCGCCCTCAAGAAGCGGTGGGCGCAATACCGCCGCAGCAACCTGCGACAGGAGCGTGTCATGGCCGTGGTGGACTCGCTGTCGAGCGTCCTCACCTCGCATGGCGCCGAGGGACGCAACAGCCAGGCATGGCCACGCTGGGGCGTCTGGGTGTGGCCCAACTACCATGTGGCTGGCAACTATGCCGACGAGGTGGCCTGGCTCAAGCAATGGATTACCGACCGCATCGCCTGGATGGACAGCCAGCTGGACTACGACCCGACGGCCGCCTTGCCCGGTGACGTGAACGGCGACGGCGAGGTGAGCATTGCCGACGTCAATGCGGTGGTTGACATGATACTCACGGGCCGCACTGAGCCCGCAGGTGACGTGAACGGCGACGGCGAGGTCAATATCGCTGACGTCAACTTCATCATGGATGTAATCCTCAACCCATGATCTGACGGGCATCCGCGCTCTGGGCCCCACGCCAAGGGTTTTTAAAACAACTGAATCATCTGATTTTTCTGATGGCATCCGCGTGGTGGGTCCCGCGCTAAGGCGCTAAGACGCTAAGGGTTTTTAAAAACAACTGAATTATCTGATTTTTCTGATGGCATCCGCGTGGTGGGTCCCGCGCTAAGGCGCTAAGACGCTAAGGGTTTTAAGGGGCTGGCGCTCCCGGTTTTTCTTACATATAATTACCGTGAATTGATCATGAATTAATTAATGATAAATTCGCGATAATTCACGTAAAGAAAACAAAGAGCCCGCCGCCCGTGTCTTACGCTAAGGCGCCAAGGGTTTTTAAAAACAACTGAATCATCTGATTTTTCTGATGGCATCCGCGTGGTGGGTCCCGCGCTAAGGCGCTAAGACGCTAAGGATTAATGATTTCTTCGGCAATGTAGAGACGCAAAATTTTGCGTCTCAGGGGCGGCATTGCGGCATGGCCTTGTGGTTGGAGACGCAAGATTTTGCGTCTATACAGGGGCTCGCGTGGTTGGCGCTTAAACAGGCAATTTGTTTGATTCTTAAAGTTAGCTGGCTGCCGAGGAATGTGGATGCCCGCTAAAACCTAATGCTTAAAGGCTTAAGGCTAAGATTTTTTTTGTACCTTTGCGGGACTGCCATTATTAAAAAAGATTGACCTATGATGAAAAGACTGTTATTGCTTGTGCTGGCGGTGCTGACGTTGACCGGGACAGCCCGCGCGTGGTCGTGGTGGAATTATCCTCCTGACAATCAAGAGGTGGGCATGAGGTCCACCAACCTGCCCATCGTGTGGATTGACGTGGACGGGGAGTACATTGACCGCTATGAGCGCATCACGGCGCGGATGAAGATCATCCATAACGGGGATGGACAGCTCAACTATGCCGACACCGTTGCCCACCCCGGGCAGACCATCGACTATGAGGGCTACGTGGCGATACGCTACCGCGGCAGCTCGTCTTTCTCGATGAGTGACAAGAAGCCCTATTCCTTCCGCCCGCTGGACAAGCCGCTGGAGGAGGGCGGCACCAAGAAGAAAGTGAACATCCTGGGCATGGGCAAGGACAACGACTGGGCGCTGCTGGCCCCCTATGCCGACAAGAGCATGATGAGGGACCTGCTGGCCTTTGAGGTGTCGCGCCCGTGGATGGAATACACGCCCCAGGGCCGCTATTGCGAGATGTTCCTCGACGGGACCTACTACGGCGTGTATATCCTCACCGAGACTGTCTCCAAGGGCAAGCACCGCATCAATCTGCCCGACCCGGGCGTGAGCGGTGACTCAATCACCGGCGGCTACATCATGGAGGTGAACCGCATCGACGACGAGGTGACCTATACGTCCAAGTATCACCCCCTGAGCAGCCAGGGCACCGCTTATCCGAATCAGTATATCAACTTCCAGTACAAATCGCCCGACTATGAGGATCTGACCGATGAGCAGGTGGATTACATCACAGGGCGCATCGACCAGATGGAACAATCGTTGTGGGCCTACAGGCCGGGAGGTGCCACCAACTATGAGAACTACCTGGATGTAACCAATTTTATCGACTACCAGATTGCCATGGAGCTGGGGCACAACGTGGACGCCTATCGCCTGAGCGGCAAGTTCTTCAAGCGCCGCGACAGCGTGGATGCCCGTTTCAAGATGGTGGTGTGGGACATGAACCTGGCCTACGGTAACTCCGACTACTACAACGGATGGCGCACCGACACGTGGATGTACAAGAACAACAACACGATGAACACCCAGGGCGACCCGCAGCTGATCCCCTTCTGGTGGTATAAGCTGAATACCAGCCCCAGTTACACCACGGCCCTGAAGAAGCGCTGGGCGCAATACCGTCGCAGCAACCTGCGTGAAGAGGCGATTATGGCTACCGTCGATTCGCTGGCCAATGTCCTGACCAAGCAGGGCGCTGAACGCCGCAACAGCATGGCGTGGCCCCGCTGGGGAGAGTATGTGTGGCCCAACTACTATGTCGCCGACAGTTTCCAGGACGAGGTGAGCTACCTCAAGCAATGGCTCAGCGACCGCATCGCCTGGATGGACGAGCAGCTGGGGTACGATCCCAATGCCTGGCTGCGTGGCGACGTGAACGGGGACGGCGCTGTGGGCATCAGCGACGTGACAGAACTCATCAATTACCTGCTGTCGGGCAACGCGACGGCTGTGACCCTGGATGATGCCGATTGCGACCTCGACGGCAAGGCCAGCATCGGCGACGTGACGACCCTGATCAACTATCTCCTGAGCGGCTCTTGGCCGGCATCACGTTGAACTTCACCCGTGTTGGGTGAAAGATGACGGATGCTGTGGAGTCATCACATATGTGTTCACTGTTTTTTTGCCATTGTTATTTACAATCATTTGATGATGAAGAAGTTTGTACTATTGACTGCCATGTTGGTTCTGTCGGGCATGACGTTGCTGGCCCAGCAACCGGACAATTACCCGCCTCAGAACAAGAATGTGGCCATTGACCATACCAATCTGCCCATTGTCTGGCTGGAAGTGAATGGCGCGATGATCCTGCGCGACGAGCGCATCACTGCCCGCATGAAATTGATCCATAACGGGGACGGCCAGCTTAACTATGCCGACACGGTAGCCCATCCGGGACAGCGCGTCGAGTATGATGGCTACATTGCCCTGCGTTACCGCGGGCACACGTCCTTCTCTCATAGCAGGAAGCCCTACTCCTTCCGCCCGCTGACCGCGCCCCTTGAGGAGGGCGGCGAGAAGCAGAAGGTGAAACTGCTGGGCATGGGCAAGGACAACAACTGGGCCCTGCTGGCCCCCTACAGCGACCAGACCATGGTGCGTGACCTGCTGGCGCGGGAGCTGGCACGCCCGTGGATGGAGTTCACGCCCCAGGGCCGCTACTGTGAACTCTACCTTGACGGCATCTACTACGGCGTGTATATCCTTGCCGAGGTCGTCTCCAAGGGCAAGCACCGCTTGAATCTTGATGACCCTGGCGAGGAGGGCGATGAACTCACCGGCGGTTACATCATGGAGGTTGACCGCTCGGAGGGAGAGGTCTATATGTCGTCCCACCAGCCGGTGACCAGCACGGGGGAGGTCTGCACGGGCAAGCATATCTTCTTCCAGTATGTCTCGCCTGACTACGAGGACATGACCCAGGTTCAGATCAGCTATATCAAGAGACGGATCCGTCTCATGGAGAACACCCTTGCTTCGGCCGATTATCAGAACCCCGAGACCGGTTATAGCCAGTATATCGACGTGATGAATTTCATTGACTATCAGCTGGCCGAGGAGCTGGGGCACAATGTGGATGCCTACCGCCTGAGCGGCAAGTTCTTCAAGCGCCGCGACAGCGTGGATGCCCGTTTCAAGATGGTGTTGTGGGACATGGAATTGGCCTATGGCATCCCGTATTACCTCAATGGATGGCGTTCTGACCTGTGGAGCTACCAGATGAATGACACCTTGCTCGTCTCGGGTGACCCCTACCTGGTGCCCTTCTGGTGGTATAAACTGAACAATGACCCGGCCTATACGGCAAAACTCAAGGCAAGATGGGCGGAGTACCGTCGCAGTAATATCACGCTGGAGCGGATCTATGCCGTCATCGACTCGCTGGCGGGCGCGCTCACCCTTGACGGGGCAATCGCCCGCAACAGCCAGGCTTGGCCCCGCTGGGGCGTGTATGTCTGGCCCAACAACTACATCCCTCAGAACTACGACGACGCCTTGTCATACCTCAAGCAGTGGCTCAGCGACCGCATCGCCTGGATGGACGAGCAGCTGGGCTATGACCCCGATGCCCCCCAGCGTGGCGACGTGAACGGTGACGGCGCTGTCAACATCAGCGACGTGACGCTGCTCATCAATTACCTGCTGACGGGCAATGCGGCAGCGGACGCTGCTGCCGACTGCGACCTCGACGGGAAGGCGGGCATCGGCGACGTGACGGCCCTGGTCAACTATCTGCTGGGCGGACACTGGCCCGAGTGACGACGGCACGGCGTTATAATCAACTGCTAGAACTATAACCGCCCTGCGGGCGGGAAATTAAACAAATTTTTAAATTAAAATTATTAATAAAAATTTATAATTAATTTGTTTAATTTGGCTTCGCCGAGTTCCTATGTTTGCACCCGCAAATATAGGAACTCTTAGTTTTGTCGTCAAAAAAGGCGCATGTCGATAGAGTTTCATATA
>CACWID010000048.1 GCA_902760865.1 uncultured Bacteroidales bacterium | reverse complement strand
TGCCAGTAACAACAGTCATGTACCAATTTCAATAAAATTTCAATATTCTCCGAAAAAAAAGCATCAAAATGCTTGCCTAACAACTTAGGAAGCAATAATGACAAGGCCATCCGGAGCGTATGCGAGCACGCTCGCAGATTAGTGATTAGTGGTTAGTGATTAGTGAGGCATCCGCGTGCTTATTGTTGCAAATTACACTAATTGTCTCTGCAAATAAAAACTACGGATTATACTAATTGGTGTCCGCGTTGTGGGGGCTGTCGGCGAATTTTATGAATTAAACTAATTGGTGCTCGTGCTACTGCGATTAACAAGCTTTATCGGTAGCATCAACGACCACAGCCCGCTCTAATCTTAGAGAGGGGGGGGCGGAAGTGTTAATTAAGTGTTAACGATTGTTTCTATATTATTGTTAATGAGGTTGTTGCCTATTTCGATTGGTTGATTGTCGGGGATGTGACCAGAGCCTGTGGTGGTGTATCTGTTTCCGTCGCAGTGACGGAGGAGTTTGAGGTTGAGAGCTTGTGTGATGAGGTCGTCGGCACGGTGCTGCCTCTTGAGCTGCCGTTGTCGAGTGTTGACTTGCTTGAGGAACTCGTCGGGCGTGATGACTTGCCCTGGCTGGATGACTTCACTGATGATGTCGCGCAAGGTGTCATCGTTGACGGTTTTGATTCCTGGGAGACGGTCTGTCTCGTGCGGAAGGTTGTCTGCCCCAATGGTAAAATGGAACTCGGAGTCGTTGGGGTTGCGGCTGAGGTTGTAGCTGCGTGCTAGACGCACTGTCGTTACCTCGCGTTGAGTTGAGAGAGTGAAGACGTAGTCTGCTTGTATGAAGAGGAATTTACCAAGGTTACCGGTCGTGCTTGTTCTCTTGTTGAGGTGGTTGTAGCCGATGAAGAGGAAGGCAGTGTGGGTGTGGTTAGTAACATCCCGAACGATGCGGCAGAACTCGTTTGCAACGTTGATGCCGCAGAAGGGCATGAGGTGGTCGATATCGTCGATGACGACGAGTGTCGGTTTAAACATGCTGATTAGCGCCTCGATGTTACGGCTGATGGCAAAGACATTGTCTCGCTGCCCACCGAGCATGTCCAGACAGACGAGGTGGAGGTTCTTCTCATCGGTAGCGTGGTCGACGAGTTCGTGATAAATGCGTGAACAGATGTGTGGCCCATGGAGGGTGTCAATCCAAAGAACGCGAGCGTCACTTGAGGGCGAAGAGAGGATGTTGATGGCGAGGAACTTGGCGAAGTGATGGGCCCTGCAGGTTTCCTTGCCGGTAAGGTAAGAGACGTGGTGCTGCTGCAGGATGTGTTGTCCGTTGAGAGTTACTAAGGGCTTAGCGGTGAAGCCGCTGAGATCGGTTTCGCTGGTAAATTGGCAATCCTGCCAAGACTCGGTTTCGGTCTTGAGGTTGTGCTGGCGGTAATAATTGATGTCCATGGTGTTTAGTTTTTTAAATAGTTAATAATGTGACAAAAATAAGGGGGGAGCGTGAGGATGACTATGTCAAAAAGCTAACGGGGGGTGCAATACTCTGATAGGGTGGTTTTTGGGAGGGGATGTGAAATTGTTGTGGTATTGTTTTGAGAAGTGGTGTTATTGTTCTACCTTTGCGAGCATCATAACCATTAGTAAAGAATCTTATAGAAACCAAAATATTGTTTTTTTATTCATAACCAATTAAAACTTCCTAGAACGATGAAAAAATCTAAGTTATTGATTGCTCTGGTTGCAGGAGCAATGGCCTTGACGGCCAGTGGAGTTCCCGTGGGCACGACACCCGTCCACCGTCCTATTATTGAAGAGTATACCGGCACATGGTGCGGCTGGTGCATTCGTGGAATTGTCGGCATGGAACTGCTGAGGGAGACCCTGGGTGAGGACTTTATCGGCGTAGCCTATCACAACGGCGACCCGATGCAAATCATGAATGAGTACGGTTATCCCAACAGTATCGGTGGTTTTCCTTCGGCTTATCTTGATAGAACCTATGACGTCGATGCATACTACGGTTTTACCAGCGGCACGCCGGGCGCCATCGTTGACGCCGTGCAGCAACTTGCTGCCATCGAGACCGTTGGTGACCTTGAAGTGACGGCCCAATGGACGAGCGAAGAAAAGACTGCAATCTCGGTTGACGTGAGCAGTTTCTTTAGCATCGACAAGGACAACGCCAAGTATGCCCTTGAGGTGATGATGGCCGCCGATGACCTGCATGGCACGGCATCGGGTTGGAAGCAGAAGAACTTTTATAATGGATTAAGCTCATACATTAATGATCCCCGCCTAGGCCCCTGGGTGACCCAGCCTGCTACCGTATCGGGTCTGCACTTCAACGATGTGCTGGTGTACACCAGTTTCAGAATCAGTGGTAGCCTGCCGACGACCATCGTGGCCTATGAGGACTACGACTATAACTATACCTTCAAGTTGAGTGACCTGCAGAGGCCCAACCTGGCGCAGCAGAACAAGGACAATCTGCGCATCGTTGTCCTGATTGTGGACACCGGCACCGGTAAGGTGGTGAACGCCAACAAGTGCACCATCAGCGATTATGTGCCTGCCATCATCCCCGGTGACGTGAACGACAACGGATCGGTGAACATCGATGACATCACAGCCCTGATCAATCACCTGTTGAACAACGACATGCCAGTGAATGAGGCTAATGCCGATGTTGACCATGACGGGAAACTGGGCATCGGTGACGTGACAACCCTGATCAACATGCTGTTGACCGGCGCGTATTAAGGGACTTGTCCCGTGAAGAGATAACGGCAAGAAGGGAATCAGCCCCTTCTTGCCGTTGTTCTTTTACTGGGGGGATAGTGGCTATAGTGACAATAGTGACAATAGTAACAATAGTAACAATAGGGGGTTATAGGGGGCTAGCGGTAGTGGAGGGGGCGGGTGAAGAGGAAGACGAGGGTGAAGAAGGCGCCGAGGATGACGGCGATGATGGAGGCCTCGGGGCCGAAGGCGCCTCCAGTGATGAGGTCGTGGTTGTCGACGGTGGGGGCGAGGATGTGTCCGCCGATGACATTGCCGGAGACGGCGAAACCGAAGACGTTGCCCTGGACGTAGTTCCAGGCCCAGTGAATGCCGATGGGTAGCCATAGCGAGCCCGACCACTTGTAGGCCGCTGCGAGCAGGAGCCCGGCCTCGATGGCTATGGCCAGTGAAGACCACCAAGTGGCGTTGTCGTTGGGCATGTGGGAGAAGCCGAAGATGAGCGCCGAGATGATGAGTGCCGCTGTGGTGTTCCATCGCTCGTCGATGAGCCTGAAGATGACGCCGCGGTCCATGATTTCCTCGCCGACAGCCACCCCGAGGAAGAGCATGATGGCCGTCCACTGCTCCTGCCATGAAGAGCCGTACCAATCGACTGAGGCACAGCCGATGGCCACGATGATGCTGACAACCAGGGTCATGAATACGGCACCCACCAGGAGCCCGAGTGCGGTGTGGGGGATAAGCCTCCAGAGCCGCAGGTCGCGCGGCCAGTGGCCCTCGAGCAGGCGGACGAAGACGGCGTAGAGGGCAAGCACGACGACAGAGCCGATGATGGCCATGCTGGGGTAGCCGATGTAATTACCGACCTCGGTAAAGGACACAATCAAGGCATAGCCGATGATGGACAGGAATATGGCGCCGATAAGGAGTAGGCACCATTTCCAGACGGGCATTCTTTTAAGGGAAGTATCTTTGTTCATAGCCGTTTAAAAAAACCAAAAGAGTGATACAGTGACCAAATCTTGTTGCATCATGGAGGCAAAGGTAGGGAAAATATTGTAATTTTGTGGCAATGGAAAAGGAGGAAATGTATTTCGGTCATCGTCGCGTGTGCCTGTATCGGCTCGAAGAAGGCAGCGTGCCCCTGTTCTACTCGATTGATTATCATGAGAATGGGCAGTTGCTGCTGGAGGCATGCCGCGAGGTGGGGTGCAAGGGATTCAACCTGGTGACCATCAGCGGTCTGCACTGGAACCAGGAGCTGTCGCCGTGGCCCGTCGAGACCGTCGTCTCGCGTAACGACAACTTTGCCGGGGAGGCTGCACAGTGGCTGCGCCTGCTGACCGGCGAGGTGGTGCCCCGCGTCGAAGGGTTGCTCGCCAGCGCACCGTCGTGGCGTCTGCTGGCCGGCTATTCGCTGGGAGGCCTGTTCGCCGTGTGGGCCGCCCATCAGACGGACCTGTTCACCCGCATCCTGTCGGCTTCGGGGTCGATGTGGTATCCCGGGTGGCTGGAATATGCGGGAAGCCATGAGCTGCCGGCTGCCGTGGCCGGCGTGTATCTGTCGGTGGGAGAGCAGGAGAGCACGTCGCGCAATGCCGTGCTGCAGACCGTCGGCGAGCGCACCCGGGCGCTGGCTGAGCTGCTGGCGGGGCGAGGAGTGCCCACCAAGTTTGAGCTCAATCCCGGCAATCACTTCAAGAATCCGCCGCTGCGTGTGGCCAAGGGGATGAAGTGGCTGCTTGACAACTGCTGACAAGGGGGACTTGTCCAGATGTGGGTGTTGCAACTAGTTATTATCGGCCTGGCGGCCGAGAAATCGAACAAAATTTTTTATAGAAATTAAACAAGACGACATTTTTATTTAATGTTATCATTAATTTGGTTTATTTTTCCTTGTTAGGTGCGGTTAATTCTTTAGTGGCGTTAGTTTTGCACCATCTTCAATAGGGGAATGGCTTGTCGTTTTTTTCTTATCGTTTTTCTTATTTTTTTGAGGTTTTTGCTGTTTTGTTGAACGGCTATTTCGCTGAAAAGTTGTAATTTTGCACCCTCAAAAAAATGACCGCCTCGATGCGCAAGCAAGACAACCATACGTTCCTGACCACGGCACCGATCCGTCGCGTGATACCAGCGATGGCGTTGCCCACGGTAATCAGCATGCTTGTGACGAGCATCTACAACCTAGTAGATACCTACTTTGTGGGCCTTCTCAACACCCAGGCGACGGCGGCCGTCGGCGTGGTGTTCCCGGTGATGGCCCTGATCCAGGCCATCGGTTTCATGTTCGGTCAGGGCAGCGGCACCTACATGTCGCGCCACCTGGGCGCCAAGCGCATCGACGAGGCCCGCCAGATGGCCGCGACGTCCTTTGTCGTGAGCATCGTGTGGGGTGTGGTGATCATGATCCTGGGTCTGATATTTCTTGAGCCGTTGTCGGTCGTGCTGGGTTCGACGCCCACGATTCTGCCCTATACCAAGGAGTTCATGGGTGTGATTCTGCTGGGTGCACCGCTGATGACCGCGTCGATGGTGATCAACAACCAGATGCGCTTTCAGGGCAATGCGATGCAGGCGATGTATGGCATGATCTCGGGTGCCGTGCTCAACGTGGTGCTGGTGCCGTTGTTCATGTTCACGTTTGGGCTGGGCATCCTGGGCACGGCTATCGGAACCGTGTTGAGCCAGTTGTTCGGCTTCATCGTGCTGTGGGTGATGTCCCGCCGCGGTGAGAACATCCCCATCAAGCTGAAGGAGGCATCGAGCAAGTGGCACTTCCAGCAAGAGATCCTCAGGGGCGGCACGCCGTCGCTGACGCGCCAGGCGCTGGCGAGCGTCGCCACGCTGCTGCTGAACGTCGCCGCCGGCGTGTATGGCGACGCGGCTATTGCCGGCATGTCCATCGTGTCGAGGCTGGCGTTCATCATCTTTGCCATCATCATCGGTGTGGGCCAGGGTTATCAGCCCTTCTGCGGCTTCAATTACGGAGCCGGCCTGTACCGCCGCCTGTTGAAGGGATTCTATTTTACCATCCTGCTGGACATGGCCGTGTTGCTGCTGCTGTGCGGTCCCGCCTATGTGCTGGCCGATGAGCTGGTGGACCTGCTGCGCGACGATATCGAGGTCGTTGCCGTGGGAGGCGTAGCCCTGCGATGGCAGCTGGTTGCGTTGCCGATGGCCGCAGTGGTGACCGTGTGCAACATGACGCTGCAGACGTGCGGCCGCAGCGTGTCGGCCAACGTGCTGGCCGCCGCGCGTAACGGCATCTTCTTCATCCCGCTGATATTGATTCTGCCCCGCCTGATGGGGTTGAAGGGCGTTGAAATCTGCCAGGCGGTGTGCGACATGCTGGCCTTCGTGCTGGCCATTCCGCTGACAGTCCATTTTTTCCGTTCTATCCGTCGTCATCACCCGTCGGACGACGTCAAGGCAGGCTAATGTCATGGCAGTAGCGGTCTTGCGTGCCTTTACCCTACTAAAAACGGTTAACTAAATATAACAATTTTTTACATGCTAAATTTGGTAGGTCCGAAAAAGTGGCTTACCTTTGCAGCAAAGTTGGAAATATTAATACTATTCATCCTAAATGGACATTGCGTTGTGAAACGTGATGTTTATTTTTTTATGCAAAAACGGCTTATGGGTTTCGGTTGGCATTTTATTGGTTTTCCTCATTTTTTTGTTGGTTTTCGCATATTTTTTCCAAATATTTTGGTATTTCCCACGAAAAACTTAATTTTGCAGCGTTAAAAAAGAATAAGGAGGTGAGATGCAATCTGATAAGTGTCATTACGAAACCCGAACAGGCATGATTGTACTCATTTTTCCAGATTCTTTATGTCATCACTATTGTATCAGAATCAACTGCTGAAAAGGCGACATTCTGGACACACTATTGTTTACTTAACATAAACCGAGATAGAAGTATATCACTATTTATCATTTATTAATTATAAACTTGTTCACTATTATGAAGAAATTATTCTTACTAGTTGCAGTGCTCTCGCTGTTCACGCAGGGCATTGACGCCAAGAGTGTGTCTGTTGAGCAGGCCAAGAGCATTGCCCAGCAGTTCACCAGTACCCAGAGGTTCTCGTCGTCCTCCAAGTCCGACCTCCGTCTGAACTACGTTGGCCGTGGCATGAAGGGCACGAATGACTTCTATGTGTTTAACCGTGATGGCGGTAACGGTTATGTCATCGTGTCGGGTGACGACGTTACTGAACCGATCTTGGCCTATAGTGACCGTGGCTCGTTTGACATGAACCAGGCTCCCGAGCCCGTGAAGATCATGTTTGAGCGCTATCAGCAGAGTCTGGAGTTGGCTCGCAAGAACCATCAGGCAGCTGAGGCATTCCACGCCCCCAAGGTGAGGATGAACCCCAATGGTGTATCTCCCCTGTTCTTGAACGAGTGGGGTGAGGGTCCCCACTGGCATCAGTTTGCTCCCTACAACAACTACTTCCCCACTTATAACGGCGAGCATTGCTATGCTGGTTGCGTGCCCATCGCTGTCTCTCACATCTTGAAGGGTTTGCAGTTCCCCACCTATGGTAATGGCTCGAACACCTTCCACTATGAGCTGGGTGGCCAGATCAAAACCGCTACGGCCAACTTCAACCACAGGTACAATTACCGCAACATGAGTAACGGTTATACCGAGACTTCTACCAAGTGGCAGGATTGTGCTCAGATGATTTTTGACGTCGCTGTTGCCCTCCAAGCCAGATTCTCGACCAGCAGCACCAACGTAAGCTATGATCAGATCATCAAGGGTATGGTTGCTTTCTTCGACTACAATCCCAATATGCAGTTCCTGCAGAAGGAGCGTTATACTGATGCTGACTGGCGTGAGATGGTTTACACCGAGCTCGATGAGGGCCGTCCCGTCCTCTACTTCGGTTACAGGACCGTTCTTAACGATGGTACCCAGAATGCACACGTTGGTCACGCCTTCGTGATGGACGGTTATGATTCTGAGGGTAGGGTTCGCATCATCTGGGGCTTCCAGCCCGAGGAGTACAACAGCTGGTTCAGCTTCGACCTGCTGTCACCGCGCATCTATGGTGATACCCCCTACGAGCACGATGAGTACAAGGAAGGCTTCAACGCCGACCAGTATGCCATCATGGGCATCCGTCCCTCTGAGGAGGGTGAGAACGGTGGTGTAGTAGTAACTGGTACCACCTATCTGCAAGACATCATGCCCGCCAACGACGTTCGTGGTTCGTTTGAGGTGAAGGCTCTGAGCGGTCCCTGGCAGGGCACCATCCGCTGGGCTCTCGCAACCAAGGGCAACGACGGCAAGTATTCTGTAGCTACTTCAGCTTACACCGCTCAGGTGGATCTGCAGGAGAATGAGACCGCAACTATCGATATCAGCGGTTCCTATTACCTGACCGAGGGCACCCAGTACTATGTAGTTGTATGGTCACCTTACTTCCCCAACAACTATGACTGGAACTGGTTCTTCAACGATCCTATCCCCTTCACCGTCGGTGACTGGGTAACTCCTCCCGATCCCCAGATCATCCTGGGTGATGTGAACAAGGACGGCAAGGTGAGCATCGCAGACGTTACCGCTCTGGTTAACCTGCTGCTGACCAACAACACCGACATCACCCAGTATCCCGAGGCTGACATGAACGAGAGCGGCGACATCACCATCGCTGACGTGACCGCACTCATCAACTACCTGCTGACCAACGGCGGTACCGAGGAGTAAAATTCACCCAGCTGTCCTATTCGGGACAGACTGAGATACCAAGACATTGACGGCTGTGCCGAGGGCTTGATTGCCCCCGGCACAGTTTGTTTTTTGGTGGTGCGCTTTGGCAACGCGCAATACGGGACGGAGAGGGGTGCTGTGGTGCGCGAGCTGGGGGAATTGTAAAAAGTGGGGTGGGAATGGTTGGTATTTGATAAATTGTTATTATCTTTGCCCATTCAACTAATAAACATTCACTTTTATCATTATGTTAAGAAAAATCCGCATAACGCTGGCTGTTATCATGATGGTCATGGTGACGCTGCTGTTTCTTGACGTGAGCGGCGTGCTGCACCACTATCTGGCTTGGACGGCCCGCATCCAGTTTCTGCCTGCCCTGCTGGCCCTGAATGTGGTTGTCATCGTAGCCCTGGTGCTGCTGACGCTCATCTTCGGTCGCATCTATTGCTCCGTGATCTGCCCGTTGGGCATATTCCAGGACATCGTGTCGTGGATTAGCGGGAAGCGCAAGAAGAACCGTTTCACTGCCAGCCCTGAGAAGCGCTGGTTGCGCTACGGAGTGCTCGCTGTGTTCATCGTTGCCTTAGTCGCCGGCGTTCATTCGCTGGTAGCCTTGCTGGCACCCTACAGCAGCTATGGTCGCATGGTGACCAACCTGCTGTTGCCCGTCTATCAGTGGGGCAACAACCTGCTGGCCTCGATTGCCGAGCGGGTGGACAGCTATGCCTTCTACGGAGTGGACGTGTGGATGAAGAGTCTGCCGACCTTCCTGATTGCCCTGGCGACATTTATCATTATTGTCGTGCTGGCGTGGCGTGGAGGCCGCACCTACTGCAACACCATCTGCCCCGTGGGCACCATCCTGGCCCAGCTGGCCCGTTTCTCGTGGCTGAAGGTCTATTTTGATGCCGACAAGTGCAAGTCGTGCAGCCTGTGCACCAAGAACTGCAAGGCCTCGTGCATCGACTTCAAGACCCACAAGGTGGACTACACGCGCTGCGTGACCTGCGGCAACTGCCTGGAGAAATGCAACTTCGGCGCGCTGCACTACGGTCATCCCAAGGCCACGGCCCAGCCCGTGAAGGCCGATGAGCCCGCCAATGGCACCGACGGCACGCGCCGCGCCTTCCTCGTCGGCACCGCCATCGTGGGCGCCGACATCGCCCTGGCCCAGGCCGCCAAGAAGGTGGACGGCGGCCTCGCCATCATCGAGGACAAGGTGCCCGCCAAGCGCTCCACGCCGCTGACGCCTCCCGGCTCGGTGAGCGCGAGGAATTTTGCCCAGCACTGCACCGCGTGCCAGCTGTGCGTGGCCAAGTGCCCCAACGGCGTGCTACGGCCCTCTACCGACCCGATGAAGCTGATGCAGCCCGAATTGAGCTTTGAACGCGGCGCCTGCCGCCCCGAGTGTGTCGTGTGCTCCACCGTGTGTCCCACCGGTGCCATCAAGCCCATCACCGTGGCCGAGAAGTCATCGACCATGATCGGCCATGCCGTGTGGGTGAAGGCTAACTGTGTGGTCCTCACCGACGGCGTGAACTGCGGCAACTGTGCCCGCCACTGTCCCGCCGGCGCCATCATGATGGTGCCCAGCAACCCCGATGACGAGACGTCGCCCATGGTACCTGCCGTGAACAGCGCGATGTGCATCGGCTGCGGCACTTGCGAGTATGTATGCCCCGCTAGACCGTTCAGCGCCATCTATGTCGAGGGACACGAGGTGCATAGTCAGATTTAGTCACTAGTCGCTAGTCACTAGTCACTAGTCGCTAGTCAGTAGTTGCTAGTCATTAGTCATTTGATTTTTAGTTAGCATCAATATATCATTTCAATCGATATGAACGACAATAAGCATAACGACAATAAAGGCGGCAAGTCATTGTCGCGCCGCACGTTCCTCAAGGCGCTGGGCCTGGGAACCGCCACTGCTGCCGCACCCGCCATCGTGAGCTGTGCCACGGGCGACGACAAGAAGGGTCCCGCCCAGGAACCGTCCATCGGCAAGATGACCTATCGCGTAAATCCCAAGACCAAGGAGAAAGTTTCCATCCTGGGTTACGGCATGATGCGCCTGCCTGCCACCAACGGCAAACCCTTCGGCCGTGACAATGATGCCCAGATTGATCAGGAGATGGTCAACAAGCAGATTGACTACGCCATCGAGCACGGCGTGAACTACTTTGACACGTCGCCCGCCTATAGCAAAGGCCTGAGTGAGCACGCCACAGGTATCGCCCTGAGCCGCCATGCACGTGACAAATACTTCATCGCCACCAAGTTGTCCAATTTCGCTCCCGAGACGCAGACCCGCGCAGCCAGCATCGAGATGTTCCAGAACTCCCTCAAGGAGCTGCAGGTGGACTACATCGACTACATGTTGCTGCACTCCATCGGCGGCGGCACCGGCGAGGAGGCGATGGAGCTTTTCCGTCAGCGCTACATCTACAACGGCATCCTCGACTACCTGCTGGAGCAGCGCGAGAAGGGCGTGATCCGCAACCTGGGCTTCTCCTATCACGGCGAGGTCGCTGTGTTTGACTACCTGCTGGAGAACCATGACAAGTACAAGTGGGACTTCGTGCAGATTGAGTTGAACTACCTCGACTGGAGACACGCCAAGGATTTCAATGAGGAGAATACCAATGCCGAGTACCTGTATGCCGAGCTGAGCAAGCGCAACATTCCTGCCGTCATCATGGAACCCCTGCTGGGTGGACGTCTGGCCTCGCTGCCCAAGCCGGTGGCACGCGAGATTCTGGAACGCGACCCCGAGCGCACCCTTGCCTCATGGGCCTTCCGCTTCGCCGGTTCTTTCCCCGGAGTGCTGACGGTGTTGAGCGGCATGACCTATATGGAACACCTCAAGGAGAACTTGTGCACCTACTGTCCGCTGGAAGAGCTGACCGAGGAGGAAAAGGAATTCCTCTATGGCATCGCCGACGAGATCGTGGACTACAATACCATCCCGTGCAACGACTGCAAGTACTGTATGCCGTGCCCCTATGGCGTCGATATCCCGGGTGTGCTCACTCACTACAACAAGTGCATCGCGGAGGACGACATGACGCGTGACCGCAAGGATCCGGACTACGCCCGCGCACGCCGTGCGTTCCTCGTCGGTTATGACCGCAGTGTGCCCAAACTGCGCCAGGCCGACCACTGCATCGGTTGCGGCCAGTGTGTACATCATTGCCCGCAGCGCATCGACATCCCGAAGGAGATGCGCCGTGTCAACGACTATGTGGAGGCACTGAAACAGGGCATCGACCGGGGCCTGAACGCATAGCCCTAGCCCTGGCCCTGGCCCCACGCTAAGGGTGTTTTAAAACAACTGAATAGTCTGAATTTTCTGAGGGCATCCGCGTTAGTTTAAAAACTACGAATTACGCGAATTGAACTAATTTAGCATCCGCACTGGTATTCTTCCGAATTTCACGAATGGCATCCGCGTGCATGGCCCCACGCTAAGGCGCTAAGCCGCTAAGAAATTTTAAAGACATTTACAACAACCATCCGCTTTCTGACTAACGGAAAGCGGATGGTTGTTTCAGTTGTCGTTAAAAAATCCTTAGCGGCTTAGCGAGAGGGAGGGGTGACTGTGCGGTTCTTGCGGAGCCATGCGGAGAACCACACGACAGCCACCACGATGACTGCCATAGCTACCCATGGGGTCCATTCTCCGTGACCTAACGCCTGGGGCGAAGCAATGAGGAAGGAGGTGCACACCACGGTCATGAATATGGCGGGAATCAGGGTGATGATATAGGCCTTGTGGTTGCGGGCAAGATAGACGGTGATCATCCACAACGTGAATACCGACAGGGCCTGGTTGGACCAGCCGAAGTATTGCCAAAGGACGTTGAAGCCGTTAGGATTCTCCATTTGCCAGATGAGCAGCAACAGCGATGCCACGAACAGGGGGACGCTGATCATCAGGCGGCGCACCATGCTCTTCTGCTCAAAGTGCAACGCCTCGGCGATGATGAGTCGCGCGCTGCGGAAGGCCGTATCGCCGCTCGTGATGGGAGCTGCCACCACGCCCAGGACAGCCAGCGTGCCGCCCACGATGCCCAGCCAGCCGCTGCACACCAGGTTAACTACCTGGGGAGCCGTGAAATACTGGATGAGGGTCTTGCCGTCGGCCAGCTGCACCTGTGCCATGAATTCGGTGACCTGTTCGGGGCTGACGACTTCTTTCCATCCGCCATAATAGAAGAAATAGGACGAGACGGTGGCCCAGATAAGCGCCACAATGCCCTCGGTGATCATCGCGCCGTAGAATACCGGTCGGGCCAGGCGTTCGCTCTTGAGGCATCGCGCCATCAAGGGACTCTGCGTGGCGTGGAAACCGCTGATGGCACCACACGCGATGGTGATGAACAGGCAGGGGAAGATGGGATTCTTCTGCAGATAGGCAGTCACGCCCAGGGTGTCCTTGCCATCGACGACATGTGACCCTGTCCACTGCGACAAGTCGCCCATGTTCCACAGTTCGGGCAGGTGTGGCATCTTGACGAAGAGTCCCACCAGCAGGCCTGCGGCCATCACCAGCAGAGCGATGGCAAACAGGGGATAGACGCGGCCGATGATCTTGTCGATGGGCAGCAGCGTGGCAACCACGTAATAGACAAAGATGGTGACAATCCACCAGATGGTGGCGTCGTCGCCGCCCCACATGTCCTTGAGGATGAGGGCCGGGCTATAGACAAACACGGCGCCTACCATCATGAGCAGGAGAACGGTGAAGATGAGCATCACGACACGCGTGCCGTTGCCCAAGTACTTGCCGATGAGCGTCGGCAGGTTGGCCCCGTCGTGCCTCAGCGAGAGCATGCCGCTCATGAAGTCGTGCACTGCACCGGCAAAGATGCAGCCCAGTACGATCCACAAGTAGGATGCGGGACCAAACCACATGCCCATGATGGCGCCGAAGATGGGCCCCGTTCCCGCAATGTTCAGGAACTGGATCATGAACACTTTCCATGTGGGCAATGCCACATAGTCCACACCGTCGGCCAAACGGATTGCCGGAGTCTCCCTGTCGTCGGGACGCATCACGCGTTCCACAATCGCTCCATAGACCAGATAGCCCAGCACGAGGGCCACCAGACTGATAATAAAGGTTATCATTGTTGACTGTTTTTCGTTAATTGTGGCTGCAAAATTAGTGCAAGTCGGAGAGAAAAGCAAAAAAAACGATTTTGAATTGCCCTCAGGGCGCACTGCCCTGCGGCCAGTTGCCGTCGCGACTTGCTGTCTAGCGGAAAGGAATTAAAGAAAAACAAGTTTTCCTTTTGCTCTTCTCTCGACTTTTCGTAACTTTGCACGTTTTTAAGCGATTATAATTTTTATTCAACACTATGAATATTTCCTATAAATGGCTCAAACGCTATATTGACACCGACTTGACGCCCGACCAGGTAGCCGAAGCGCTGACCTCGCTCGGTCTGGAAGTGGGAGGAGTCGAACAAGTAGAAACCATCAAGGGAGGCCTTCGCGGCCTGGTCGTGGGACAAGTAATGACCTGCATCGACCACCCCAACAGCGATCACCTGCACATCACCACAGTGAACCTGGGAGACGGTAACGACCCCGTGCAGATCGTGTGCGGCGCTCCCAACGTAGCTGCCGGTCAGAAGGTCATCGTCGCCACGATTGGCACCAAGCTGTATGACGGCGATAAGGAGTTCACCATCAAGCGCTCGAAGATGCGCGGCGAGGAGTCGCTGGGCATGATCTGTGCTGAGGACGAGATCGGCGTTGGCGCCAGCCACGACGGCATCATCGTCCTGCCGGACGAGGCTGTTGTGGGCACCCCCGCAGCCGATTACTACGGCATCGAGGATGACTACCTCATCGAGGTGGACCTGACGCCCAACCGCATCGACGGCGGCTCGCACTATGGCGTTGCCCGCGACCTGTCGGCGTGGATGAAGCGCCATGGCATGGAGGGTAACCTGCATCGTCCCAGCGTCGATGAATTTGCCATCGACCGCCAGGACGGCGGCATCCCCGTGACCGTCGAGAACGCCGAGGCCTGTCCGCGCTATGCCGGACTGACCGTGCGCGGCGTGAAAGTGCAGGAGAGCCCCAAGTGGCTCAAGGACCTGCTGCTCGCCGTGGGCCAGCGTCCCATCAACAATATCGTCGATATCACCAACTACATCCTGCTGGGTACCGGCCAACCGATGCACTGCTTCGACCTGAGCAAGGTAAAGGGCGACCGCATCGTCGTGAGGACCGCAGCTGCCGGCACCAAGTTCGTCACCCTGGACGGCGTGGAGCGCACGCTGACCGACCGCGACCTGATGATCTGCAACGGCGAGGAGCCGATGTGCATCGGTGGCGTCTTCGGCGGTCTGGACTCCGGCGTGACCGAGGCGACCACCGACGTGTTCCTGGAGTCGGCCTACTTCCACCCCACGTGGATCCGCAAGACAGCGCGCCGCTTCGGTCTGAACACCGACGCGTCGTTCCGCTTTGAGCGCGGCATCGACCCCAACAGCGTCATCTATAACCTGAAGCTGTGCGCCATGCTTGTCAAGGAGATTGCCGGCGGCGACATCTGCGGCGACATCATCGACGTGAAGGCCCACGACTTCCCCGGCTTCCCCGTGGAGCTGCGTTATGACTACGTGAAGCGCCTCATCGGCAAGGACATCCCCCACGACGTGATCCGCAGCATCGTCGAGAGCCTGGAGATGGAAATCACCGCCGAGGACGACGAGAAACTCAACCTGGTCGTTCCTCCCTACCGCGTGGACGTACAGCGCCCCTGCGACGTGGTCGAGGACATCCTGCGCGTGTATGGCTACAACAACGTCGAGTTTACCAGCGAGGTTCACAGCAGCCTGTCGAACAAGACCGACGTGGACTTCCGCGACGATATGCAGGAGACCGTGAGCAACCAGCTGAGCAGCGTGGGCTATCATGAGATCATGAACAACTCGCTGACCGTGGGTGCCTACTACGAGGGTCTGACAATCTATCCTGCCGACCGCTGTGTGCAGATTATGAATCCGCTGAGCAGCGACCTGAACGTGATGCGCCAGACGCTGTTGTTCGGCGGTCTGGAGAGCATCGCCCGCAACATCAACCACAAGAACGCCAACCTCAGGCTGTACGAGTTCGGCAACGTGTATAGCCACGACGGCAGCATCAGCCAGGAGGAGAAGGCCCTCGCCCCCTACAGCGAGAGCACGCAGATGGCGATGTGGCTCACTGGCAACAACCATGACGAGTCGTGGGCCGACAAGGTGAGGGCGCTCAACGTGTATGACCTGAAGGCCGACCTGGAGAATGTGTTTGCCAACATGGGCATCGACCTGCACGACCTGGTCATCGAGCAGTGTGAGGACGAGACCGTCAACCCCGCCCTGCGTTACAGCAACCGCGGCGGCAAGACCGTTGCCGTGATGGGCGTTGTGGACGAGGCGCTGGCCAAGAAGTTTGACATCGACCAGCCCGTCTATTATGCTCAGGTGGACTGGAACCTGGCGTGCAAGCTGGCGATGAAGAAGGACATCAAGTATAGCGACCTGCCCAAGACGCTGCCGCTGCGCCGCGACCTGGCGCTGCTGGTTGACCGCGAGGTGACCTACGATGACATCCGCCGCGTGGTGGAGGCCAGCGAGAAGAAGCTGCTGAAGTCGATGACGCTGTTCGACGTGTATGAGAGCAAGAAACTGGAGGCCGGCAAGAAGTCGTATGCCATCAGCATGATTCTGCAGGACAATGAGAAGACGCTCAACGACAAGCAGATCGACGCTATCATGAACAAGATCATCAAGAACCTGGAGACGCAGCTCGGAGCGAAACTGAGGTAAGTTAGAAGTTAGGAGTTAGGAGTTAGAAGTTAGGAGTTGGCATCCGCCTGCGGGAGACGCAAAATTTTGCGTCTTTACAGATTGAAAATATTAATATTTAAACCACATATATTACAAAATGGGAAGAGCTTTTGAATATCGCAAAGCAAGAAAGATGAAACGCTGGGGCAGCATGTCCCGCACGTTTACACGTATCGGTAAGGAAATCACCATCGCTGTCAAGGCCGGTGGTCCCGATGCCGAGGGTAACTCCCGCCTGCGTGCGTTGATCGCCAACGCCAAGGCGGCCAATATGCCCAAGGAGAACATCGAGCGCGCCATCAAGCGCGCCAGCGAGAAGGATGCGGGCGACTACAAGGAGGTGATCTACGAGGGATTCGGTCCTCACGGCATCGCTGTCCTGGTGGAGACTGCTACCGACAACACCACGCGCACCGTTGCCAACCTGCGTAACTACTTCAACAAGAAGGGCGGCTCGCTGGGCAATTCGGGCAGCGTGGCCTTCATGTTCAGCCACAAGTGCTACTTCCACGTGGCTCCGAAGGACGGTGTGGATCCCGATGAACTGGAGCTGGAACTCATCGACTGCGGCGCTGAGGAGTTTGCCATCGACGAGGAGGAGATGCTCGTGTCGGGCGACTTCGCTTCGAACGGCGACATCATGAAGTATCTCGAGGACAACGGTTTCGAGATCAAGAGCAGTGAGTTTGTCTATGAGCCCGCTGACTACAAGGATGTGACCGATGCTGAGCGTGCCGACGTCGAGGCCCTGATCGAGGTGCTCGAGGAGGATGACGACGTGCAGAACGTGTTCACCACCATGGCCGAGGCTGAGGGTGGCGACGAGGAGGAGTAACCTGCCCCCCTACAAGATCAAAACAAATGGCGGTCTCATGGATTGAGGCCGCCATTTGCTTTATCAATATTACTTGATGGGGATGGGCGCGGGAAAAAACAACTGAATAGTCTGAATTTTCTGATGGTATCCGCGCTAGTTTAAAAACTACGAATTACGCGAATTAAACTAATTTGGCATCCGCGTTCTTATTCTTTCTAATTTCACGAATGGCATCCGCGTGCTTGGCCTCGAACTAAAAAGAAAACAATAAGTACCCTAACTTTGCGGCGATGGAAGTTTAACGAATAAACTTTCATCGCCGCACGGCTTTCATTACCTTTGTTGTGTT
>CACWID010000047.1 GCA_902760865.1 uncultured Bacteroidales bacterium | reverse complement strand
AGTATCTCCAAAATCTCATAATCCGTTCTTCGTTTTACTGTTCTCATTTTAGTCCTGATTTTATCTGACATTTTTGTCAAACTATTTCAGGACGATACATCTTGATTTTGAAGACAACCCAAACAACTGAAACTACTTTTTTATATCAACAACTGAGTGGCCTGAGATGTCTGAGGGCATACGTCTTGCTGTGTTTTTGGCGGGGGCTAATTGTTTTTTTTGTACCTTTGCGGGCATGAAACGAGAGAAGAAAGGAAACGTGTGTGTGTTCTGTGCCTCGAGTGCAAACATCGACAAGCGGTATCTTGACGATGCGCGCGAACTGGGGCGGCTGCTGGCTGAGGGCGGCTGGCGTTGTGTGAACGGCGGCGGTGCCGTGGGACTGATGGGAGCCGTGACCGACGGCGCTCTGGATGCCGACGGCGAGGTGACGGGTGTCATCCCTAAGTTCATGGTCGATAACGGATGGTGCTATGACCGCCTGGAGGATGTCGTCATCACGGCCGACATGCACCAGCGAAAGTCGATGATGAGCGAGATGGCCGATGCCGTCATCGCCATGCCCGGCGGCGTGGGCACGATGGAGGAACTGCTCGAGACCTTGACTTGGCGTCAGCTGGGTCTGGCCAAGGTGCCTGTCATCATCCTCAATACCCTGGGCTATTATGACTCGCTGTTGCGTCTGCTGGAGCATGCCATCGACGAGGGCTTCATGAAGGAGTCCCATGCCCAGCTGTGGCAAGTGGCCGACACGCCGCAGGATGCCCTTGCTCTGCTTAACGACAGGCAACCGGTGGAGTTTGAGTCGAAGTATTTTTAGCGTTAGCCGTTAGCTATTAGCCTTTAGCCTTTAGCCATTAGCCGTTAGCCTTTAGGTTATTGGGGTAGGTGTTAGATTAATTAATTGATTGGGATGCCTGTTGGTCATCAAATAGTGGATACTGTCGGGACACATAATGCTGTGCCTCATGCTGTGAACGATAGTGCTGCCGGGCGGCATTACTCGGCGCAGTACCTTGACGGCTTTCCTGCCGTCGAGGCGGGCGACAGTACCCTGGGCAGCATCGACACGCTGGCAGTGATGGAAGTCCCTGCCGCGGGCAGTGCACTGCCGTTTGCCCGTTCTCCGCTTCACGACACACCCTCGATGCTGCTGCTCCTTGCCGGCCTGATCGCCGTTGCCCTGTGTTACCATACGGGCTACAAGTATATCGAGAATTTCTTCCACTATATGTTCTCGACGCGTCGTCGAGAGAACCTGTTCGAGGACCACACCGTCAACGAGACCAGCATCCTGGCTGCGCTCATAGCCAACACCTGCATCGTCGAGGGATTCCTTGTCTATCTGGCTGTGCAGCTGCTGCGTCCCGACCTGTCGGCCTCGCTGCAGGGCAACGTGTTCCTGCACATCGGGGCCTACTGCCTGCTGGCGGCAGGCTTCTATGCCGTCCAGTGGCTGATTTACAAGGTGATCGGCTACACCTTCAGCGACCGTGAGAGTACGCGCCTGTGGCTAGACGGCTTCAAGTCCTCGCAGTCGCTGCTGGGCTTGCTGCTGCTACCGGTTCTGGTGCTTCTGCTCGTTTTCACGTCCAGTGGCAAAATGCTACTGGTCGTTGCGGCCCTACTATATTTGGTTGCACGATTGATTTTTATTTATAAGGGCTTTAGAATTTTTTATAGCAATTTGTCATCGTGTGTCTATTTTATTTTGTACCTTTGCGCCGTCGAAATTGTTCCCTTAGTCATTATGACGGGTATAACTATTTGGATTAGTGGTATTTAAGAGTAGAAAAAAACTAAATGAGCATTACGAAGATTCTGGTTTCACAACCAAAACCAACGTCAGAGAAGTCTCCATACTTTGACCTCGAGAGAAAATACGGAGTAGAGATTGTATTCAGGCAGTTCATCAAAGTTGAGGGACTCACGTCAAGGGAGTTCAGGCAGTCCAAAATCAATGTGCCTGACTATTCAGCCATCATCTTGACAGCGCGCACGGCTGTGGATCACTTTTTCCGCCTATGCAATGAACTGCGTTACAAGGTGCCCGACACCTTGAAGTACTTCTGTGTCAGCGAGACCGTTGCCAACTACCTGCAGAAGTATGTCATCTACCGCAAGCGCAAGATTTTCTTCAGCGAGACCGGAACCATGGATGGTCTGATTCCCATTATTGCCAAGCACAATAAGGAGACCTACCTGATGCCCGTGAGCGACGTGCATAACGACAAGGCCGTCGTGCTCGACAACCACAAGGTGAAATATGTCAAGGCTGTGATGTACCGCACGGTGAGCAACGACTTCAAGCCCGGCGAGACGTTTGACTATGACATGGTCGTATTCTTCACGCCCGCCGGTATCAAGTCCTATATCAACAACTTCCCCGACTACATGGAGCGCAACGTTGTCATTGCCGCTATGGGCTCGACGACGCTCGAAGAGGCCGCCCGTGTGGGTCTGAATGTGGATGTCACCATCAGTCCTGAGGCCCCCTCCATGGCCAGCGCCATCGGTCTGTACCTCAAGAAACTGAGAGCCGAGGAAGAGAAACAGGAACGCAAGGCCGCCAGTGGCGCCGTCAAGGCTCCCGCTGCTGCTCCCGTCAAGAAAGCCGCTGCCCCCGCAGCAGCCCAGGACGAGGATGCCGATCAGCTGGCCGCTAAGCGCTCGGAGGCCGCCAAGAAGGCCGCCGCTACCCGTCGCGCCAAGGCTGAGGCCGCCAAGGCTGCCGCTGCCAAGCGCTCGGAGGCTGCCAAGAAGGCTGCCGCTACCCGTCGTGCCAAGGCTGATGCCGCCAAGAAGGATTAGGATTCTTCGGCTTCAGGCAAGACAGGCAGTAAAAAGAAATAATCTGCGTTGCAGACTGTTTTATGGGGCATGCATGACCAGCGTGCCCCATTTTTTATGTAATTTTGCACTCCGTAATGGATTATAAGCTGAAAAAGGACGAGAAACTGTGCAGCCGCACGGCCGTGAACCGCCTCTTTGACGACGGCAAGTCGTTGATGGCGTTCCCGCTGCGTGTGGCCTACAGGCTGCGCCCCCAGGGGGAGCATCCCGTGCAGTTCCTGATCAGCATCCCCAAGAAGCGCATCCGTCGGGCCGTGATGCGTGTCACCCTGCGCCGCCGCGTGCGCGAGGCCTACCGGCTCACGCGCCGCGAACTGCTCCTGCCGGAACTTGAGCGTACAGGATGGGGCGTGGACATCGCCTTTGTCTATCTGGACAAGACACCGGCCCCCTACAGCGTGATTCACGAGAGGATGACCCAGCTGCTCCAGCGCGTTGCCGCTGCCGCAGCCCAACAGCAGCCACCCGTTCAACACCAGGAAGCAGAATGAGCAAGATTGTCGATACCATCGTGCAGGCCGTGCGCGACGTGCTGCATGCCATCGGATGGCTGCTCATCCAGCCCATCCGCTTCTACCAGAAGTATATCTCCCCGCTGAAGCCGCCGACGTGCCGCTTCACGCCCACGTGCAGCCAGTATGCCATCGAGGCCATCCGCAAGCACGGTCCCTTCAAGGGGCTGGCTCTCGCCGTGTGGCGCATCTTGCGGTGCAATCCCTGGGGTGGCAGCGGTTATGACCCCGTGCCATGATGGACATCATCGATTGCCATAGCCACGATGTCAATGCCGCGTCGGCCATCATTGCGGTGGACCCGAGGCAGTTTGACCCGCAGCCGGGGAAATACTACTCGGTGGGGTACCATCCCTGGCATGATGTGGCCGCGCTCACCGACGATGATTTCGCCCTGCTGGATCGCTGTGCGGCGCACCCGCAGGTGCTGGCCGTCGGTGAGACCGGCATGGACGCCCTGCGCGGAGCAGACCTTGACGTACAGGCCCGCGTATTTGTCCGCCACCTGCAGATTGCCGCCACCGTGGGTAAGCCCGTAATCGCGCATAACGTCAGAACCACTCAACAGATCCTTGCCGCGCGCCGGTCGGCCGGCCTCGGCCATGTGGCGCTCGTCATCCACGGGATGAGGGGCAACGGGCATGTGGCCCGCACGTTGCTCGATGCGGGCTGTTATCTGTCCTATGGTTCACGATTCAATGCTGCGGCCGTGCAGGCCACGCCGCTCGAACGTCTGCTCATCGAGACCGATGACGGCCTGGTCGGCATTCATGACGTGGCGACGGCGGTAGCGTCGGCCCTCCATCTCACGACCGATGAAATCCTCGGCATCGCTGCCGGCAACATTAGGGCCCTCATGGGGCTTAGGGAAGGGTAGAGACGGCCTCGGCGAGCTGCTGCATCGCCTGCATCAGGATAGAGCGCGGCACGGCGACGTTGAGGCGCATGAAGCCGTTGCCGCTGCGGCCGAACATCGCGCCGTCGTTCAGGCCGATGCGCGCCTTGTTGACAAACAGGTCGATGAGCGCGTCATGCTCCAGCCCGAGGCCCGTGCAGTCGAGCCACACGAGGAATGAGGCCTGAGGCTTGATGGCCCTGACGCCGGGGATGTGCTCGCGGCAATAGTCCACCACCGCATCGATATTACCTTCAATGTATTCCAGACACTGACTGAGCCACTCGGCGCCGTGGCGATAGGCCGCGCGTGTGGCGGTCATCGACAGGAAGTTGGGCGAGCACTGCTCGTTGGCCTCCAGATGGTGGAAGAAGGGTTTCCTCAAGTCCGGATTCTTGATCACGCACCATGAGCTCACGATGCCGGCGATGTTGAACGTCTTGCTCGGGGCACCCATCACCACGCCCACGGCGCGGGCGTCGTCGCTCACGGTGAGGAACGACGTGTGGCGATGTCCCTTCAGCACCAGGTCGCCGTGGATTTCGTCGCTGAAGACCACCACGTCATATTTCCGTGCCAGTGCGGCCACCTGTCGCTGCACCTCGGCGGGCCAGGCGATGCCGATGGGATTGTGCGGGTTGCACAGCACCATCAGCCGCGGCCGCTCGGTCTTGAAGATATGCTCCAGGCCCTCGAGGTCCATCTCGTAGAAGCCGTCGGCCGTGCGCTTGAGGGCGTTGTTCACCACCATGCGGTTGTTACCCGTGATGAGCATCCTGAAGGGGTGATAGACCGGCTCCTGGATGACGACTTTTTCGCCGGGACGGGTGAAGTGGTTCAGAACCAGGCCGAAGCCGTTCACGATGCCGCCGATGAAACAGGCCTCGTCGGTCGTGAATTCCAGACCGTTGCGCTCGCGCTGCCAGTCGATGATCGACTGCCAGTAGTCCTCGAGCGGCACGCTGTAGCCGTAGATGGGGTGCTCGGTGATGCGCTCGGCAAGCGCCCGGGTGATGTCAGGGCAGGCGGCGAAGCCCATGTCGGCCACCCACAGCGGCAGTACGTCCTCGCGCCCGAACATTTCTTTGCATCGATCTACCATCACACAGCCGGTCCCGCGGCGGTCAATCACGCGGTCAAAGTCATATCTCTTCTCCATGTCAGTCATTTTTATAGGTGATTTGATTCTACAAAGTTAGTGATTTTGCGCTAAAGGCCAAAATTTTCTCCTTTTTCTGCCAGAAGGTGATTATTTATTAAGTCTTTGTTATAGAGGTAGTTATTGAAATGTTGCTTCTGTGGCCTAAAAGAAAAATGAACTTTTTTTCAAAAAAAATCGCAAAAATAGTTGGTAGTTCCGAAAAAAGCAGTACCTTTGCAGTCGCAATTGAATGAGCGATGACTCCGTAGCTCAGTTGGTAGAGCAATTGACTCTTAATCAATGGGTCGTGGGTTCGAGTCCCACCGGGGTCACCTTGAGGAAAGCCAAATGACTCGCAATGAGCCGTTTGGCTTTTTCGTTATGCGCCATAATTGACAACCGAGATTTTTATATTCATTTAACAAATACACTTTTACATGGCCATCGCTGGCAAAGCATTACTAGAATCATTCATTTTGCAGCCCATTTGGGAAAAATATCTGTATCTCACTCGCTGCCAATGACATGATTATTGTATTTTTGTGCCAAAATATTACTGAATTATGAAACAAGTGTTAACATTCGCCATAGCAGCCTTGACGGCCATCACGTTGACTGCCCAGAGCGAAAGCATCCGAATCAATCAAGTTGCATTTTATCCGCAACAGTCCAAAATCGCAGTCATCGAGGGCTCTAAAGACCAAAAGATGACCATCATAAACACGGCCGATGGCAAACGTGTGGGCAAAGCCAAGGCCTTGAGGACCAGTACCTCGCCGTGGTCGAACAAGAAACGTACCATCGTCGAAATCACGGGTATTACCGCCCCCGGCACCTATGAGTTGAGCGTCAATGGCCAAAAGACCCGCTTTGACGTGCAACCTCACGCATTGAACAACATAGCTCGTGCTGCGTTAAAGGCCTTCTACCTCAACCGCTCGGGCATTGCCATCGACGACAAATATGCCGGTGTTTATGCCCGTCCCTTAGGACATCCCGACACACAGGTCATGATTCATCCATCGGCAGCCTCGCCTGGCCGGCCTGCAGGCGCCATCATATCCTCGCCGCTGGGCTGGTATGATGCCGGCGACTACAACAAGTATATCGTCAACTCGTCCTATTCGGTGGGGCTGATGCTCATGGCCTATGAGCAGAACAAAGACTATTTCAATCGTCTCAACGCCGACATTCCCGAGAGCGGCAACAGCACTGCAGACCTGCTTGACGAGCTCATGTTTAATCTCAAGTGGATGATCACCATGCAGGATCCCTATGACGGAGGCGTTTACCACAAATTGACGACTCCCAACTTCGAGGGTTTTGTCATGCCCACCGATTGTCACCAACAGCGCTATGTGGTGCAAAAGAGTGTGACCGCCAGCTATGACTTTGCTGCTGTAATGGCACTTGCCGCACGCATCTACAAGGGCAACAAAGACTATCCTGCATTTGCCGAGCAGGCCCAAAAAGCCGCTTTGGCCGCCTATCACTGGGCCGAACTCAATCCTGAGGCTGTCTATGATCAAGACAAGATGAACAAGGCGTTTGACCCCGATGTGACGACCGGCACCTACGGCGACAACGATGCCAGCGACGAGCATTTGTGGGCTGCTACCGAGCTGTTCCTGCTCACGGGCGACGAGTTCTTCCTTAAAGCCGCCCAGCCTTTGCGTGAGCGCGGATTCTCACAACCCGGCTGGGGAAATGTCACCGGACTTGCCATGTATTCATGGATTACCTGCGGCGACGACAAAACCGGCATGCATGACCTCATGCTCAACAAGTTGTTGGGCTTCTGCGACCATCAGCTGTCGACCCAGCAGGCCTCGTCGTTCAATACGCCCGCCGGTAATCATGCCAATGACTATGGTTGGGGTTGCCTGTCCGAGTGCTTCTGCACCAGCGGTCTTGCCCACCTGTACTGCTACCGTGCCACGGGCGACAAGAAGTATCTTGAAGCAGCCCTCCAGAATGCCGATTATGTTTTAGGCCGTAATGCCACCGGGTACTGCTATGTGACCGGGTATGGCCACAAGCCCCCTAAGAACATCCACCATCGCATTTCGTCGGCCGACGGCATTGATGCCCCCATGCCTGGCCTGCTCGCTGGCGGCCCCAATCCTGGCCAACAGGACAACGGCGACGGCAGTCTGCCATACCCGTCCAAGCAACCCGATGAGTCCTACATCGACGCTACAGGCTCCTATGCCAGCAACGAAATTGCCATCAACTGGAATGCCTCGTTGCTATCGCTTCTGGGCTGGATTGATGCCGAGATGAAATAACCCACCGATTAAAGCAAACAACAAAATAAGGACGGTTCTTTTGATGTAATTTTTGGGGTCAAGTAGCACCCTAGATATGGTTGACAAAAATGGCAGCCGAGGTTGAACCCCGATGACCCCCGATGGCATAGTACTAGCGTTAGAAATTCACGGGAATCAGTCGGCTATAGCGTTGAATGCTGTCATGCGATGTTAAGAATCAGAGCCCACCGGGGTCACAAGAAAAAGCCAAATGACTCGCAATGAGTCGTTTGGCTTTTTTGTTGTGTCAACCATCGGTCTTCTCCCTGCCGGGGCTAATGCGAATTATGCGAAATAGACAAATTGTTATACCTTGATTGCCAAAGGCATTGCCAGCGCCGCCGCTGGTCCTCCAGCTAGTATTACGCCTCAGTGATGCGACTGAAGGAGTTCTACGAGGAGAATATTGGAAAACAATTCTGCGGCTTAATTTCTAATGCACTAAGCCGCAGAGATTTCCGAATAATTCACTAGTATAATATCTGATCGTTAGACAAGATCATCAAATACTTCACCGCCCTTCCATTCCTTTCCTTGGGCTAAAGTGAAGTATTTTTGAGCGCCATCCTCATGAAAGTAAGTCTGTATGCTTTCGTGATGATACTTTCCGTTTTTATAAGTAATCTTAGCAAGAGACCATGGCTTTAACGCTCCCTCATCAGAACTCTTGCACATAACGAGCAGTGTAGAAGAATTGTCTGTTAGCGCAGAATCGACTGTCAATGAATCTGCATATTCATTATGACAGAAAACACTTCCTGGCGTTAATCTGTTTTGATACTCAACTAACGGATTATCCACTTGCATTTGTGGGCACAATGGGAATTCAGTAGGCGTTTTCCAATTTACCTGCACTACATTAGGTGTAATTGAAGGGTATTCATGTGACAATTCTATCTTATCATGAAATTCAGGAATCTTTTCAGATTGACTCATCTTGATGATGTCTTCAACACTTACTGGGTTTTGTGGGCTTGCTAGTTTTGCTCGTTTTATCTTACGAGGAGCCCTATTCTGTTTGAGTCTTGTTGCTTCAAATATCCATTCTCCTGTAAGTCCACCGTTAGAAACGGGCGGATTCTTTGCCCATTGAGTCAATCTTTCACGGGAGATTTTAGCTTCCTCAGGGGAAACTGCCCTCATCCATGAAAAATTCGTATCCAGACTTTCATAACCCCGTAAGATAGCGGGATTCTTTAAGAACGCTTCAACACTTCCGCAGAGAAATATGATTTTAGCTCGCGTGATTTCGTTGTTTAAGATATTCTCTAATTTAGTGACCCATCTGAGATTCTCAGGTCTGTTGTTTTGACGATTGGTGTCAATATGGTCAACAATATGCTGAGGAGTTGGAGGCTCACCATGAAAGGCTGTTGCAACGATTCTGTGGACTTGGACACTAGCAATGAAATTATACCCATTGGAATTAGTATTTCCGAAAGTCCAAATATTATCGTACTTGGTTACGCGTCTTCCAGAACGTGGATGCCGCATTACCGCTCCATTATCACGAACCGAGTAGTGCTCACCCTTATAGTCGCACTCCCTAACTTCTTTGAAAAAATCATCAACGCTGATCATAATCAATCTGGTTTTGAGGAACAAAATCTAATCTCATATTCAAGGCACTCGCAATCTTATTAAGGATGTCAACTCCTACTGAAAATTTTCCTTGCTCAATACGGCTCAAATTGCCAGCATCAATTCCGATTCTTCGGGCCAGAGTTTTCGCATCAATATTTTGTTCCTTTCGGAGTTCCTTTATTCGCTCGCCTATACGCTCGCGTTCTTTGTCTCGATCGTTAATGCACCAAAAGAAAGGGTCAATTTGGTTTCGGTAAAACCCTCTCATTATTGGACCCATAAGAACATTGTCATCGCCCTTGTAATATTCATCGAACAAGGCAATAACACATTTTGTGACAAAACTATCATATTGCTGTTCAATCTGATAGTTCATAGTGCTGTGAAAACCTAAGATAAACACATCACCTTCCGAAGTTTCAACCCTTAATCTCAACGGGTCAATGAATTCTGCATGTGAAGGCATAATATATTAATCGTTATTTAAGTGGTGAACACCACTTATAAATGTTATGGAATTGTTTCCGCCGACAAAGATAAATAATAATTGTTAGATAAACCAATAAATAATTGTTAAATTTTACAATCGTTGTAAACTCTTGATCTTTTTCTGTCCGAAAGTCTTGTCTTTTATCACACCGCCCAATCAAAGTGGCTTTGCGAAGTAAAATCGCAAAGCCACTTTGATTTATGATTGACATCCAACAACTGTCATCATTGATCTCCGCATACCGCGTCAAGACCAACAAAACTACGATTAAGTGAGTGCATTGCCAAACTTGTTTGAGCATTGCCGAATGTGAGCAGATTATGTAAAGAAAGCATCTCGCCCGAGACCGTCGGCTCCATCCTCCAGGCCATCGCCGACCTGCTGGCCACCGCCGCCGCTGTTTCTCTCGCAAGTATTATACCTCAATCATGCGACTGAAGGAGTTCTACGAGGAGAACATCGTCAGGACGTTCTGCGGGATATTAAGTTCAGCATTGTCGAATGGTTTTAAACAAAATCATTGATAGATATATGCTTCTCATGGTTACATTTGATTGCGAGGGCAGGCCACGCGTGAGCGCCACCTGCTTTTTCGTTACAATACAACAAAGGATGCACCACTGGCACATCCTTCGATCTGTAATAAGTTGAAATTGTTTTAGAATTTGTATCCGACAGAAATTGTAAGGTTGCGGGTCTTTGCTGAAGCATCGTCAGCTACATCAAGAACGCCAAAGTCGTAACCAATGGAAACTGGCACCTTCTGGTTGAATTCCAGACCAGCACGCAAACCCAAACCAAAATCAAAACGCTTGTAGCCCACCTCGTCGCTAAAGACGTCAAAACCATCGGTCTTACCAAATAAGCCAATACCGAAATAAGGACCAAATTCACCGAACAAGGCTAGGGTCTCGTTAATGGCATATTTGTAGCCAAAATGTACAGGGATGTCCAGATAATAGGGGTTGAACGTGATTCCGGCCGCCTTGGTTCCTTTGAGTGAGAGAAGTGCACCAGCGTTGCCATAGAAACCGTTGCTTACACTGGGAATACCAATGGTTGTGCGAATACCTGCATGGAAGCCGATACGTGAACTGCAACCACTGGCATCAACGTTTGCTACATTCATACCAGCAACGATTTCCCACTTGGGAGCTTCGGCGTTTGCTGAGAAACTCATAGACAGGGCTGCAACAGCCACCATCAGGATGGAATAAATCTTTTTCATGTCTTTCTATTTTAAGTTTTCGAGTTGTTCAGTGCTGCAAAAATAACATTTTTTCTAATTTCAAGTCGTATTTCTTCGATAATTCCATGAAAAAGCTTGTCTTTTGCTGGATGAAGGTGTCATTCTACTTTTGCTGAAAACTGAAATCAGCAAAAGATTATGATTGACATCCAACAACTCACATCGTTGATCTCCGCATTCCGCGTCGAGACCGAGAAAGAAAGCATCTCGCCTGAGACTGTCGGCTCCATTCTCCAGGCCATCGCCGACCTGCTGGCCACCGCTGGTTCACCTGCAACTATTGCGCCTTAGGCATGAACTTGAAGGAGTTCCTTGAAGAGAACTTCGGACGAGAGTTCTGTGGCATTATGAATTCAGCGCTGTCGAAAGATTTCAGACAAAACCACTGATAGATTTGTGTTTTCATGGTACTATTAGATTAGGAGAGCAGGCAACGCTCACGCGCCGCCTGCTTTTTTAAAATAATTGTTCCTCAGGGAATAACACTATGGAGAAGATTCTCCATGGCTTCAATCAATGAGGTCGTATTTTCTCATTTCTTTGAAAAGTCTGCGCACAACGAAATATCGGTCATAGGGATCGGTGATGCCTGTCTCGTTCAGGAACAGATAAACGATGTCATAGCGGTTGCCAGAATGGGTGTCAATCATTTCGCCATAGGAGATTCTTGTATCATCGAAGCAACAACCCTCCAGATTGTCACGGCACCAACGCCTCACGCGACCTTCCATCTCCTGCCCGGACTCGCTTGCGAGCCACTGGGCATAGGCATCATCCCACAGTTTCTTTTCCAGATAACTGTTCCAAACGCTTCCTAATGATTGCATAACTTGCCTCCTTCCGTTAATGTGATTCATCATACTGTTTAATCATTTCAAGCAGGCTGTGGGCGGCAAACAGCCGGTCATACGAATCGGCGATGTCCATCTCTTTGAGCATTACATACACGATGTCGAACCGCCCGCCCAACTGCACGTCGAGCATTTCGCCATAGGTGTATCTGGCTCCTTGCCTACTGGTACACCCGCGCATATTGTTTTCAAACCAGCGTGCCACTCGGCCCTGCATTTCCTGCCCGGCATCGCTATTGAGCCACTTAGCATAGGCATCGTCACGTAGTTTGGCTTTCAGCAGGTTGAACATTCACTTGATTTGCGTATCAGGCGGTGTGAAAACCGACTGACTTGGCAACCGTCTTGCTCGCCAACTGCTCGCTCTTGCAGTAGTCCACCAACTGCTCCAGACGAGGCTTAGCACCCGCACCATAGAGGATGCCGCTGATGGCATACTTACGGGCGATGTTCTCGATTTGCCCTCCGCTGAAGTCGAAAATCTTGGCCAGATGCCCGGCCTCGGCCTCGGTAAGGTCTTTAATCATCTCTTGCCAAATCTTGGCACGGACTGTGGCATCGGGCGTCTCGAACTTGATTTTGTAGAGGAAGCGTCGCTCGAATGCGCTGTCAAGATTTCCCTCGAGGTTGGTCGTGGCGATGAGGATGCCGTCAAGGTTCTCCATCTCCTGTAGCAGGATGTTCTGGAGGGTGTTCTCCATCTTGTCCACTGCATACTCGGCACCGTTCTTGCGTTTGCCGATGATGGCATCGGCCTCGTTGAAGAACAGGATGGGCGCCACCTCGCAGCGGTTCACCGCGTCACGGTAGCGTTCAAACAACGCCTTGAGGTTCTTTTCGCTTTCGCCCACCCACTTGCTCTTGATTTGCGGCACATCGACCGTCATAATGGGGCGACCCGTGCGGCGCGCCAACTGATAGACGGTCTCGGTCTTGCCCGTGCCGGGGCCGCCGTAGAACAGGCACGCAAAGCCCTGGCGGAATCCCTGCTGCTGCATCCGCTCGTGAATCTCACCGTATTTCTCCTGCGAGAGGAACGACGACAGTTCCACCACCTGCTTCCCGACTTCGGCGGGATAGAACATCTCCTTAGGGGTGAGGTCGGCAGGACTGCACATATCGGAGATACTGACATCGCTGGTCTTGAGATTGAGCTCGCATAACAGGTTACTCTTGGCCGAACTGGTGAGGCAGTAGGTCGTGGGGTCGGCGATGCCGCCTTCACAAACGTGTTCGATGAGTTTCTTCACCATCAATGGATGGTCACCACTGCGCAGCGCACTGCGTGCCTCGCTGAAATGGCTCTGGCGGGTGAAGAGCAGGCTCAGTTCGCCGCAGCGGATGCGGTTGTCGTCCTTATTGACACAGAGGTGGATGAAGTAGAAAAGAATCAACCAGTTGAGTCCTCTGAGCTTGAGTGCACGAAGGCGCTTGACAAACTCCAACTTGGGATTGGCGGCGACAAGTTCCTCGAGTCCCTGCCGCGCGTCATCGACGGTGGCGGCATCATCAATCAGGTCGTTGAAGATGCGGTTCACTGCCTCGAAGAAATCAAACACATTGAGCCCCTTGATTCTGGGCAACTCGGGAACCTCGTCATTTTTCAAGGCCTTGAGCACATTATTGGGGACGCCGACAGAATCCCCTTCCACCACATCGCGGTAGCGGAGCAGGCGGCGTCGCACCAGCGCGTCAAGGTCCTTTCCGTAACTCAGCACCCGCACATTGCCCATATCGAGATGAAAAGCCAGGTCGCTATAATTGACGCGGTAGGGACCGCAGTCCAGGCAGATGGAAAACAGCACAGCCTGCACAGGAGTCACACCAAGTCGTGACGACAATAGGGTCAGTTCAGGCTCTGCGCTCTCCAGGAATTCATCATCCAGCTTGCTGTCCTTGGACAATTCCACAACGCGCTCAATGGCTTGCAACAGCGTCAACTCATTGGCGTCTTTCACTTCCTTCTCGGAAAACAGATTTCCGTCCAGGTCAATTTTCACACTAGGAGCGATGTGTACTCGTTTTCTACCCATAATTCTAAAATTATAAGATTGTTAAATGTTTCGATGGGCAAACCTGCCCACTCTCTTTATGGTAACATTGAAAGCAAGAATTCAACTGAAATCTATTAATATTTGTTAATTTATTGCCTTGCGCAGCAGATTTTATTCAAAACTTAACGGGGTTGACGTCGAAGATGTGCCAGCCTCGACTTCTTTTTCGAATTTGATGACTTTTTTTGTTGTTGTGAAATAGTGTGTTCTTTAATTATTGAGTCCTTGCTGTTGACACCCACGGCCATCTTGCTACCTAAAGTGTAAAAGAATTGGACATTTTCTCCGGAAAATTTGGAAACTTGACATTTTCCTGCATAATAATTTTCAACATCGTTGCTGAAATGAGTATCTTTACCGCGCGTGGAGTGACCTTAACCTCACTTCATAGCCATTAGTCAAGAATTATAATTTCAAAACAATACCGATATGAAACTAAATTTTTCACTGAGTCTGCTGCTCCTATTCGTAGCCATCGCTGCCTCAGCCTACGACTTCGAGGTGGACGGCATCTACTACAACATCAACGGCAACAATGTAACCGTTGCCTCAAGTCCATATTCTAGCAGATACTCTGGCAATGTGATTATCCCTGAAACGGTCTCTTACGATAGTGTGACCTATGCGGTCACCGCCATTGACAACGAAGCGTTCTGGGGTTGTAGCGATATGACTAGTATAACCATCTCCAACTCCGTTGTCACCATAGGCAATGAATCGTTTCGTGACTGTATTGGCTTGCAGGATGTGACTATCCCTAGGTCTGTCACCTCCATTGGCAACGGAGCGTTCTGCTGGTGTAGCGGTTTGACGAGTGTGACCATCCCTAGCACTGTCACCTCTATCGGCATAAATCCGTTTTGGGGTAGTAGATCAATAACGAGCATAACGGTAGAAAATGGTAATCCAAATTACGACTCCCGCGACAATTGTAATGCTATCATCGAGACGGCAACCAATACACTGATAACTGGCTGCTTGAATACTGTTATCCCGGACTCTATCACCGTCATCAGCTATTTTGCGTTCTCATGCTGCAATGGTCTGACGAGCGAGAACATTCCTAACACCGTCACCTCCATCCAGTACAGGGCGTTTCATGGCTGTGATGATCTGCTGAGTGTGATTATCCCCAACTCGGTCACTTTTATCGGCGAATTGGCGTTCAATGACTGCTGGAGCCTGGAGACCCTGTCTATCCCCAATTCCGTCACTATCATCGGGAACCGAGCGTTCTGGGGCTGTTACGATCTGAAAGATGTTTATTCCTATATCAGGGACTTGGACGATGTCTCAATCGGGGAGAGTGTATTTGAGTCATATACAAGTGACTATCCTTCAAGACGAACGCTTCATGTGCCGTATGGCACAGCCGATGCTTATCAGGCCGATGAGAACTGGGCTCCGTATTTCGGGCAGATTGTGGAGGACTTGGTGCCTGAAGGCTGCCCGCATGGTGACGTGAACTATGACGGCGAGGTGAACATCGCCGATGTGAACGCACTGCTCGACGTCATACTGCAAGACAGTGGTTACACCCCTGCTGCCGACGTGAACGGCGATGGCGAGGCCAATATCGCCGACATTAACGCCGTCGTCGACGTCATCCTTGGCAGTGGCGATTCCTCACAACCTGAACACGAGTGGGTTGACCTGGGTCTGCCCAGCGGCACGCTGTGGGCGACGTGCAACGTGGGTGCTACTAGTCCCGAGGAATATGGTGACTACTTCGCTTGGGGCGAAACCGAACCCAAGGCGGTCTATAATGATAGTACCTACAAGTGGGGAGACGGGCACTACAAATTGACGAAATACTGTACTAAAAGTGATTATGGCATAGTGGACAACAAGACAAAGCTGGATCTTGAGGATGATGCTGCCTGGGTGAACTGGGGTCCGAAGTGGTGTATGCCTACAACTGAACAGCAACGGGAGTTGATGAATAATTGCCTCTGGACATGGACAACGATTAACGGCGTGAGCGGCCGTCTTGCCACAGGCCCAAACGGGAACACCTTGTTCCTGCCTGCGGCGGGTTCCTGCTGGAACAACTTGACCCATGACGTGGGGGCTTCGGGCCACTATTGGTCGAGTTCGCTTTACTCTGAAGTGCCCCTAAATGCCTACAGCTCATCTTTCCTTTCAGGGGATATGGATTGGTTTATTACCAACGGCCGCTTCTTCGGGTTCAGCGTCCGTGCTGTGCGTGTATCACAGGATTAGCATCCTTGTTCTATGGGAGAAAGGTCCTCGATGCCATTTTGTAGAGTAAGGCACTCTTATCTCGGTTGTCATTTTTGTCAACCATCGGGATGTTTTGTTTAATTTGGGGTCAAAACATTTCAGTGATTGTTTTTCTGATAAACTCAATTCGTTATTACTGTCTAAAAACGAAAATCTGTGGAAGGCACACTTTCAGTGACTGCTTTGAAGGTTTGGTACAAAAAAAGCAAAGTTCGTCTAGGAAAATGGCAGTATTGCACCAAAGTTCCCCTAGAAAAGTGTAAGAATTGCTTGGAAGTTCCCCTAGAAAAGTGTAATTTTGCGGCGTAAATCATTAGATAACAAGATGAAAAGAGAACTTGAGAGTAAGCTGTTAGCGTGGAAGAATAATCCCAGTCGCAAGCCTTTGATTGTTATGGGCGCAAGACAAGTGGGAAAAACGTATTTGTTACAGCAGTTTGGAAACAACCACTATGACCATGTTGCCTATATCAACTGTGACAATAATCCACGTGTAGCCAATCTGTTTGCAGATGATTATGATATGGAACGCATTATACTTGCCATTGGTGCTATAACTGGTGTGCCGATCATTGCAGGGAAGACCTTGATTATTCTCGATGAAATACAGGAGCTGAAAAATGGTCTGACTGCATTGAAATACTTCTGCGAACAGGCATCGCAGCACCACGTAGCAGTGGCGGGTTCGTTGTTGGGCATCACTATGCACCATGGAGAATCGGCACCTGTCGGAAAGGTTGATATACTCAATATGTATCCGTTGACTTATACAGAATTTCTCCAAGCTTTAGGTCAAGAGCAATTGGTGCAGGTCTTGAAGTCTAACGATTGGATAACTATCCAGATGCTTAAATACGATTTCATCAAGTACCTGCGCATTTACTATTTTGTAGGTGGGATGCCAGAGTCAGTGCTGAAATATATTGAAACCCGCGACACGATGTCAGTAAGAGAGGTGCAGAATAACATTCTAGCCATTTACCGGAGCGACATGTCTAAACATGCCACTCCACAGGAAGTGGTACGTATCACTCAGGTGTGGCAATCGATACCATCGCAACTTGCTCGTGAGAACAAGAAATTCATCTATGGAGCCATCAAATCGGGAGCACGCGCACGTGAGTTTGAGCTGGCTATCCAATGGTTGCAAGATGCTGGGCTAGTAATTCGAGTCAATCGTGCCTCTAAGCCAAATATGCCACTGAAATTCTATGAAGACCCGTCAGCATTCAAGCTATATATGCTTGATGTTGGCATGTTGGGGGCATTGGGAAATGTGCCTCCTGAACAGTTGTTGACCAGGGATAACGAACTCTATGATAGCAAAGGTGCAATTACCGAGAATTATGTTGTAACCCAGATAGCAACTATGCGCGATGTGACAATGTGCTACTATAGCAACGAGAACCATACCCTTGAAATTGATATGCTTTTGCAAGAGAAGAGTAATGTTTGGCCCATTGAAATAAAAGCAGAGGAAAACCTAAGATCAAAATCGTTGAGCACTTATGTCAAGAATAATCCGTCGCTTACAGGATTACGATTCTCAATGAGCGACTACCGCGACCAACAATGGATGTGCAACGTACCATTGTATGCATGTGCAACATTCTTTATGACTAATTAGATAAGATATCTATTTCTTTGCCACAGGAAAAGAAGAGATACTGGTATGGATACCGAAAAACGGTTGTCAAGAATGGCAACCGAGATTGACACCTAAGGCACCCGTTGGCGTACGATGGCATAGGGTCAGCATTAGAAATCCATGAGAATCAGTTGGCTATAGCGTTGTATGCTGTCATGCTATGTCAAGAATTAGAGCCCACCGGGGTTACCTTAAGGAAAGCCAAATGACTCGCAATGAGCCGTTTGACTTTTTCGTTATGTCAACCATCAGTTTTCTCCTGGCGGGGTTAATGCCTATTATGCAAAGCCTCTGGCTTTTTCTTCAGATTCTTGAAGTTTACAGGATAAAGTTTGGAGTTCGTTGAATTCTTGTTGCGAAGAACCCATCAATCACAAAAGTTGAGCTAAATTTGTTGTCAGTCTTCTAATTAATATAGATGCAATATGAAGAAGTCCATCTCATTTTTTGTTTTATCATTGTTGATGTTGCCCTCTATGATATCCAATGCACAGGAGTATCTTCGTGGTGATGTGAATTTAGATGGTCATGTCAATATATCTGATGTGACCAGCTTAATAGATTATCTGTTAAAGGACTCTTGGCCTGATGCTGGCAATAACGAGTATGTGGATCTGGGCTTGCCCAGTGGTACGCTGTGGGCGACGTGCAACGTGGGTGCCAGCGCCCCCGAGGAATATGGTGACTACTTCGCATGGAGTGAAACGGTTCCCAAGGATGAATTTACCTATGAGAACTACAAGTGGTGGTACTTTGACGAGAACGGATGTCGGTATATTTCAAAGTACAACACAAGCAGCGACTTTGGCCCTGTTGACAACAAAACGGAGATGGAGCCCGAGGATGATGCTGCGCGCGTGAACATGGGCACATCGTGGCGCATACCGTCGCTGGAGCAGGTCGTCGAACTCGTCAATTCTTGTACCTGGCAGTGGACCGAAAGAAACGGGGTGAATGGCCATTTGGTTACAGGGCCTAACGGAAACACCATGTTCTTGCCTGCCGCAGGATACCGCGATGGCAGTGCACTTGAGTATGCGGGTACTTACGGCAACTATTGGTCGCGCACGCTTTACTCATATCTTCCAGACCGTACTTTCTGCCTCTACTTTGATTCGCAGTACTGGGATTCAGAAGACTTAAGCCGCTACTATGGCCATGTTATCCGCGCGGTGCGGGTATCCCAAGCACGGTGATAGAAGAAATAATGAGACGGTTTTTTTGATGACACCTGTTCTATCAAGGGAGAAAAAGGAAAGTCAAATGACTTGTAATGAGCCGTTTGGCTTTCCTTGTTATGCCTATTATCAAGAGTTATGGCGTTTTATTCCTGGCAAACCGCCGCCACTGGTTCTCTCGCAGGTATTATGCCTCAGTCATGCGACTGAAGTTCCTCTAAAAGAACATCGGAGCCGAATTCTATAGCATGTTGAGTTCAGCTCTGTCGTGAGGTTTTAGACACAACCACTTGTGAATGGGTCATTCTTCTTCTTTTGGCTCCAGCTTATTCAGCGTAAGATGAAGATTGATTGCGGCACATGAAAGTGCGGTCAAAGCGAGCCAAAGAACGAACAGGTCTACGATAACACCCTTATTCTTTATGCGTGGTTGCACTCGGTTGTCTTGTTTTTTGCTGGCCATAGTTATTACTTTAAATGGTTATGATCAATACTTGATGCAAAAGTAAGTTTTTTCTGATAAATTGCTAACTTTGTGGATGAAAAGACATTATTAATAACATTAACACTAGAAACATGAAGAAAGCGTTACAATCTTTAGTCCTGTTGCTGGCGGCCCTGATGGTGCCTGCTGCAGCAAGTGCTGATGCTCGAATGGTAGCACTTGATACCGAAGTGGGCGACGTGAACGGTGATGGCGAGGTGAGGATCAACGACGTGACGGCCCTGATTAACTACCTGCTGTCGCACGACGCCAGTGTCATCAACCTGGATGCTGCCGACACCAACCAGAGCGGCGACGTGAACATCAGCGACGTGACAGCCTTGATCAATTACCTGTTGAGCGGCAACTGGCCCTGGGTTGAGCCTAGCGTTGAGACCTTTACCGTCAATGGCGTGACTTTTACCATGGTATTGGTTGAGGGCGGCACCTTCACGATGGGCGCATCAGATGATGATGAGGATGCTTACTACAATGAGAAGCCCGCCCACGAGGTGACGCTGTCAAGTTACAGTATCGGCGAGACCGAGGTGACGCAGGCGCTGTGGCTGGCCGTGATGGGCAGCAACCCGAGCAGGTTCACTGGCGACCTTACCCGCCCTGTGGAGTGTGTTTCCTGGAGCGACTGCCAGACATTCATTGCCACGTTGAACCAGTTGACCGGTAGGCAGTTCCGCTTGCCCACCGAGGCAGAATGGGAGTTTGCGGCCCGTGGTGGCAACAAGAGCGAGGGCTACAAGTATGCCGGCGGTAACGACCTCAATGAAGTGGCCTGGAATAGGGGTAATTCGAGCAGCAAGACCCATCCAGTGGGCACTAAGGCTCCTAATGAGTTGGGCCTGTATGACATGTCGGGTAATGTCTTTGAGTGGTGTAGTGACTGGTTTGGCAGCTATACTGACATCGAAGACCAGACGACGGATCCCCAGGGGCCATCTTCGGGTTCTACCCGCATGTCCCGTGGCGGCAGCTGGGACACCACTGCTGAGTACTGCCGCGTGTCGTTCCGGCTCAGCCGCTCGCCGTCGAGCCTGAACCACGCCCTAGGGCTGCGCCTCGTTCTCTAGCCATCTCCCCCAAGATGGGTGAGGTGGCGCAAAGCGCCGGAGGAGTATGATTTGCCCTCAAGGCACTTCGTCTTGGGGCATCAACGCCCCCCGGCCCCCTCTAATCTTAGAGGGGGAGTTGCTGGCGCGTTGATTGACTTAAAAGAGACGCAACCGACGATGATTCTGTCGGTTGCGTCTCCTTTGTTACTTGTGGCGGACGGTTACAGTTCGCGGATGGTGATGCCGAAGCCGCCGGAGCGTGCCATACGCAGTTTCATGACGGTCTTGGCGGTAACTTTCTTGCGGGTGATGGTGTAGGCCTGCGGGTTGGTCTCATAGTCGGCGTCCTTGGCGTCGGCATAGATGGTGGCCTCATACTTCACGCCGGGCTTGAGGAAATCTAGCTTGAAGGAGACCTCACGAGCATCCTCGCCGTTGATGCCGCCCACGTACCATACATCGTGAGCCTTAGCGGTCTTGAGGTCGGCTGCGGTGGCACCGTCGGGCAGGGCATAGATGAACTTGGTGACACCGTTCACCACATCCTTCTTGCCGTCGGGCAGCTTGGCGACGCCCTCAGATGCCTTGTTGATTGTGGACATCTTGGGGTGACGTGCGGTGACCATATACTCACCGGGCTCGGCCATCAGGTAGATGCTCTTGTCCCAATCCACGGCCACGTCCTTGATGAACTGGAAGGCGTCCATAAAGCGGGCGTAGTTCTCGGGCAGGTCGGCAGCCATCTGCAGCGGGGAGTAGAAGGTGACATAGAGTCCCAGCTGGTTGCAGATGGTGTGACGCATCTTGTCGGCCCAGCCGCTGACTTTCTCCAGATCCATCTCGAAGATGCCAGGGGTGAAGTCCATGGGACCACCCTGCAGGCGGGTGAAGGGATAGACGGCGGTCTGGCCAGGATCGATGCCGGCGCGGAACTCATTACCCATAGCGCTCTCGTTGCCGATCATGTTGGGCCAGGTGCGGCACAATCCCGTGGGACGCACGGCCTCGTGGGCATTGACCATGATGTGGTGCTTGGCGGCCTCGGTGATGGCATAGTGGTAGTGGTTGATCAGCGGCTGGCTGTAGTGGTACTCGCCGTAGGGGATAATCCTGCCCACATAGCCGCTCTTGACAGCGTCATAGCCGTACTTGTTCATCAGGGTGTAAGCCTGCTCCATCCAGCGCTCATAGTTGACCGTCGACGAGGAACTCTCGTGGTGCATGATCAGGCGGATGCCCTTCTGGTGGGCATAGGCGTTGAGGGCGGGCAGGTCAAAGTCGGGGTAGGGAGTGATGAAGTCAAAGACGAAGTCCTTCTGCTTGCCGAACCAGTCTTCCCAGCCTTCGTTCCAGCCCTCGATGAGCAGGGCGTCAAAGCCGTTCTCGGCAGCAAAGTCGATGTAGCGGCGAACGTTCTCGTTGTTGGCGCCGTGCTTGCCGTGAGGCTTGGAGTGGGCATAGTCGGTCTTGCCCAGCTGCACCGAGGGATAGTCATTGGTGTAGGACCACTGGCTCTTGCCGCTGATCATCTCCCACCACACGCCCATGTACTTGGTGGGGTGAATCCACGATACGTCCTTGATGGCGCAGGGCTCATTGAGGTTGAGAACCAGGCGCGACGCCAACACCTCGGTAGCACTCTTGCACACCATGATTGAGCGCCACGGCGTCTTGCAGGGCGCCTGCATGCGGCCTTTCACGCCCTCGGCATCAGGTGTGAGCCAGGTGCGCAGCACGAAGTTCTTGTCGTCCAGGTCGAGGTTGGTCGTGGGATAGTCGAGCACGGCAGCCTCGTGGATGTTGATGTAGAGACCTTGGTCGGTCTTCATCTGCAGGGCCGTCTGGACGCCCGTGGGAGAGAAAGCCGTGTTGGGCCAGCCGCAACCCACGCGGGCCTTAGGCGTCAACTCACGCACCTGTGACAGGCGCGAACGGGTGGGCCTGAACTCCTGGGTGGAGTAGTCGCCAGGAATCCACCACGCGATGTGGTCGCCCGTGAGGGCAAACTCGGACAGCTCTTCCTTGATCATGAAATAAGTCAAGGCATTCTCCATCGGGAACTCATAGCGGAAGCCCATGCCGTCGTCATAGACGCGGAAGCGCACATGCATGGCAACTGGCTTCTCGCCGGCCTCTTGGGCGGGCTGTTGCAGTTTTACCAGCAACTCGTTGTAGTGGTTGCGGATAGAGGCTTCCTCGCCCCATACCGGTTCCCACGTCTCGTCGAATGAAGACGTCTGCTTGTCGATGAGGACAAAGTCCTTGTTCAGCTGGTAACTGCCCCTGAGCTCGAAGCCGAGCCGTGAAGGCAAGATGACCGCCTGGCCGTTGAAGTCAAGCGAATAGTTGGGTACTCCGTTCACCAGGGCAAATTTCATGACCAGTTGTCCGTTGGGGCTGGTCAAGGTGATTGCATTTGTCTGTTGGGCAACACTCGGGAGTGCTGTCGCCAGGGCGATGGCTACTGCCATCAGGATTGTTTTGAATCGTTTCATCATTGTTGATATTTTGGTTTATAGCTCTTAGTTTCTTATCTTTCGATTGGGATATAGCGCTTCTTGACGGTCACGGGGCCTATCAGACCTGCCGGGAGCAGGGGAGAGTCGGCCTTGTAGAATTCGGCGGGCGTGTAGGTGTATTTCTTGCCGCAATCGGGTTGCAAGTCACCGATGATGCGGTTGACCCATTGGTTGGCCACCGTGATTTTGAGGCGGTTCTCGCCGGCTTTGACAGCTGCGCTGATGTCAATCTGATAGGGCGCCTTCCATAGGGTGCCCACCTCTTTGCCATTGAGTGTCACCTGTGCCATGCAACCCACCTCGCCCAGGTCGAGCAGGATGGTCCCGCGGTCAATATCTTCCTCCGAGACGGTAAAACTGTTATCATAGATAGCGGTGCCTGAATAGTACTTGATGCCGTCGTCGCTGGACTCGGTATAGGAAATGAGCCTCGGGAATACGGTGCTGGCAGGGCCGCCCCACTGTTCGTCGAAGTGGACGGTCCATGGGGTGTCGATCTCGAGCAACGAGATGACGGGCTCCTCAGCAACGTACTTCCTGGTTTCCTCGGTTCTGCCTTGGAACACGACAAAGAAAGCGTCCTCGGGCAGCATGTTGAGGTGGACGGTGGTTTCGGTGTCACTCATCTCGTAGGACACCTCCTCAATCTCGCCCGTCTCAGGATGCCACAGGGTGGGCGTGAGACCGCTGACGCGGAAGGAGACGTCACATGAGCGCGAAGTCTCGGCGCGGTTGTTCAGCCAGTAGATCTCGCTGTCACCGGTCGAGCGGTGAACGTAGCGCAGATTGCTCATGTCGGCAGTCATCACATCGGGTCGGATGCCGCGGATTTCCTCGGCCATCGGCAGCGTCTTCTCATCGATGACTGTTGCCCCCTGTTGCTGCAGGGCGGCGAGTTTGGCGCGAACGGACTCAGACATGTGGCGGCAGCACTTGGAGAGGACCAGCACGCTATACTGGCTGCCTGATGGCGTGACGAAGTGTTCCCCGTCATAGGTAATCAGGTCGAGCAGGGCGTCCTTGTTCAGGTAATCGAAGTTATAGCCGGGCGGTATGGCAGGATGCTCATGGGCAAACAGGCTGGTGATGACGTCGTCCTCACCGTAGTAATAGAGCACGTCGGCCACGTTGCGGCCCTGTTGCAGCATGTAGCTGCTGCGGGCCAGATAGTCGGTCCAGGCCTTTGCCATCTCGGCCCAGGTCTCATGGCGGTTGAACCACTGGCCGTAGATCATCAGTCCCAGTCCGGGCTTCTTGTCATCGACGGGCTGGTGGGCGCTCTCGTGGATGACAAAGCGGTTGGTGCCGCAGGACATCTCAAGGTCGGCAGTCGCCTTCAGGTTGCCGGGATAGTAGCTATAGGCACCGCCGCTCATGCCGTTGGCCGTCAACGACTCGGTGGCGACGAGAGGCTTGCCATAGAGGTGGGCTACCGAGGCCGACTCGCGGATGTCGCTCTCGGCCATGCTGGGGTTGGAATTGTCGGCTTTGACCCCCTTGGGAATCGTCCACATGGCGGCCATGGGGATGTCGGCCTGGCACTTGACGCTCATGCCGTCGGCCAGGTAGAGCCGCCCGTTCTCGTGGGACTCGAAGTAGGTCTCAAGGCCGTGCTCATGGGCAATGTGAGCCGCATTCTCGTACATACACTCTTCTATCAGTTCGCCGATGGTCGTACGCCAGTCATAGAGGAACTCCTCGCTCTGCTCGGCCGAACCGATGATTTCGCCTGTCAGCACGGGCAGCCACGGCAGCAGGCTGTAGCCGCGACGCTGCTCGAACTCCTGTGGCATCCTGTCGCACCAGGTCTCCCATCCCGCCTCATAGCTGTCAATCAGCAGGTAATGGAGTCCGCGCTTTCCCATCAGGCCGCCTGTAGCTTCTTGATAGGTGTTGAGGTAATATTCCAGGAAGTCGGTGAAGGCCTGTTTGTCAATTTTGCTCACCTCCAGCCCTGTTGCCTCGGGCGATGCCGGGTGATTCTCCTTGCCCGTGAGGGAATAGCCGAACCGATAGATTTTCCAATCACCCCTGGGGGCTTTCCACGTCAGGGTGCCGTCGGCATCGACACGGTCGGTGATATCGATGACTTTGTTCAATGGGATGGCCTCGTTCTTGTCGGCTGTGGTGAGATAGTCCATCATGTCCGACGGTGAGGCAAAGCCGGCCTTCTCCTCGGCGTGGTTGATTCGGGGCGTGGTGTATAACTTGAGTTGGGGCGTGATGCCGGGTTTCTCCTCGAATGTGACGCGGAAGTATTGTGCCCGGGTGGGTTCGATGTCAATGGTCTGCCACCCGACGCTGCCGTGCGGAATGCCGCACACGCGCCTGAACGTGACGCCGTCGTCGCTCACCTCGAGCCATTTGGTCACGGGGGCAGCCTGGGCCGCCCAGATGCTGCGATAGTTGCCGTCCCTGATGCTTAAGGCCTTGATGACGGCAGGTCGCTTGAACTGGTATTGGACCCAATAGGGCTGCTGCAGGCTGTCACTGGTCGTGAAAGTGGCGCCGAGTTCCTCCATCGTCTTGTCGGCGGAATTTGCCTTGACCGCCAGGACACAGATGTCGGCATACCAGCGCTCGTCCCTGTTGGGCTCGGGTAGGGTGATGTGTAGTTTCTTGCCGCCCTTGACGCGCGTCTCGCTCCACACGAGCCGCTTCATCGCCTGCTCGGGTTTTACCCACGGTCCGCCGGTATTGCTCCATCCCGGGCAGCTGGCGATGGCTACCTCCATACCCAGCGAGTCGGCCATCGACACTGCATGCCTGAACTCTTTCTGCCACTCGGGACTCATATAGACCAGCCGATGCTCCACGATGGATTTGCCCCAGAATGCGGCGTCAAAGCAATGGAAACCGCCGATGCCCACGCGGTGCATCCACTCGATGTCCTTGTCGATGCCGTCGCGGGTGATGTTGCCGTTCATCCAGTGCCACCACACGCGTGGGCGTGCCTCCTGGGGCGGCTCCTGGAAGCCGGTCCTCAGGTCCTGGGCGGTGGCGAGCATCGCCAGCAGTTGCAATATGATGAGCAGTCTTAATCTCATTTTTTTGCTTTTAGCCATTAGCCATTAGCTTTTAGCCGTTAGCCATTAGCCGTTAGCCATTAGCCGTTAGCTTTTAGCCGTTAGTCACTTCTAACTCCTCACTTCTAACTCCTCACTTCTAACTCCTAACTCCTAACTCCTAACTCCTAACTTCTCACTCAAAACTTCCTTCTCCCCTTCTTCTCGAGGTAGTTGATGAGGAACTCGGGGCGGTCGGTCTGGATGATGGATGTGCCCAGGTCGAGGATGGGACCATAGACCTTGTCGGGGTCGGGGCTGTCATAGGCCCTGTCGTCATCATAGTTGCCGCACAGGGAGCCCCAGATGGTGTTTACCCATACCTTGGACCCGGCATCCAGCACACGCCGGGCGGTGTTCTTGACGTTGTCGTCGAGCGTGCCAAAACACAGCTCAAAAGCAATGGGCACAGCTGCGGGGCTGGCGAGATAGCTGTTAAAGGTGGTCATGTCGGAACTGCCCGAGACACTCACTACGGGCATGTACATCATCTTGTGGGCGTGGCGTGACATCCTCTGCTGCACCTTGTCGAGTGGGAGGCCGCTCTTGATGAGCACTTGGTCGGTCATGCCCAGTTCTTCGGTTATGGCGAGCACCTGGTCATAATAGTCAAATCCCTGGTCCACGTTGACCACGATGCGGTCCTTGCACACCTCCAGCGCCTGGCGCAGGGTGGGGATCTTCAGGCCCGGGATGGCGATGCCGTGGCCTCGCTTGAGGTCGAAGGCCAGCAGCTGCTCGTAGGTGTAGTCGCTGATGTTGCCGCTGCCCGTCGTCGTGCGGTCCAGCGTCCAGTCATGACTTAGTACCAGCACGCTGTCGCGCGTCATCTTCACGTCAAGCTCCATCACGTCAACGCCCATGCGGATGACCGACTCGATAGCGGGAATGGAATTCTCGGGGTAGTTGCGCCAGTCGCCGCGATGCGACACCACAACGACATATTTTGTCGAGGCATCATGCAGCGCTGCGACAATCTTGTCGGTGCGTCCCGCTTGGCCCGCAGTGCCCTCATGGAGGCGCTGGCTGCACGACATCAGCCCGACGCAGGCCACGACCAGCAGCATCAATATCTGTGCTCTTTTCATCATCATGTTTATACTTGTCATTAAACTGCAGCTTTCCTTATCATTCATTATCAACCGACAAAGTTAACATTATTTTTTATAAGGAAAAGAGTGACGGTCCTTTTATTGTCACTTTTGGGTAGGTGGGTGCATCATCGGGAGGGGTATTTGCGACGACGTCGCTTCGTCTTGGCCATCAAAAGGACAGGCCCCATTATACTAACTTACACATCATTTATTCACAAAATGCTTGTGTGTTCCATGGATTATTACGAAATTTGCGTACTTGTTGTTTGTAGGGTGATTTGAATTTGATGTTTTGATTGCCGCTAATCATTCAAGGGGGGCAGGAGGCTAAGGTCCATAATGTGCTCAAGCCCGAGGTGCAGCTGCATCTGTTGAAGAGAAAACAATTTTAAAAAATAGTAATCGTATGAAAAGAATGATCATGATGATGGCACTTGCGGCCATGTGCTGCATGAGTGCCACGGCACAGGAGAAACTTTTTGATCGTGCCAACGTTCAGTCTCCCGTCGTCAACCCCGACGGGACAGTGACCTTCAACCTGTTTGCTCCCAAGGCCGTCAAGGTTGAGGTGACCGGTGACTTCTTGCCCACGCGCACAGTCGAGATTCCCGGTCGCGGCAGTTATGATGCCCCCGGGGTGGCTGCGTTGACCGAAGGGCCTGATGGCGTATGGACTTACACCACCGGCAAGCTGGCCCCTGAGATGTACAGTTACACGTTCAACATCGATGGCATGACGGGGGTGAAAGACCCGGCCAACATCTATGTGAACCGCGATATTGTATCGTTTACCAACATCTTTATCGTCAGTGAGCAGAAGGGCGACAAGGGGGACCTCTACCGCGTGAACGAGGTGCCTCATGGCAACCTGAGCAAGGTGTGGTACAACAGCCCGACGCTCAAGATGCAGCGCCGCATGACCATCTACACCCCGCCAGGCTATGACAAGGGCGGCAAGTACCCCGTGCTGTATCTGCTGCACGGAGCAGGCGGTGACGAGAATGCCTGGAGCGAACTCGGTCGCGCCGCACAGATTCTTGACAACCTCATTGCCATGGGCAAGGCAAAACCGATGATTGTCGTCATGCCCAACGGCAATCCCAACTGCCAGGCTGCACCGGGCGAGTGGTCTTGGGGCATGTACACCCCCGGCTTCGGGAACAGCGGCACGGGCCCCAAGGAACCAGCCGTTGCTACCATCCCAGCCAGCTTCATGGATATTGTGAACTATGTCGATGCCAATTACCGCACCGTCAAGAAACGTGAGGGCCGTGCCGTCTGCGGCCTGTCGATGGGCGGAGGACACACCTTTGCCATCAGCCTGGCATACCCGACAACGTTCGACTACTATGGTCTGTTCTCAGCCGGTCTGCACCTGGGCACGGGGTCCAGGAACCAGCCCTTCGCTGAGCAGATCAAGAATGACCCCGACTTCGCACAGCAGTCGGCACGGTTGTTCGGCAGCAAGCCCAAACTTTACTGGATGGGCATGGGCAAGACCGACTTCCTCTATCAGAGCACCGTCGACCTGCGCGACTACTGGGATTCCAAGGGCTACAAATATGAGTATGTGGAAACCGACGGAGGCCACATCTGGCGCAACTGGCGCATTTACTTGACCATGTTTGCCCAGAAGATTTTCAAGTAAGCCACATTACGTGTCATCAATGTCCGATAAAAGCTCAATTAGGGGCTTTTATCGGATTTGTGTGTTTTTAGTATCGTATTGGCTTTCAGGTCCAGATTATTTGCATATGTCGTTAATTGTCATTACATTTGCAGTGAATTAACAAGCCCACTTGCACTTGAAAAGAATAAAGAATGATTATTAGTGTTTATTAGTATATATGTCAAATTAATGTGATTATTTTTTATGAAGAAATTATTTGCTTTGTTTGCACTTTCCCTGCTGACCATGTCGGCATGGGCTGCCAACACCTATGTGAAGGTGAGCAGCGTTGACCAGCTGGAGGCCGGCAAGAAGTACATCCTCGTCAATGAGGAAAACAGCCGTGCCATGGGTGCGATCACTGGTACCAGCACCACATATGGTAGCAGTGTTGCCATCAGCATCACCGACGGTGTCATCGACATCGAGGGTACCAACGTAGTAGAGCTGACCGCAGCCGATGGCGGTACTCACTCTTATGGCCCCACGTGGTCCTTTATCTACGATAATGGCGCTTACATGTTTTGGAATTCAGGCAATTCGCTGTCGTCTATCAGCACTGACGGCGCCAGCGGGCTCTCCGGCGTGAAGTGGGTGCCCGCATTGAGCGAAGGTGCCGTTATCCTGAAGAACAATGGCGACATCACCCGCATTCTTCAGTACAATCAAGGCAGTCCTCGTTTTGCTTGCTACACCAGCGCCCAGAAGCCCGCTGTCCTGTACGTTCAGGACGAAAGCGTTACGCCTCCCGTGACTGTTGCTGCACCCACGCTGCGCGAATCCCAGGAGTTTGAAAACGCCTTCACCGTAACCATCACCAACAATGAGGAAGGTGCTGACCTCATGTACGCCCTCAATGATGGCGACTTTGTCGAATACGAAGGAACCTTCGATATCTTCGAGACCACCACGGTTCACGCCAAGGCTGTCAAGGGCGATGTCGAGAGCGAAGTGGTTAGTGCTACCTACACCAAGGTTGAGCCTGTTGTCCTTACCAACCCCTATGTGAAGGTAACCAGCGTTGACCAGCTGAAAGTCGGCAAGAAGTACATCATCGTCAATGAGGAAAGAAAACTCGCCATGGGTGAGATCACCGGTGGCTCGACCCACTATGGTAGCCGTGTTGAGATTCCCTTCGTTGAAGATGTTGCATACATCGGTGGCACTCAGGCCGTAGAGCTGACCTTGGGCGAGGGTAATATGGACGTCCTGGGCAATGCCACTTGGACCTTTGAGATTAATGGCTCAGGAAGTTATATTATCTGGGATTCAGGTAATTCGCTCGACGCCATCACTGGCGATGGCGCCACTGGTGCAACTGGTGCACAATGGCTTGCTGATGAAACCGAAGACGGTGTTGTGCTGCTCAACAAGTCCGATAACGCTCGCAAGCTTCAGTACAATGCAAGCAGCCCCCGTTTCGCTTGCTACACCAGCGCCCAGCAGCCCGCTGTCCTCTATGTAGAGTATGTTCCCGAGGAGGAAGGCATCGCCACCCTGGCGGAGGCTAACGCTCTGGAAGACAATGTTGAGTTTACCTTCGACGGCAACGCTGTCGTTACTCTCCAGCATGGTGACTTCTTGTTCGTTCGCGACGAGAGCGGCTTCGGCCAGATTCGCGGTGCGATTGACGGCACCTTTGAGGGCGGTGAAGTGCTGAACCAGGGTTGGAATGCCACCAAGGCTGGCAATAACGGTTGGGCATGGTATACCGGCGCTGCAGGCCTCAGCGCCAGCGGTGAGACCAACGCCGAGCTGGCTGCACCCATCGTGCTCACCGCCTTCCCCGACGAGAGCATGCTCAACGCCTATGTCTGCATCGAGAACCAGCAACCTAGTGGTGGCTTT
>CACWID010000046.1 GCA_902760865.1 uncultured Bacteroidales bacterium | reverse complement strand
AGGTAAGTGAAAATTCTGACATGGCAAAATCCTGGGCAACTTTTTGTTGCTCAGGCACTTATAAATAATGTTAAACTATAGTGTTGCGGAATTAAGGATAATCAATGCGTCCCACCCTGTTAATATTTTTTAAAAGGCATAAAAACAGAGAATCGCCCCACTGACTCGTCGTTTGATGGAGTCGTGGCGCGTCAATCCCTGTCAGTATCATCCATATCTAGCTCAGAATTGTGCATGAGGTCGTAGTCCGAAAACTCTATACCATCAAAATCGCCGTCCTCAAACATATAATTCTGACGCATGCACCCTGAAGACATCAATGAGACAATCGCCAGTACAGTGACTATCACAAGACGTTTTACAATCTTTCTCATAATACTTTATTAAATGGCTATGATGATTATCACCTGCAAATGTAATAAAAAAATAAAATTGCAGCGCCATTTTCAGGAAAAAACAGTAATTTAGCGCATCAAAAACATAAAAACCGTAATGAACTAATGGATTTATTTGAGCAACGAATCAAGGAATTGCGCGAAATCATCAACCGCCACAATCATAACTACTACGTCTTGAATGCTCCCACGGTGAGCGACCAGGAATTTGACGCCCTCCTGCGTGAGTTGCAGGACTTGGAACATGATTACCCTCAGTATCAGGACCCGCTCTCCCCTACCCAACGCGTCGGCAGTGACATCAGTAAAGGATTCATCCAGGTACGCCACGAGCGTCCCATGATGTCGCTGTCAAACAGCTACAGCATCGAGGAGGTGCAGGACTTCTTGCGTCGCGCCCAGGACGCCCTGGGCGGAGAAGCCAGCGAGATCGTTGGCGAGATGAAGTATGACGGCACCTCGATATCGGTGACCTATGAGCACGGGCGGCTGGTGCGTGCCGTGACGCGGGGTGACGGTGTCCAGGGCGACGACGTGACCGCCAATGTGATTACCATCAAGAGTGTACCGCTCGAGATTACCGGGTTCCTAGATTTGCCCGAGAAATTTGAGGTGCGCGGCGAGATCGTGTTGCCATGGCAGAGCTTTGAGAAGCTCAACGCCGAGCGCGAGTTCAACGAGGAACCGCTGTTTGCCAATCCGCGCAATGCTGCGGCCGGTACTCTCAAGCTGCAGAACAGTGCCGAGGTCGCCCGTCGTGGCCTGGATGCCATCTTCTATTTCCTGCTGGGCGACAATCTGCCGTTTGAGACCCACTACGACAGCATCATGGCGCTCAAGCGTTGGGGATTCAAGACGGGCGAAATGTCCATCCTGCCCAGCATCGACGCGGTCAAGGACTTTATCGGGCACTGGGATGTGGAGAGGAAGAAGCTGCCTGTCGCTACCGATGGCCTGGTGTTCAAGATCAACTCCCTGCGCCAGCAGCTCAATCTGGGCGCTACTGCCAAATCTCCCAGGTGGGCGATCGCCTACAAATTTGCACCTGAGCGCGAATGCACCAAGTTGCAGTTCGTGTCCTTCGAAGTGGGTCGGACGGGCGTCATCACCCCTGTCGCTAATCTGGACCCGGTGTTGCTGAGCGGTACCATCGTCAAGCGGGCATCTCTGCACAATGCCGACATCATTGCCCAGCTGGACATCCATGAGGGCGATATGCTCTATGTGGAGAAAGGCGGCGAAATCATCCCCAAAATCGTCGGCGTGGATGAAAAACGACGCATTCCCGGCAGCCAGCCCATTGCCTTTGTGACCCATTGCCCGTCATGCGGCACACCGCTGCAGCGCATCGAGGGCGAGGCTGCATGGGTATGTCCCAACAAATGGGGTTGTGGCCCCCAGATCTGCGGTCGCATTGAGCACTTTGTGGGTCGCCATGCGATGGACATCGACGGCATAGGCGAGGAAGTGGCTGTGATTCTCAACAAGAGCGGATTGGTCGGCGATGTGGCTGACCTATACGACCTGACCCAGGAGAAGCTTGTCGCACTGGACCGTTTCCAGGAAAAGAGTGCCCAGCGCATCCTGCGCGGGCTTGAAGCCAGCCGCCAGGTTCCCTATGCAAGGGTTATCTTCGCCTTGTCCATCCCCTTTGTGGGAGAAACGACCGGTAAAGTGCTGGCGCGCTACACGCGTGATATTGACACGTTGATGAGTCTTCCGGCCGAGGAATTGGCCGCCATTCCCGAAATCGGGCCAAAGATAGCCCAATCTATCGTGGATTTCTTTGCCGAGGAACGCAACACTGTCATCGTCGAGAGATTGCGTGCGGCAGGCCTGCAGATGGCACTGACAGAAGAAGAAACCGCCGGACAGACCGACAAACTGATGGGCAAAAAGGTGGTGATCAGCGGTGTCTTCGCCAAGCATTCACGTGAAGAATACAAGGCGATGATCGAGCAGAACGGCGGAAAGAATGTGAGCAGCATCTCTAGTGCTACCAGCTTCATTCTCGCCGGTGAGAACATGGGGCCGACAAAACTGGAGAAAGCCCGCAAACTAGGCATCGACATCATCAATGAGGACCAGTTCCTGGCGATGATAGAATAATCTAGAGCAAAGATGATCAAGAGGTTATTGACTATTCTGGCCATGACAATCTGCTTAACCACAATGCTACAGGCACAGACGGTGGAATCGTTTGTTACGGGGTTGTTGCAACAGTACCCCGAGGCCCGGCTACTCGATATCTATAAGTCAAGTTTCCAGGACTATATGGGTGCCGAGCATCTGGTGGGTGACATTGAGTCTGCAAGGGGCTATCTGGAGCAGGAACTATCTACAACCACTAGTGTGGACCTTCAAGACTGGTACTATGAGCCGTGTGGAGTCGAGGGCCGTTATGTCCGCATCAGCCTGAAGGCTGTCATCGACGGTAAAATCACACCCGAGGTGCTGCTCGATGCCTTTGTCCGCAGCGCAAACGGCTCAGAGCGCCCGACAGTTGAACAGTGGACAGACCGTTGGCATCAGATGATTGCCGTCATCGACAGCATGAGTCTGGATTTGCCTCACTATGAGGAAGACAAGCAGTTCATTGAGAAGGTACTGGCCATGGGTAAATATGCCATCAGCCATTCACCGGAATACCGCGACGCCTACTCGCCCCATTACCGCATTGTGCGCCGCGAGATCTTTGACAAGGAACTGAAGCCGCTGATTGCCGGCGAATGACATGGTTTGATTTAACTTAGCGCCCCGCTATTGCTGTCTATCAGCAGGCGGGGCGCTCGGCTTGTTGCTCACTTTGGAGCGATCATCTATTACCGTTTATAAAATTCAGATTGTCGTTCTTTGGATCAGCGGTGTTTCTTGTCGCGGTATGGCAGTATTTCACCATAGATGGTGAGTTCGATGTCACCTGAGATGTTTGCCACGGCCCGTTTGCTGTTGTTGAAGAGTGTTATGGTAACAAAGGCGTTAGCCGTGGTGCCAATAAATTGGTATTGCAAGTGTACATCGCCGTTGTCATCATACTTAATGCTCTTGTTGCGAACACGACCCTTGCCGGTCCAACCTCCCAGACCGTTGGCTCCAGAATTGCCGGTGTTAAGAGCAAACTGGATGATGCCGTCCTCATTCTGGACAAGAACGAAGTTGGAGTTCTGGTTGATATCATAACGCCTGTAGCCCATGCGGCCTAATTGGATGTTGTCGGCCACGAGGACAAAGTAGCCGCGGCGCAATGAATTGGCGGCCTTGGCATAGGCGGCTTCGTCATTGAACTCGCGCAGCTTTTTCTCACGCTCCTTTATTTCCTGTTCTGTTTCCTGTACGGGTTCAGCAGGCGTGATCATTTCAAGCTTCACATTCTCGTCGGTAACGATATCGACCTCATCGGGCGTCACCTGTGCGGTGGCCCCGAGGGTCATCGCCATGAGTGCTGTTAGTGTTAGAGCTATTCTTTTCATAATTCGGTGGAGTTTTATGATTATTGTCTGTCTCTTAGACCGAATTTCTAAAATATTGTTTAATTTTGTGCAACAAAAAAATCATCAATTATGGAAAAAAGAACAAATATGAAGCTTTCGACCCGCCTTATCCTGTTGCTGTTTCTCATGGGATTGGGGCTGGTCGTGGCGTCGGTGGCGAGTGCATTTACCCTATTGAACATTAACAGCCTGTTGCCGATGGTTGCTGTTCAGGATGTGTTTGCTTTTATCCTGCCAGCCATAGTGGGAATGGCTATTTTCTATCGGCGGCCGCTGCATGCCATGTGCCTGGATCGTTCGCCCGGTTGGGTGTCCCTGCTTGTGATTGTGGCGTTTTACGTCCTCTCGCTGCCGGCCATGAACTGGCTGGTGGATGCCAACGAGGCCATGACGTTGCCCTCGTGGATGGGAGGCCTGGAGCAATGGATGCGGTCCAGCGAAGATGCCGCGATGGACGCCACCAAACAGATGCTTGACATACACTCCATCGGCGAACTCATCATCTGCGTACTGGTCGTTGGTTTCATGGCCGGATTGAGCGAGGAAATGCTCTTCCGCGGGGCAATGCAACGGACGATGCAGGACAGCCGTCTCGGGACGCATGCCGTGGTGTGGATCGTGGCTATCATCTTCAGTGCCATCCATTTCCAATTCTACGGCTTTGTGCCTCGCGTCGTGCTGGGCCTGTGGTTGGGTTACCTGCTGGTGTGGACCCGAAGCCTGTGGGTTCCCATCATTGCCCACACGCTGAACAACAGCACTGTGGTCGTGTTCAGTTATCTTGCCAACTTGGGCATTGTGCCTGAAGGCTATGGTGACAATCTGGGTCTGCCAGCCGACGGCGGCATGCCGTGGCTTGCCATCTGCAGCTTTGTCGCCTGTCTGGCTCTTGCAGTCTGGGCTCACCGCTATTTTACAAAAGGAAAACGCCTAGCAGCTTGAGAGCGTACCAGACGTGAAATCGTTAGCCTAAAAAAGTAGTAGCAGTTACTTCAATCGGTAGAAATAGCCGAGCGTGATGGTTATTGACATCGAATTGGATCCCGAGAAGACGTCCGTCTTGTGGTTCGGGAAAATATCTGTCAGGCCATAGTAGAAACGACCCTCGAGCAAGAGCGAGTGCCGTGCGTTGAGGTTCACCTCCATTCCGGCGCCGGCACAGATGCCGTAATCCAATCGATTTTCAACCTCCATTGCCATCTGCTCGATGTGTCGCGGATCATTGATGAAGTATTCCATGATCTCAGCTTCCTGGTACTCAAAGTTTGACTTGATGCCATGACCCAGCATCACATTAAGCTCTGGCCCCAGGTTGAAGAAGCCCTTGACACGGTTGCTGCCGAAGTAGATATGAGTCATGACCGGCAGCTCCAAGTAAGTGAATTGATGGCTATATTTATACTCCGACTTATCGAATGCTTCCTTCCAGCCGCGCTGAGTCATGTTGAGTTCTGCAATGAGACCGAAGTTTTTCTCTTCTACATAACGGAACATGACTCCCGCGGTGAAGCCGGGAGACATCGTCTGCTGCACAGTCGGGTTGAAGTTGACACGCGACAACGACATGCCCGCCTTGCCTCCCACCGCGATGGAACCCTCATAATGGGTCTGAGCGGTAAGCGGCAACAGGGTCAGCATTGCTGCCGTCAGTAAGAAGATAATACGTCTCATTTCACATGGACGGTGATTTGATGGTCAGGCGAGAAGTGAACGACCTCGATGGCCTGGTTGGTATAGCCACGCCAGTTGTCGCCGCGCTCCCAACGGAAACTGGTCTGGATGCCCTTGTAGAGCGGTGTCTCTTCATCGATGATGCCGTCAACGCCCAGGGACTTGAGCAAGTACATGCCCGTGTCATAACCGTAGATGGCCATATTGGGCACAGCCTGGAGGGGCTCGCCTGAGAAGTTTGCTTTATAGGCAGCTTCCAGGTCGCGGGTGCGGAAACCCTTGGCATTGAAGAAGCGGGTGAACATCCATGTATCTACATCCTGAAGGTCGGTCTGATAATCTTTAAGATAGAGCACATACTCGGGATAAGCTATCAGCGACAGGTCACAGTCGAAGCGCTCGCTCTTCACCTGCTTGAGGGCCTTGATGTACTTCTTGACCAAGTTCTTATCACCCGAAGACGGGATGAAGACATATTTTGAACCGGGGTTCATCTGATTGGAAATGTCATCATAGGAAAGGTCCCCGTTGACATTGATGGTTGTCGTCGGATACTTTTTGCGGGTGATGTGAGTGCGGATGTCATCAAACATATCCTTGTTGCTCTCGCTTGCAGCGTTCAGAAAGACAACATTGTAGCCCGAGAATTGCTCGTCAAACCAGCGCATCACGTCATACATCATCTCGTCGGTCGGGGTGTTCACCTGATAGACATAGGGGTTGTCCTTATAGTCCTCATTCTTGGTAGTGAAGCAGTTGATGACGGGGATGGCATTGGCTTTGCCAAAGGCGTTGATGCGGGCAAGCTGCTGAGGTTCGCTGGGAGCAATGATCATGTTCATCGTGCGCAACTCGGGCAGTGACAGCAGGCTGTCGGTGACATTCAGGTTGTGCTGGGTGTCATAAACCTTGATGTTGATATGCTTGTCGGTTATGTTGGCCGCACTGTCCATTGCCAGCAAGATACCCTTGTAGAAGTCGGTATAGAGATAGGCCTGCTTGGGAGGCGCTGCCTTGTGGAGCTGGAAAGGAAGTACTAGAGCAATATTCACCTCGTTCTCCAAACGCTTGGCAATCAGGCTCTCATACAAGTCATTGATGCGCGGACCGTAGTAGTCACGCAATTCCTCGATGGGTATGGTAGTCATCTCGCCCAGCACTCGTTCGGTGTAGGGCTTCGGCAGGGTGATGGTCTTGCCCTTCTTGGCCTTTTTCATGTCAGGATTGGCGGCCTTGAGCTCCTCTTCGGTGATGCCGTTGGCACTCGCGATCGAAGCGTAGGTCTCTCCTCGTTGCACTTCATACTTGTAGTTACGGCGGCCCGTACGCTCATAGTTGAACGGCAGTGCAGTGTTGGGAACCACTTTCACCATAGTGCCGGGCGTGTATTCACCGGGCTTCAGGCCGGGATTGGCCGTGAGTATGCCTTCTATCGAGGAATTATACTGCTTGGCGATCGAGCAGATGTCTTCACCTTCCAGTAAGGTATGGAAAACGGGGTCAGAACCTTGAGGTACGGCAATCTGCATCGTCGCGTTGCGACTGAAGGCGTCTTGCACCTGCTGTCCGGCATTCACTGTAGGGGTAGCAGCAACAGCCCCTTTATCGGGTATGACAAGCACCTGGCCGACCTTGATTCCAGCGTCAGCACCGGGGTTAGCCTTGATGAGGTCATCGACCGTCATGCCATAACGCTTGGCCAGCCCATAGAGCGTCTCGCCCTGTTCCACGACATGCTTGCTGTTTTTTGAAGATGCAGCGACTGCGGCAACTGCGGCAACGTTAGCATCGGTATCACTGACAGGGAAATACAGTTTCATGCCCTTTTCAATGCCATCGGCGGCATCAGGGTTGTTCTTGATGATTTCGTCTTTAGTCACACCGAGCTTTGCTGCAATGTCATAGATGCTCTCTCCTGCAGTTACCTCATAATAATAAACGCTGCGCCCGCCAACAGTGGTTTTTGGCAGGTTGTATTGGGCCTGCGACATCAATGCCACGCACGCCATAAACGCCGACGAAATAATATGCTTGATACTCATAATCAATAATTTGTCGATAGTTGCTTAATGTAATGGTTTAATCAATTGAGCCCTTCAAGCCCAAAATATCATGCAAAGTTAATGCAAGCCAAGCAGAATGCCAAGCAAAAAAGTAATTTTTTGGTTTATTATTGCCAGATAACCCCAATCTTGATCAAGGACCGAATGGGCAGTAAGAGGACCGTATAGCGCACTGACATAATGCGAAATTGATAAACATATCCTCTGTAAATGAATGCGTTAGCAGCTCCCCCTCTAAGATTAGAGGGGGCCGGGGGGCGTTGATGATTAGACACAGAAACACGGTTACCCTACTCTAACGAATACCTCAATGAGCCAATAAGAATGTTGATTATCAGCAATTTATCTAGGCTATTCCGAGATAAAAGTATCATCGCATTCACGTTGACACGTTCTCGTCACTTGGGATTGACTACACGGTCGCCGATAATTGCGGCTAGCTTGTGGCGAACATTATAGAGGCCCTGCAGATGCTCGATGAGTTCCGGCAGTTCCTCGGCTTTTGCATTGGCTATACGGGCTTTGGTCTCGTTGATTTTCTGCACGAGCAGCGCGTTTTTCCAGTTATACAACCGGTCAGGCACCAGACTGAGCAACTTGTCACGCTCCTCGAGAATGACAGCATACTGCGTATGAATCTTGCTTAGCTGCGGCAGGCTGTCGGTGGCGAGCTCACAGGCCAGCTGCCTCACGGCATCATCATCGATAGAGCAAAGCGCCTTGATCAGATAATCACTGCTGAACTCCATCAACTGATTTTTGGTTTCCAGGTTAGCACGAGCCAGCACCGATTTTTTCTTGCGATCATGGGCGTTGATGAGGGCAATGCTGTCCAGACCATCAGGCAGCTCTTCGTCCTGTTTGGCCATTTCGTCATCAATATACTTCTGCATGCGCTCATTCAACTCAGCCTGAAAGATTTCCAGGTCCCTGTAATAGGGTTCAACATATCCCAGCGCCACCTCAAAGGTGTGCCTGTATAACGGGTCGCTGAAACTCATCTGGTCCAGCTGGATCTCATTGTTGATATGCTCCAGCACCGACGAGGGCCTCACAACGCCGTCATCGTACTCGGTATCAGTCAGGTAGCACATGCCATAATTGACAATCAGGCGGATTACCTCACGTTCCTGAATGAGGATGCCCTCGTTAGGGGTGACCGTTGGCGTGTTGCCGGTGGCCTCAACGGTCGGGAATGCAGGTGGCAAGAAATCTGGCGGCGGTGCGGGTGGCAGGTCATCGGGTAGCGGTTCGGTAGTGCCGACGGGTTGGGCCTGTTCCATGCGCTGCGCCCTCAACTGCTGCTGTTCACGCTCTTTGCGCCACTGTTCCAGGTACTTGCCACGATATTGTTTGATCTGTCTCAAGATAGTCTGTTCGTCAAAGTCGAACAGCGTGCTGCACTCCTTGGCATACACCATTCGGGCTATCTCGTCAGGGATCAATGCGATGGACTTGACCACATCGGTGATGGCTGCAGTGCGCTTGATGGGGTCACCGTGGGCGTCCTTAAGCACGATGCTGGACTTGAAACTGATGAAGTCGGCCTCGTTTGCTGCAATATACTCCTCTACCTCGGTGTGGCTGTGGGCGCGCACAAAGGTGTCGGGGTCATCCTCGGGTGGCAATGGCAATACCTTGATGTTGATGCCCTCTTTGAGCAGCATGTCCACGCCACGAATGGCGGCCTTGATGCCGGCTTCATCGCCGTCGAACATCTCGGTCACATTGCTCGTGAATCGTCGGATGGCATGGATGTGTCCCTCGGTCAAGGCAGTGCCCGACGATGCGATGACATTCTTGAATCCCGCCTGATGCATGGAAATGACATCGGCGTATCCCTCGACGATGAAGCACTTGTCTTCGCGGCTGATTTCTCGTTTGGCATTATACAAGCCGTAAATGACGTTGCGCTTGGAATAGATGGCCGATTCCGGAGAATTGACATACTTGGCGACATTCTTGTCCTTCTTCAGCGTCCTGCCGCCGAAGGCAATCACCTTACCGGCAATGTTCATGATGGGAAACATCACGCGGCCGCGGAAACGGTCGTGTCCCCCACCCCCTCGCTCATCGGCAATGCATAAACCTGTATCGAACAGCAACTTGGGATTGAATCCCTGAGCCACGGCTGCCTTGTAGAAATCATCATAGCCCTCGCTGGAATAGCCCAGCCTGAACTCCCTGATGGTCGTATCGTTGAAACCGCGCTCACGGAAGTAGGACAAGCCGATTTCCTGTCCGGCCTGGGTCTCGTGGAGCTGTTTCTCGAAATAGGCGCAAGCCCATTCATTGAGCATCAGCATGGCCTCGCGTTCAGTCTGTGCCTGCTTTTCCTCATCGGTGAGTTCCTTCTCCTGGATCTCGATGTGATATTTGCGGGCCAGATAGCGCAACGCTTCGGGGTAGCTCAGTTGCTCATGCTTCATGATGAAATTGACCGCACTGCCGCCTTCACCACAGGCGAAGCACTTGCAGATGCCCTTGGAGCGTGACACGTAGAATGACGGCCTCCTGTCGTTGTGGAAGGGACAGAGGCCAATCCAGTTGGCACCTCGTCGCTTGAGTGCGACAAAGTCGCTCACGACGTCGACGATGTCGGCCGCGTCGAGGATCTGCTGTACTGTATTGTGGTCAATCATTATTTCATTTGTCAGTTATCAGTTGTCTAGTGCGTGTGTTGCTGGCCGCACACGGCATCGGGTATCAACGCCTGGTCAACAGCCGACACGCCGTGAAGCCTCAACTCCACTGCATCACTCTTGAAGGCCGCACGAAACTTGGTTGTGTCACCGTCCATCCCTCGAAGCGAGGCACGATAGGCGGCGATGGCTCCCTGCATATCTCCCTGGCACAACAGCACATGGCCCTGATTGAGCAGGTCCTGGGCCGACGGCTTGTCTTCACGGGCAATGCGGTCGTAGTAATCGATAGCCCGCTCATAATCACTCAACAGGAATGAGCACCAGGCGATCGGGCGCCATGCGCGATGCTTGGCTCCTTCCATCAGGTCGGCCTTGAAGTATTGCTGCAGTGCCTCTTTGGTCCTGTTCTGCTCCAGGAGCACGTGACCGATGGTTAACGTCAGCGACACGTTGTCGGGGACGAGTGCCTCGGCCCGGCGATAATAGTCCAGCGCTTCCTCATATTTTCCTTGAGCGCGATAGCATGCCGCGATGTGGCGCATGTTCCAGGCATCATCCTCATGGAGGAGTTCATACCTTTTATAATATGTGAGAGCCTTGTCGGTGTTCCCGGCGTTCTGGTAGGCGAAGCCGATCTTCTGGTAGATGTGGTCATCGGTAGCGTCGTCCATGCCTTCAAGCCTCGTGAAGCACTTGATGGCGTCGTCATAGAAGGCGTTCTTGAAATAGAGAGCTCCCAGCAATTCCAGCACATGCGCATCACGGGTCACTTCGGCCAGAGGCAGGCAGTCGGTCATGTCCAGGCCAGCATCATCCATGATGGCTATGAACTCGCGGCGACGGGAGAAAAGCTTGAAGAATCGGTACAGATCCTGGACAAAAGCCGTGATGACGCCCAAGCGGCGGCGACGTTCATCGGGCAATTCGGCCTGTCGTGCCTCGTTGAGGGCCGCATTCTGTTCCTCGAGCTGGGCCGACATCATGCTGCGTTGAGACTCGGGCAAGGCACCAAGCGACAGGCAGAATGAATACTTGTCGCTATTGCACAGATAAGGCGCATGCTTGACCACGTCGGCCAGGGCCAATTTACTGGCACCCAGGCTCTCGAGCACGGCCGAATGGGCCGGATAGAACGGAAGGAACCAGTTGCTCAAGGTTTTGAAGAAGGGGAAGGTCTTCAAGTGGGCAAAAGTGGCGATGAACACATCACTGCCCTCAATCTGCATCGCGTTAAACTCTTCAATCTTGCGGGTGATGCCGCTCCGGTCCAGCCACTCCTGCCAATCAGGATTGGCCTCAATGTCGCTCAGGTCAATAACCTGCGACTCTTTGTCCTTGAGTTTGTCGATGATGTCGGGGCGCATTTTCATGATGTTGGGAATGAGGTCGTTGCGCACACGCTGCTTGATGTTTTCGGTATTGCGTGACCTTGCCAACTGCAACTGAATGCCCCACACGTCACGTTCAAATTCCGGGGTGTCGAGTAAGGCGGCCAGCCTGATCTGTATAGCCTTGGAAGAAGACGTGAGTTTCTTGTGGGCCAGCAATGACAGCATGGCACATGTCAAGGCCCTCAGCTGTACCTCGAGTTCGTCGCTGAGGGAATAGACCTCCAGCAAGATGAGGAGCTTGCTCTCATCATAGAATTTCATCAAGCCCAGCATCAATGCGGCTACAAGCAGGCAGCGGGTGTGCACCGGCAGGATGTCGCCGCTGATGCACAGTTTGAGCGATGCAGCGTCATCGGCCGACAAGGGGAAGGACGACCACACGCGATTGAACAGTCTGGTCTCTAAAGCCTCTGCCTGCTGCAGATGTGACAAAATGGCACGATTGTCAGCGTTTTGGGCATCAGAGGCGGACTGTACCAGCGATAATTCCTTGAGCACTGCACGATACTCCTCCACAATGCCTACGAGCGAGGCGCTGCCCAGCTCACGGCGTCGGGCATAGAACACCTCAGGGCTGATCGGCTCCATCAGGCCGATGAAGCACTGGTCATTGACGGTGTATAATGCCTGTCTTATGTTGGCCAATATCTCGTCACGCTGGGGGTCCATTACGCCCTGTTCCAGATACTTGAGCATGAAGGTATAGGACATGTGCAGTCTCTCAATCTCATCAGTAAGGTCGGCGCGACCCAGTTCGCGGGCCAGCGTCGTGATGTGACTGAATGCATCATTCACCTCGGCATTGCTGATGCATCGCTTGGCTTTGATATGGATGTTTTCTATCTCTTGAATTGTCATCTGATCTGGTCTTTTTTGCCCCAATAAGTGCAAATACTATGCAAAAGTAACAATTATTGCCCTAATCATCGAAAATTTCTCGTGGAATTATTATGATTATAGAAATATTTCCGTAATTTTGCCGCAAATTAATAACGCAAAAAAACTAACACAATTACATTATGGTTATTCAACGCATCCAATCGGTTTATCTGCTTATTGCTGTTATCCTGATGATTGTCTTTGCCTTTTTCCCCGCATTGACCTTTGAGTTGGGAGGCAGGGAGTTTGTCTATGGTGCCCTCGAGGCCGGCAAGGTGGGCGTGACTCACATCGACCCGCTCATGCTCATGCTCGTGGTGCTGATCTCGCTGCTCGCGTTCATCGACATTTTCCTGTACAAGAACCTCCAGCGCCAGATGACCGTTTGCTTTGTTGATATCATCATCGGCCTGGCGATGCTGGTTGCCATCTGCATCCAGGCGTTTGTTGTCAATGGCAAGGATGGTGTCACCCTGCAGTGGCAGTGGTATCTTGCCCTTCCCGTATTGTCCATCATTTTCCTCATGCTGGCCCATAAGGCCATGTCACGTGACAAGAAGATGCTGCGCGACGCTGACCGCCTGCGCTGATAATAGTGTTGATAGACGGTGAATTGAACTACTGAAACCTGATTCCGAGTCATGATTACTACGATGATTGTCATCTTTGTGATAGGCTATGTGCTTATCACATTGGAACACCCTCTGCACATCAATAAGGCTACCTTTGCCCTGCTCACGTGTGGTATATTATGGTCCATCTATGCATTGTTTGGCAATGACCCCCACATGCATGAGGCGATAGTGAACCAGCTGGGTGATGCCTGCGAGATTGTCGTGTTCCTCATCGGTGCCATGACCATCGTGGAAATCATCGACCGCTATGGCGGTTTCTCGTTCATCACCGAGAATATTAACGCCAAGAGCAAGAAGCACTTGTTGTGGATCATGTGCACGCTGTCGTTTATGATGTCTGCCGTGCTCGACAACATGACCACGACCATCATCATGGTGATGATGTTGCGCCGACTGCTCAGTGACCAGAAGGACCGTTGGCTCTTTGCCGGTCTTATCGTCATTGCGGCCAATGCCGGCGGTGCTTTCTCCCCCATCGGTGACGTGACCACCATCATGCTGTGGATGGACGAGAAAGTGTCCTCCGTGGGACTGATCATCAACCTGCTCATCCCCAGCATTGTCGCCATGGTAGTCCCTGTTTTCATTGCCCAGTTCTATATCAAGGAGGGCAAGATGCAGACGATTACCCGTATGGCTGAAAAGAATCCTGACCTGCATGACCGCCACCCCCACTTGAGCAAGGCCATGCTCATCATCGGCGTTGCCGGACTGCTGTTTGTCCCCGTTTTCAAGACCTTGACGGGCCTGCCCCCCTTCATGGGCATCATGATTTCGTTGGGTGTCATCTGGGGTATCACCGAGGTTTGGGTGAAGCGCTTTAAGATCGACTCCAAGATGGGAGGCCGTGTATCGTCGGCTCTGCACACCATCGACATGCCGACCATCCTCTTCTTCCTCGGCATTCTCATGGCCGTGTCGGCATTGTCCGAGGTCGGCGTGCTCAACACCCTGGCCGACAGCATGAACACTAACATCCACGAGCCCGTGCTGATGACTTCTATCATCGGTGTCCTGTCGTCGATTGTCGATAACGTGCCTCTGGTATCGGCATGTATCAAGATGTTTGAGAACATGGCGCCTGCCGGTACGGTTGACCCCTATCTGTTGTCCTTCGTCGAGGACGGCCTGTTCTGGCACCTGCTGACCTTCTGTGCGGGTGTGGGCGGCTCGCTGCTCATCATCGGCTCGGCTGCCGGTGTTGTGGCAATGGGCATCGAGAAGATTCCTTTCTTCTGGTACTTTAAGCGTGTCACGCTGCTCGCCCTCGCGGGCTATGTGGCAGGCATTGCGATTATCTATGTGGAGAGCCTGTTGCCCTTCTTCATGCAGGTAGGCGGGTAGCTTGGCTTATCGCTATCCCCCGCTCCTATCATCTATTCACTCTCTTTCCTCCGGTACATATCGCACATTTCGTGGGCGATGGCGGCGACCTTGGCTCGCAGTGATGCGGGCTCGATCACTTCGACCGCTCTGCCCATCGACAGCAGTTCCTTAATGAAATCATACTCAGGACACAAGTGGAACGTGAAGACACTGTGTTCTGCACCCCTTACCTGCTCATGTTGTGAGTGGTGAAGCGGTAGTGAACGAAGGTAGTTGGCCTGTTCGGCATCAACCGATATTTTGATGTCTTGGGGCACTTCAGAGCCCATCATCACACCATAAGAATTGCTGAAAAAACTAGCCGGGCTGAAATTCTCGGGCATCTTGAACTTTGACCGTTGCGGCGCCAGCGCCTTGATGCGGTCAACGGCATAGGTGCGCACTTCATGCCTCGCAGTGCTAAAGGCCACCAGATACCAGCGTTGCTTGAAAAGCTTGACGCAATAGGGATGGACATCGTAGGCGTGCGGCTCGTCATGCGAGAATCCCTGATAAGTCATCGACAACACCTTGCAGGCCTTCATCGCATCCAGGATCACGGGCAGGAACTTCAGGCCCGACGGTACATTCTCCAGCAGGATGCGGTCCTTGAGGGCAATGTTCTCGATAAGCAGATTGCTGACCGACATCGTGTCCAGCAACCAGTTGCTCATGCTGTGCTTCTTCAGTTCATCGGGGTCAGCGATGAAATACCGGTAGCCTCCCTTGCGGTTGCAGCCGATGAAGACATTGAACATCTCGTCGATGGCTTGGCGCCACTTGTGGAAAGTGCGTCGAGGTATTTTTTCACCACCGTTAAGGCGCTGATTGTCCTTGCGCATCCATTCCTCGTTGATCTCGTCAAAGGTGATGCCGATGTCGCCCGCCTTGCGCACGGTGTCAAGCAGCCACACATACTTGTTATAAACACTTATTGCCATAGGAATCTTTCATTTAAATGATGCCACAAAGATAGCTAAAGCATGCGCAATACAAGTGCATAAGTGGCCAAAAATGTGTCGTTTTAATGAAATTTGCAGACAGTTTTAAACATTTCGGGGTGCACGTAGTCAAAAAGTGGCGCAAAACGAATTGTTGATTGAAAAAAAGTGCGTAAATTTGTAGGTTATATCGTGGCACTCGTGCTAGCCTGGGGCTAAAGTGAGCCTGCAGTGCGGTGTCCGGACAGAATTAAAAAGTAAAAATACAAATGGACAACGATCGAATTCTAGAGATCAACATTGAGAACGAAATGAAGACGAGTTACATCGACTACTCGATGTCCGTCATCGTTTCGCGTGCGCTACCCGATGTGCGCGACGGCTTCAAGCCGGTGCACCGCAGGGTACTCTACGGCATGGACAAGTTGCGCAACTACTCCAATGCCCCCTACAAGAAATCGGCCCGTATCGTCGGTGACGTGCTTGGTAAGTACCACCCCCACGGCGACTCGTCGGTTTACTTCGCCATGGTCCGTCTGGCTCAGGAATGGGCCATGCGCTATCCGCTGGTTGACGGCCAGGGTAACTTCGGCTCGGTTGACGGTGACAGCCCCGCTGCCATGCGTTACACCGAGGTGCGTCTCGACAAGATGGGCGAGAGCATGATGGAGGACATGGACAAGGACACCGTTGACTTCGTGCCCAACTTCGACAACACGCTCGACGAGCCCTCGGTACTACCCACCCGCATCCCCAACCTGCTGGTGAACGGTGCGACGGGTATCGCCGTCGGTATGGCGACCAACATGGCTCCCCACAACCTGGGCGAGTGCATCGATGGCTGCCTGGCTCTGCTCGAGGATCCCGAGATGGAGGTGAGTGACCTGATGAACTACATCAAGGCGCCCGACTTCCCGACGGGAGGTATCATCTATGGCTATCAGGGTGTGAAAGACGCCTTCGAGACCGGTCGCGGCCGCATTGTGGTTCGCGCCAAAGCCGAGATCGAGACCGAGCACAACCACGAGCGTATCGTGGTCAACGAGATTCCTTATAATGTCAACAAGAAGGACCTGATCGAGAACATCGCACGTCTGGTCGAGGAGAAAAAAATCGACGGCATCGCTGATATCAACGACGAGAGCGACCGCCACGGTATGCGCATCGTCATCGACGTCAAGAAGGACTTCAACCCCAACGTGCTGCTCAACAAGCTGTACAAGATGACTGAGCTTCAGTCCTCGTTCAGCGTGAACAACGTGTGCCTAGTCAACGGGCGCCCCATGCTGTTGAACCTCAAGCAGCTGCTGCACTACTTCCTGGAGCACCGCCACGAGGTGGTCATCCGCCGCACCCAGTTCGACCTCAAGAAGGCCAAGGAACGTGCCCACATCCTGGAAGGTCTCATCATCGCCAGCGACAACATCGACGAGGTGATCGCCATCATCAAGAGCAGCGACTCGACCGAGCATGCCATCCAGCGCCTGTGCGAGCGCTTCAGCCTCACCGAGGTGCAGGCTCGCGCCATCGTCGAGATGCGTTTGCGCCAGCTCACCGGCTTGGAGCAGGAGAAGCTGCACAACGAGTTGGCCGAGGTGCGCAAGACCATCGAGCACCTGCAGGCCATCCTTGATGATCCCGCTGAGTGCCGCAAGGTAATCGAGGAGGAACTCATCGAGGTCAAGGAGAAATTCGGCGACGAACGCCGTACACAGATCGAATATTCCAGTGAGGAGATGAACGCTGAGGACTTCTACAGCGACGATCCCATGATCATCACCATCTCCCACTTCGGTTATATCAAGCGCACCCCGCTCAAGGAGTACCGTGCTCAGGCACGCGGCGGCGTGGGCGCCAAGGGCAGTGACACTCGCGATGAAGACTTCATCGAGTATGTCTATGAAGCCACCAACCATAATTACATGCTGTTCTTCACCGCCACGGGACGCTGCTTCTGGCTGCGCGTATTCGAGATTCCCGAGGGCACCAAGAACAGTAAGGGACGTGCCATCCAGAACCTGTTGAACCTGGATGCCGAGAACCGCATCATGGCCTTCGTCCGTGCCACGGCGCTCACCGATCCCGATTACAACCAGTCACATTATATTGTATTTGCCACCAAGAACGGCACTGTCAAGCGCACGCGCCTGAGCGAGTACTCACGTCCTCGTGCCAATGGTGTCCGCGCCCTCAACATCGCCGATGACGACAAACTCGTGGGCGCCATCCTTACCGAGGGCAACAGCGAGGTCATTCTGGCCAACAGCAAGGGCTACGCCATCCGCTTTGCTGAGACCACGGTACGTTCCATGGGCCGCACTGCCACCGGTGTCAAGGGTATGACACTGAGTGAGGGCGACGAGGTTATCGGCATGATCTGCATGCGTGCCGGCACACGTGACGACGTTCTCGTCGTTTCGGAGCAAGGCATGGGCAAACGCAGCGCCCTCGATGACTATCGCGTGACCAACCGCGGCGGCAAGGGTGTTAAAACCATTAACATTACGCCCAAGACTGGCAAGCTAATTGCAATCAAGAATGTGAACGACGACAACGACCTTGTCATCATCAACAAGAGCGGTATCGCCATCAGGCTCAAGGTCAGCTCGCTCAGGGTTGTAGGCCGCGCTACTCAGGGTGTGAGACTCATCAACCTGGAGAAAAAGAACGATGAGATCGCCAGCGTCTGCAAGGTAGATACCGAACCCGAGATGACCGACGAGGAAAGCGTACGCGACGCCTTCAACGAGACCATCTCCGAGACTCCCGAGCTCTCCGAGAACTCCGAGAACTTTGAGAATTCTGAGAACTCCGAGAACTTTGAGAATTCTGAGAACTCCGAGAACTCCGAGGAACAACAGAACGACAACGAATAAACAACATTATAAACCAATTTTAATTGTTAAGAAAAATGAAAAAGATGATTCTTTTCGCCGCAGCTATCATGATGGCATTCGGCGCATCGGCTCAGATGAGCCTCGTGAAAGATCTCGCCAAGAAGGCAGCCTCTGGCAACCCGATGGACTTGGCTGAAGTGCTCGAGAAGATTGAGCCCGCCTTCACCAATCCCGAGAGCGCTAATGACGTGCTCACTTGGTTCACCGCCGGCAAAGCCGCTTTCGGCTTGTATGACGAGTTGTATAAGGTGAAGCTTCTTGGCCAGCCCGTTGATGACAACATGATGAGCCAGGCTCTGGCAGCAGCCTATGAGTACTATCAGACCGCACTGCCTCTGGACTCGGTTGTCGAGGTGGACAAGAACGGAGCACCCAAGCTCAACAAGGACGGCAGCAAGAAGATCAAGACCAAATACAGCAAGGACATTATCGGCGCTCTGACCTCCCACATGGGTGACATCGCCAACGCCGGCAACATCTTCCTGCAGGCCAGTGACTGGGAGAATGCTGCAGCCGCCTTCGGCAACTATGCAGACATCGCCACTTCGGCCTTCGCTATTGCTAACAACCTCGTTCCTGCCGACAGCACGCTGAGCCAGGTACGTTTCTTCCAGGGCTACTCACAGTACCAGACCCAGAATTTCGCTGGTGCTTATGACAGCTTCACCAAGGCTCGCAAGCTGGGTTATACCGAAAACAACATTGTTGATTTCCAGACTTCGGCACTGGCCAACCTGGTACAGGGAATGCTCAATGATAACGAGTATGACAAGGCCAACAACTTCATTGACAACGCTCTGAAGGCTGATCCCATGAATGGTACCCTACACGACATCAAGGGCTTCACCGTTGAGCTGCAGAATGGTGTTGACGCCGCCCTGCCCTTCTATCGCAAGGCTGTTGAGGTGGATCCCACCTATGCAAACGCATTCTTTGATGTTGGTCGTTGCCTCTATCTGCAGGCCCAGAAGATTATCGATGATAATCCCAATGCGACCAACAAGGAACTCGTTCCCAAGCTGAAACCCATCTATGACGAGGCTATTCCCTATCTGAAGAAGGCTAGCGAGCTCAATCCCGATGACACTAAGGCTAAGAACGTGCTCGACGACATCCTCTACAAGTTTGAGGTCATGGGCGTGAAGTAAGGTAAAATCTGAATTATTGATTGATTAACCGTGAGCGGTGGAGTGAATTCTCCACCGCTCTCATATTATTAAAACGTTAGTTCGCGATAATGTATTTTGATAATCAGAAGGCTAGTAACTCCCCCTCTAAGATTGAACTGCACCCCAAAAGTTGGACACAAAACTATTGGAGTGCAGTTATTATATGAGACATGATTTTGTAGAAAAGCTAAATG
>CACWID010000045.1 GCA_902760865.1 uncultured Bacteroidales bacterium | reverse complement strand
AAATTGCAGTTTTACCGTACATTGCAAATAATAGTTCGCATAATATTCCGCTTCGCATAACCGCCCTAATCTGAAATTTCGGATTAGGGCGGTTGGGGGCTCCCAAGAGGTAAAGAAGGGAAAATTTTCCCTTTTTCAACCCTTTAATTGGCTGATTATCAGCCAAAGTCACCTCTCGAGGTGCGGAAAATTTTCACTTTTAAGAAATTCTTGTCCGAATTTTATATACTAACTTGCTGATATAGGTGTTTTTACGGCACTAAAAAATCATGAGTCAAATGTTAAAATTTCGACTCATTTTTCTCACACGCTATCAGAGAAGCACGAAAGGTCACCTGTATTGCCTTGGCATCAGAAACCAGCCAGAAGAACAGACCGCCATTTGATATCACCGATCGTTAGTTCAATCTCACAGCATATCAAAATGGCGGTTTTCCTTAGTGGCAGGCCAAAGTGTGCCGTCGAAACCGATACTTCGTGTCGGTTCATCGTCACACATGAGCGATTTTACCGCTCAATGGTTGGCACATCGCTCTGCATATAGCGCTTTTGTGGCCGATGGATTTTGGGCACGCTCCGCAGGGCGGTAGGGGGATCCCGAGAGGGATAGAAAGGGAAAAAATCCCTTTAAAACCCTTTAGATGACTGGATATCAGCTATTAGCAGATTTCAAAATAGGAATTTTGGTGATTTTTCTAAAAACTCGCCTATAATTCCGTCTGCTAACTTGCTGATATGGGTGTTTTTGAGGACTCCAAATTTCTGCACCTTTCTACAACATCTTGCCCAACAAATAAAGGCATCTCAGAGTCATAGCGGAGCCTCTATGGATGAGTCGAAACCGAAAGTTCGTGTCGAATTTGCTCACGCACGTCGGCCTCAGTACCGCCCATCCTCCTGCATATAGCGCTTTGATGAAGACACGATTTCGGAAACGCTCCGTAGGGCGGATGGGGGATACCAAGAGAGAGACCGGGACTACCGTCCCGTAACCCTGTAAATAGCTGATTATCAGTCAAAATTTTCTTTGAATGCTTGGCAACTCGAAAAATATCGTAAAAATCGTCTGAAATCACACAAGATAACTCGTTGATATATATGTTTTTACGTCACACATGAAAATGGCGTTTTTTGGCACTTTTCGGCCTTTGTTGGGTCTCTCTGACATTCCAAAGAGTTTGCATTTATGATGTTGAATCAACCGCCTACAAAATATAACGCTACAACCGCCGCCACTCCGAAGCGGCAGTGGTCGCATTGATAACATCGTTCGTTTGTACTACTTTAACACATATCATAATTCCAGGGATGGTGTGGACGAAACCAGACAGTCGTTCGGATTCGTCCACGCATGTGAGCTTAATTACCGTACATTCGCCCTGCATATAGCGTTTTATCATCAAGCGATTTTCAGAAGCGCTCCGCAGGGCGGTAGGGGGATCCTGAGAGGGAAACAAAGGGGAAAAAATCCCTTTTCAACCCTTTAATAATTGATAATCAAGCATTTGATTTTTTCAATCCTTTACAAATCGTAATTTCGCGTAATTTTGTAAATGTTTTCGTTTGAACGGCCTGAGAATTACACCTTAATTATACGGTAAAGAGAGAGAAGGGGAGGGTTGAATTCTTGTCCGTCAGAGCTTGTTATTCTTTTCTGGTATCTCGGCGCCATCTGTCGTGGAACTGCTCTCTGAAGACTTTGTCATTCCATTATCATGACATTGTTGTCATTGCTTTTTATCGTTTTGTTTTTATGACAACAGTATGACAACGGATTGGATTTTGGTTAAAATAAAAACTGCTTAATTCGCTGTTTTATAGCTAATTAAGCAGTTATAGGTTGTGGAGCATAGCGGACTCGAACCGCTTACCTCAACACTGCCAGTGTTGCGCTCTACCAGATGAGCTAATGCCCCGAATTGCGGTTGCAAAAGTAATACTAATTTTTGAACTGACAAATTTTTGTGCCAAAAAATCGATTTTTTTCTTCATCAATAGCTGAATCTGGGTCTGTTTGGGATCGGTTTTCCGTCATTTTTCTACTTGATGTGGGGGATTTGTACCAAAAAATGAAATATTTTCGTTGCATAAGGGGTGATATTCAAAAAAAATTGTAATTTTGCACAAAAATTGGTGACCAATGTCTTTATCGGAAGTGAAGGATAGACTGCAGAAACTGACGCGCAAGGTGGAAACCCTGCGTCGCAGGTATCTTGCGCTTCAGTCCGAGAAGAAGGAACTGGAACGTGCCGTAGAGCGTCAGAATTTGGAGATCGAGCAGCTGCAGAAGGAAGTGGCGCAGCTCAAGATCGACAATGAGTTTCTGCGGGTGGCACATACGGTTCCTCGTGACCCGCAAGTGGTCGACAGGTACAAGAAGCAGGTTGCCAAGATGGTGCGGGATATTGACCGTTGCATAAAACAGTTGAACGCTTGACGTGACATGACTCGACGTTATGGCTGACAATAATAAAGTGAAAATATGGATACAGCTGGCCGATGCCATTAATCCTATCGCCTTGAGCATCAATCCGGACGAGGAGGAGAATTATCGTAGGGCAGAGGAGCTTGTCAACACATTGTGGCAGAAGTGGATGAACCGTTTCGGCGGTGAATCACGGGATGTGTTGGGAAGGGTGGCTTTCCAGTTTGCGCGCCTCTATCTGGAGGCTTACGGTGAAAACCGTGAGGTCAATGAATTCCTGACTGATTTGGAAGAGAAAGTCGACGCCCTGCTGGGCGACGATAGTGAGTGAATCGTGTCACGACCCTAGAGACGGGACAGCCCTGTTTCGCTTGCTGCCAGGACTACCGGCGGGCGATAAGATGATGCTGCTACAGTATCGGCTGTGAGGGGAGTACCGGTTCCCAAAAATAGAAAATTAGGTTCCTGCACCACTTTAAGTTATATGTTTTATCGTGCTGTAAGCCAGCGTGATATGCATTTACTGGAGTGGCGCTATTTGTTTATATTTAACTATTAATTAAATTAATGAGTCCAATAGTAATAACTGCTGTTATCGTAGCCATCCTGGCGATGGCAATTGGCTGGGGCTTGTCGCTGTATTTTTCTCGCAAAAATGCCAAGTCCCAAGCCAACGAAATTCTTGAAAAAGCACGTCTCGAAGCAGAGGTGCTCAAGAACAATGAGGTGATGAAGGGCAAGGAAGCCGGAATGTCTATCAAGAGTGAAGCCGAGAAGGAGGCCAATGCGCGCCTGACCAAGGTGCAGACCAGCGAGGCCAAGCTCAAGCAGCGCGAGATGCAGCTCAACCAGCAACAGGGCGAGGTGCAGCGTCGTCGCAACGAGGTGGACAACCTGAAGGTCAACGTCGAGAACCAGATGGCACTTCTCGACAAGCGCAAAATCGAGATCGACAAGATGGAGCGCAGCGTGCGCGACACCCTCGAGCACGTGAGCGGTCTCTCGGCCGAGGAGGCAAGGGAGAAGCTTATCGAGTCTCTCAAGGACGAGGCCAAGACCAGTGCTGCCAGCTATATCAATGATATCATGGATGATGCCAAGATGACCGCCAACAAGGAGGCCAAGCGCATTATCATCGAGACCATACAGCGTGTAGCGACCGAGACCGCTGTCGAGAATGCTGTCACCGTGTTCCACATCGACAATGACGAAATCAAGGGCCGCATCATCGGCCGTGAGGGTCGTAACATCCGCGCCCTGGAGGCCGCAACCGGTGTTGAGATCGTGGTTGACGACACCCCCGAGGCTATCGTGCTCTCGGGCTTCGACCCAGTGCGCCGCGAGATTGCCCGTCTGGCTCTGCATCAGCTAGTCAGTGACGGCCGCATCCATCCCGCCCGCATCGAGGAGGTGGTGGCCAAGGTTCGCCGCCAGGTCGAGGAAGAGGTCATCGAGACCGGAAAACGCACTGCCATCGACATGGGTATCCATGGCCTGCATCCCGAGCTCATCCGCCTTATCGGCAAGATGAAATATCGTTCCAGCTATGGTCAGAACCTGCTGCAGCACTCGCGTGAAACCGCCAACCTGTGCGCCATCATGGCCAGCGAATTGGGCCTGAATCCCAAGAAGGCCCGCCGTGCAGGTCTGTTGCACGACATCGGCAAGGTGCCTGACGACGAGCCCGAACTGCCGCACGCTCAACTGGGTATGAAGTTGGCCGAGAAGTACAAAGAGAAGGCCGACATCTGCAACGCCATCGGCGCCCACCACGATGAGGAAGAGGCCACGAGCCTGTATGCTCCCATTGTGCAAGTGTGTGATGCCATCAGCGGTGCACGTCCTGGTGCCCGCCGCGAGATTGTCGAGGCATACATCAAGCGCCTGAACGACCTGGAGCGTCTGGCCCTGTCTTATCCCGGCGTGGTCAAGACCTATGCCATCCAGGCCGGTCGTGAGCTGCGTGTCATTGTCGGAGCCGACAAGATCAGCGACGAGGAGACCGAGAAGCTGTCCAACGAGATCGCTCAGAAGATTCAGGATGAGATGACTTATCCCGGACAGGTGCGCATCACCGTCATCCGCGAGACGCGTGCCGTGAGCTACGCTAAATAAAACGGTAGCGTACCACAATGGACGAGAACAATCAGAATATCGTAGTCAATGCGTCTGAAAGTGCCGACGCCTGCGTGAAGTGTGGTACTGGCGGATGCGGTTGTTCCTGCGGAGACGACTTGGGGAGATGCAACCTCACGAGCACCAACTGGCTCGCCGAGGTGCCTGACAATGAGTTTGACATTGTCGAGGTGCTCTTCAAGAACACGCGCCGCGGATTCTACCGCAACAGCACCAACATCCCCCTCAAGCAGGGCGACTGGGTAGCCGTCGAGGCCAACCCCGGGCACGACATCGGCCGCGTGGGACTCACGGGCCGTCTGGTCAAGAACCAGATGAAGCGCGTGAACCTGCGTAAAGACGCTGAGATACTGCGCGTCTTCCGCAAGGCCAAACCTGCGGATATGGAACGCTACGAGCAGGCCAAGGCCCGTGAGGAGGATACCATGATCCGCTCGCGCAAGATTGCCGTGGACCTGGGCCTGAAGATGAAGATCGGTGACGTCGAGTATCAGGGCGACGGCAACAAGGCCATCTTCTATTATATCGCCGACGAGCGTGTGGACTTCCGCCAGCTCATCAAGGTGCTGGCCGACGTCTTCAAGATCCGTGTCGAGATGAAGCAGATCGGCGCGCGTCAGGAGGCCGGACGCATCGGCGGCATCGGTCCCTGCGGCAGGCCCTTGTGCTGTGCGACGTGGATGTCGGGATTTATCTCGGTGGCCACCAGCGCGGCACGGTTCCAGGACATATCGCTCAACCCGCAGAACCTGGCGGGCCAGTGCGCCAAGCTCAAGTGCTGTATCAACTTCGAGGTGAATACCTATGTCGAGGCCATCCGTCAGCTTCCCGCCAAGGATGTCCACCTCGAGACAAAGGACAACACCTATTACTACTTCAAGGCCGATGCGCTGAAGCGTGAGATTACCTATTCGACCGAGCGCAACGCTCCTGTCAACACGGTTACTCTGACGGCTGCACAGGCGTTTGAAGTCATTGCCTTGAACAAGAACGGCGTGAAGCCCGACAGCCTCAAGCCCGAGGAAGAAGGTAAGAAGAATGCCTCCCCCTTCGGAGACCTGCTCAACCAGGATGCCATCAACCGCTTCGATAAAAAGAAGAAGAAAAAGAAGAAAAAACCAAGTGGTGGCGCCGGTGGCAACAAGTCGGCCGCAGCTCCCGAGAACAACAAGGACAGCAAGGAGAACAAAACTCCTGGCGGTGAGGCTCCTGCCGGCAACAAGCCCAACGGCAACAAGCCTCGTCAGGGTAAAGGCAAGCGTCCCCAGCAGCAAGGCGACAAGCCTGCCCATCAGGACAAGCAATCGCGGCCGATGAAGACGTTCAGGCCCCGTCAAAACAATGACGGCAATGCCCCTCAGAAAAGCGGCAATGATTCCCGACAAAGCAACAACAAGGCCGGCGAGTAGACCTCTCGGCCTGACGATCAACGGCAAAGCGGTGGCAATGACATTGTTCATTGCCGCCGCAATGCTAGTTTTGTCATCTTGTCAAAGCAAACCGGTGATGACCCATTCCCGTTTTGTGCATCTGCCGTCCAACGGGTGGCTGCGCTCCGCGCCATTGACCTTCAAGCCGGCATATGACGACTCGACGCTGACCTATGCCATCACACTTGCCATCAGGCATGAGAGCACCTACCGTTACAGCAATCTGTCGTTGGTCGTCGATCTCATTGCCGAGGACCAGGCGGTCGAGCGACACACCGTGAACTTTTCATTGGCCGATGAGTACGGCAACTGGAAGGGTGGGGGATTCGGCACGCTCTATCAGGACACCGTGACCATTGCGCCTGTTGTCGCCCCTGAGGACGTCCAGGCTGTGGTGGTGTGGCAGGCCATGGAGGGTTGTGACACCTTGCGCGGCTTGGCAGATGTGGGCGTTTTTGTGCGTCCATTATTGTCATATTGATTATCGGGATGCATGAATTGCGATTTTATTTGGTCATTTCGTTAAAAAGTTATAATTTTGTCGCATCGGAACTGTTATCATGAAGATAAATAAAGACGAAGCCAAACAGACGGGCATACAACTGCTCAAATACGGAGTGATAGGTGTACTCAACACGCTTATCACGCTGGTGGTTTTCTATCTGATGAACACCAGGTTGGGTTTGTCTTATGGTATCTCCAATGTCGTGGGCTACATCTTCGGTGTCATCAACAGTTTCCTGTGGAACCGCCATTGGGTCTTCAAGACTAATAACAACTTCAGCCGCGAATTGCTGCTCTTCGTCTGCGGTTTCCTCATCTGTCTCGCGTTGCAGTTGTGCGTCAGCTGGATTCTTCTTGAGGGACTCGGCTGGAAGAATCTGCCCGATGACATCATCCCCTTCTTCCCGATGCAGAAGGCCGGCCAGAACATCGTCATGGTTGTCGCCATGGTCGCCTACACACTGGCCAACTACGTGTACAACCGCACGGTCACCTTCCGTGTCAAGCCTGACACAGCCCAAGACAAATAAACAACGTTTTTTTAGCTGTATAATGTGTTTTCAGCCGATGTGTTCCTTCTCGAGGTCGAGAAGGAATTGCTTGATGTGTGTGCCTGAGGCATAGCCACCCAGGGAGCCGTCTGCGTTGATGACACGGTGGCAGGGCACGACAATCGAGACAGGATTGTTGTGGTTGGCCTGGGCCACGGCGCGCGAAGCTTTGGCGTTGCCCATGCGGGTTGCCTGCTGGCCATAGCTGATGGTCTCGCCATAGGGTATCCGTTGCAGCTCCTGCCACGCCTTGAGCTGATGCTCGGTGCCCACGAGATGCAGGGGCAGCGAGAACTCGTGGCGGTTGCCGTCAAAGTATTCACCGAGTTGCTTGACGCACTGGGTGAGCAGGGGCGTGACGGCTTCAACGGCCTGAAGATGTAGTTTCTTGGCCGTCTTCTCGACTTCGTCATCCTGCCATCCGATGAGGGCAATGCCCTCGGTGGTAGCGGCGATGGTGAGCGTGCCGACGGGGGTGTCCATTGTCGTGTAGCACAGTTTGCCCTGATATACCGGTTCAATCTCCAGCTCGGCGGCCTTGTCGAGCATGAGCCGATAGGCCGAAGCATAGTCGTTGGTGATGTCGCCGTCGAGGATGGCATCCTTGATGGCGTCCTTGATGTAGCCGACCGACCGTGACGGGGCGAGGCCGAATGTCGTCATGATTTCCTCTCCATCAACAGGAGGCTGGAAGTTGCGGACCCGGTCTTTCTCCTCGATGTCAACGAGTTTCTGCTTCACCAGGTCGAAGTTCTCGCGGAAGCGTTGCACCTTGTTCTGGTTCTTGCTGGTGATATCGGCTTTGCACAGGGTCATCAGGTCGTCGATGTCGTCGCCCGCGTCAAACAGGAGCCGCCTCACGGCGCTGTCGGTCACTTCGTCCTCGACCAGTGCGATGGGGCGCATGTGGAGGCCGACGAGCTTTTTCACATACTTCATGTGCTCGTTGAGCGGCAGGCGCATCTTGGCAAAGATTTTCGGCACCATCTTCTCTCCGATGAAGTTGTGGTTGTGGAATGTCCAGCCCAATTGTGGATCCCAGCGCTTGGTGCGCGCCTTGCCCACGTCGTGTAGCAGCGCTGCCCAGCGCAGCCACACGTCATCACTGGACTGGGCCACGTTGTCCAGCACCTGTAGCGTGTGCATGAAGTTGTCCTTGTGACCGCGTCCGTTGACCGTCTCTACGCCCTTGAGGGCTGCCAGCTCGGGGAAGATGAGTGGCAGGAGGCCGCATCGGTCGAGCATCATCCAGCCGCGCGACGGCTGGGGACTGCGCATGATTTTCATCAATTCCTCAGCGATGCGCTCGCGGGTGATGATGCGGATGCGTCCGGCATTGCGCCTGATGGCTTCAAAGGTCTCGGGGTAGATGTCAAAATCCAGTTGGGTGGCAAAACGCACGGCCCTCATCATCCTCAACGGATCGTCGCTGAAGGTGATGTCCGGGTCAAGCGGCGTGCGGATGATGCGGCGTTCCATATCGCCGATACCGTCAAAGGGGTCCAGCAGTTCGCCGAAACGATCCTTGTTCAGGCAGATGGCCATTGCATTGATGGTGAAGTCGCGGCGGCGCTGGTCGTCGTCCAGGGTGCCGTCCTCGACAATGGGGTTGCGGCTCTCGCGATGATAGGACTCGCGGCGTGCCCCGACAAATTCCAGTTCCCACTGGCGCGTCTTGACCTGTGCTGTCCCGTAGGTGCGGAATACCGACAGATGGGCGCGTTTTCCCAGGCGACGGGCTACGGCGCGAGCGACCTCGATACCGCTGCCGACGGTCACAAAGTCCATGTCATTGCTGGGACGCTCCAGGAAGATGTCCCTAACGTATCCCCCCACAACGTAGCATTCGCGGCCGAGTCCATCGGCTGCATCACCTACCAGTCTCATGACGGGCAGATTGACGTGTTCCGCTATTTTTTGACGGTCGATTTCCATTTTTTTGTTTTTAGGCTGCAAAAATACTGCTTTTTTCGCGCTTTTTTTGCCCATATCAGTAAAAAATACTACTTTTGCAACGTGAAACAGGCCGATATGAGCGGTTTCGCGGCATCAACTCGTCAGTTCCTTTCACTCATTCTTCTCATTATTACTTATTACTGTAAGCACCTGAGGGGACAATCTATTTTCTTTGTTTCAAGAAATCAGAAATTATTATTTGGAGGGCTGGAACTGGAGAAAGAAGCCATTACATTATTATTGACAAATCATTTATTACACCTCAATTGTACTGCACGAGAGTGCAGACCACGGTAAGACGCATGCGTGAGTCACCTCCAAGAAGCATGCATAATACCGTTCTTGAACTTATTTATTTGAATTATGTATAACATTGATCAACTGAACGCTATGAGCGACGATGAACTTCGTGAGCTCGCTAAGTCTATGGGAATTAAGCATGTGGATTCGGCTAGCCACGAAGGCCTCGTGTATGAGTTACTCGACCAGCAGGCTATTGCCGAAGCTGCCAACACACCCGAGCCCTCTCCCTCCCGTCGCCGTCGCGAGCGCATCCGCCAGCCCGCTGCCAAAGCCAACGGCAGTGAGGTGGTCAAGGACGATGCTGTAGCTCCCAAAAACCAGGCAAAAGACCCCAAAAAGATTGAAGATAAACCCAAGGCAGCAGCTAAGGCTGATGCTGAAAAGGATACTGACGCTGAAGGCAAATCGGAGGCCGCAGCGGCAACCGAAACCAAGGAAAAGGAACAGCCCGCAGCAACCGAGGCTCCCAAGCGTAAACGCGGCCGTCCCTCGGCAGCCGAAAAAGCTGCCCGTGAGGAGGCCCAGGCTCTTGAGCAGAAGGACCAACCGGCCGAGGAATCCGCTGCCGACAATCAGGCAGCTCCTGCTAAAGAAACTGCTGAAGCACAGCCTGCGCGTCGTCGCAGCTGTAAAACCAAGCAGGCCGAAGTTGAGCCCCCCGTGCTGCCCTTTGACCAGGTAGAGGAACAGATCAACCAGCCTGCCAAGCAAGTTGTAGAAGAACTTCCCGCCGACGATATTGATGAATCTGTTGAGGAGATGCCGGCATCCCAAGAAGATGATGCCCTCAATTTCCAGCCTCAGCCCGAACAGGAAGTCCGTGAGCGTGAAGACGTGTCACTGGGTTCATTCTTCAACACGGGCAGCGGATTCACTTTCAAGCCTCGCACACAGGAAGAGCGTGAGGAGGCCATGAGACGCGCCGAAGAGGAGCGCCGCCGTCAGGCCGAGGAGGCCGCCGTTGCTCCCATCGTCATCCAGGAACCCAAGGTGGTCAAGGAGAGCAAGAGCAAGAAGCGCAAGATGAAACAGCAGCAACAGCAGGCCATCGCCGATGTCAACCCCTATCTGGATCAGCCCTACAACTTCGATGGCATCCTTGAAGCCCAGGGCGTGCTTGACATCGCTCCCGAGGGTTACGGTTTCCTGCGTTCCAGCGATTACAACTACCTCACTTCTCCTGATGACATTTACGTGCAGCAGTCACAAATTAAGGCCTACGGTCTCAAGACCGGTGACGTCATCGAGGGCACCATCCGTCCTCCCATGGAGGGTGAGAAGTACTTCCCGATGAGCGAGATCCACTACATCAACGGCCGCACTCCGGCCTACGTGCGTGACCGCGTCCCCTTTGAGCACCTGGTGCCCCTGTTCCCCAATGAGAAGTTTGACTTGGTGAGCAAGACCCATCCCACCGTTTCCCAGCGCGTTGTGGATATGTTCTCGCCCATCGGCAAGGGACAGCGCGGCCTCATCGTGGCACAGCCGAAGACCGGTAAGACCATGTTGCTCAAGGAAATCGCCAATGCCATCTCCGAGAACCATCCCGAGACCTACATGATCATCCTGCTCATCGACGAGCGTCCTGAGGAGGTGACTGATATGGCCCGCAGTGTTAATGCCGAGGTCATCGCTTCGACATTTGACGAGCCGGCCGACCGCCATGTCAAGATTGCCGACCTGGTGCTGAGCAAGGCGAAGCGCCTTGTCGAGTGCGGTCACGACGTTGTCATCCTGCTTGACTCGATTACTCGTCTGGCGCGTGCCTATAACACCATCGCACCGGCCTCCGGTAAAATCCTTACCGGTGGTGTCGATGCCAATGCCCTGCAGCGACCGAAGCGCTTCTTTGGCGCAGCCCGTAACATCGAGGGCGGCGGCAGCTTGACGATTATTGCCACGGCGCTGACCGAGACCGGCTCCAAGATGGATGAGGTCATCTTTGAGGAATTCAAGGGAACCGGCAACATGGAGTTGCAGCTTGACCGCAAGCTCTCCAACAAGCGTATCTTCCCCGCTGTGGATGTCATGGCATCGAGCACTCGTCGCGACGACCTGCTCTTGCCGCAGGACACCCTGAACAAGATGTGGATTTTCCGCCGTTTCTTGAGCGACCGCACTCCGGTCGAGGCCATGGAGTTTGTCAAGGAACAAATGGAGCGTACGCGCGACAATGAGGAGTTCTTCCTCACGATGCAGCAAAGCTGATCGCCGGTAATTACAATTTATCGTTGAGGACGATGGGGCGCATTTTGGGCATCGACTACGGCCGCAAACGCACTGGCCTGGCGGTTACTGACCCGCTGCAGATCGTGGCTGGCAATCTCGCTACGGTTCCTACCCATGAACTCTTGCACTTCATCAAGGACTATATCGCACGGGAACAGGTGGAGCGCATTGTCATCGGCCTGCCCACGCAGCTCAACGGCCAGCCTAGCGAGAGCATGAAGTATATCACGCCTTTTGTCAATCGCCTGCACAAGGAACTGCCTGACATGCCCGTTGTGATGTATGACGAGCGTTTCACAAGCACCATTGCGCATCAGGCCATGATCGACGGCGGCATGAAAAAGAGCGATCGCCGTGACAAGTCCCGTGTTGACGCCATCGCTGCGACCATCATCCTCAATGATTACCTGCAAAGCAAACTTAATCAACCTGAAAATACTGAATCATGATTTTACCGATTTACATCTATGGTCATCCTGTGCTGAGGGCAGAGAATGTCGTTGTTGCTCCCGACTCCCCGAAGTTGCAAGAGATTATCGAGAACATGAAGGAGACGATGTATCATACCCAAGGCATAGGTATCGCCGCCCCTCAGGTGGGCGTGAATGCACGCATCGTCTATATCGATGTCAATGTCCTCGCCGAGGACTTCCCTGAGTTGAAAGATGTGCGCATGCTGCTCATCAATCCCGAGATCACTGTTGATGAAACCGCTCCTGAAGTCACCCGCGAGGAGGGCTGCCTGAGCGTGCCCGGCATTCACGAGAATGTGTCCCGTCATGAGAAGATTCATCTGCACTGGCAGGACGAGCAGTTCCAGGAGCATGACCAGGACATCGAGGGCTATCTGGCCCGCGTTGTCCAGCATGAGTGCGACCACCTGGAGAAAACGCTGTTTGTCGATCGCATTTCGCCCATTCGCAAACAACTTATCCGCAATAAGTTAAATAATATGGTGAAGGGTAAGTTCTCTTGTGATTACCGCTGCAAGATTGCGCCTCACAACCGCAAGAAATAAGTAAGAAATAAAAAAGTGGAAGATGTCTCACGACAGCCTCCACAAACCTTAAATCTAATACCATGAAAAACACACGTACAAATGTACAACCCTTTTTTGGAATTGTACAAATATTTTAAGATATTTTCATATTTTTATATAAAAATTTAGATTTTATCATGAATATTAATCCAAGTAGGCTGAAGGGCTGACTTGGATGTGGAAAAGCGGCTGCTCCATTATCGGGGCAGCCGCTTCTCAAAATTATTTTCTCTCTTTAGTATTCTGTTTTGGCTATCAGAACTTCATACCGAAGGCAACCTGGATGTTGCCGTTCTTAGCTTTGTTCTCGCCGAGGACTTCCTCATCTTTAAACACCTTGGTAAGGCCCAATGTGTAGCGAGCCTGAACAAAGGCATTCTCGGTGAGGTTGTAGGTGGCACCCAGACCCAGGCCGAAATCAACGGTTTGTGTCATGTCTTTGATGTCGACAGATTTTTTAGCACCTTTGACTTTAGCCTTGTTGAACACGTTAAAACCTACCTGCGGACCAAAGTCGATGCTGAATTCGGGCGTAGCATAGAACTTAAGCATCAAGGGGACATTGATGTAGTTGGCAGTGTACTTAACGTCAGCTATGGTAACGCCATCAAAATCGAAGTCGTCATCGACTTTAAATGCCAGAGCCTTGGACTTGCCACCCTGTGAAGCAAACACAACTTCGGGAGCGATGGCGAAATGAGGATTGAACTTGTATTCCATCATGAGACCAAACTGATAACCAGGCTTCATGCCATGATCAACATCCTGTCCCCAGAAGTTGGTCATGTCAAAACCAACTTTACCACCAATTTGAAATTGAGCGCTAGCGCTCATGCACACGATTGCAGCAGCAATCAAAACAAAAACTTTCTTCATAAACTTTTCTTTTTTTAAAAAAACGATTAGTTGTTTTCTATACTTTTAAACGATGCTCTTTCTTGCAAAAAAGCCATTGTTTGACAATGATAAAACCGCAAGGTTTAATTCATGTGACAAAAAACCATAGTTTTTATGAAAAACAGGACACTTTTTCGCCGATACAGGACAATTATTTCCCGTACTGCTTGCAATACTGCTGGATGCCGCAGTTCAGGCAGTCGGGCTTCAGCGCCTTGCAGACGTAGCGGCCGTGCAGCAATATCCAGTGATGGGCCTTGAAGCGCAACTCCTCGGGGATGTGACGCGCCAGGTCCCGCTCCACGTCGTTGGGCGTCTTGCCCTGTGACAGGCCCACGCGGTGCGACACGCGATACACATGGGTATCGACAGGAATGGTGGCCTTGCCGAAAGCGGCTCCCATCACCACGTTGGCGGTCTTGCGGCCCACGCCGGGCAGTGATGTCAGGTCCTTCATGTTGTCGGGCACCTGGCCGTCAAATTCATCGGTCAGCTTCCGGGCCATCGCCTGCAGGTGCGCTGCCTTGCTGTTGGGATAAGATACGCTTTTGACATATTCCAATATGTCCTCGACGCTGGCGGCAGCCATCGCTTGGGGAGTAGGGTAGGCCTCAAACAGCGGCGGCGTCACCATGTTCACCCGCTTGTCGGTACACTGGGCACTCAGCATCACGGCAACCAGCAATTGAAATGGATTGTGGTGCTGCAACTCGGTCTCCGGATTGGGCTGTTCCTGCTGGAAGTACTCCAGGATACCCTGATATCTTTCCTTTATCGTCATCTTTTTATTAAAATGTAGAGACGCAAAATCTTGCGTCTCTCTATCCCTAATCACTAATCTATTTTGCCGCAACGCGGCAAAACATTAGTGTGCGCTCTTGAACTCGTCAAGGAAGCGTACATCGTTCTCGCTGAACATGCGCAGGTCCTTCACCATGTACTTCAGGTTGGTGATGCGCTCTACGCCTAGGCCGAAAGCATAGCCGCTATAGACGGTGCTGTCGATGCCGCTGGCTTCGAGCACGGCGGGATCCACCATGCCGCATCCCAGGATCTCGACCCAACCGGTGTGCTTGCAGAAACCGCAGCCCTTGCCACCGCACAGCATGCAGGTGACATCCATCTCGGCACTGGGCTCAGTGAAGGGGAAGTAGCTGGGACGAAGGCGGATTTCGGTCTCGGTGCCGAACAGTTCCTTGGCGAAGTGCAGCAGCACCTGCTTCAGGTCGGCGAAGGTCACATTCTTGTCGATGTACAGACCCTCGATCTGGTGGAAGAAGCAGTGGGCGCGGGCAGTGATGGCCTCGTTGCGGTAAACGCGGCCCGGGCAGATGATGCGGATGGGCGGCTGCTGGCGCTCCATGGTGCGCACCTGTACCGAACTGGTGTGGCTGCGAAGCACGATGTTGCGGGTCACGTCCTGCTCGTTCTTCTCGATGAAGAAGGTGTCCTGCATGTCGCGGGCGGGATGGTCGGCAGCGAAGTTCAGCGCGCTGAACACGTGCCAGTCGTCCTCGACCTCGGGGCCGTCGGCGATAGTGAAGCCCAGACGGGAGAAGATGTCGATGATCTGCTTACGCACCACCGAGATGGGATGCCTTGTGCCCAGCTCTGCTGGGAAGGCAGGACGGGTGATGTCGATCTTGTTCTGCTCCTTGGCCTGCTGCTTGGTGGCCTCGCGCAGGGCGTTAATCTTCTCGGTAGCCAGGTTCTTCAACTCGTTGAGTTTCTGGCCCAACTCACGCTTCTCCTCGGGGGCTACCTCGCGGAACTCGTTGAACAAAGCGGTGATTTCACCTTTCTTGCTCAAGTATTTGATACGCAATGCCTCAAGCGCCTCCTCGTTTTCGGCCTTGAGCTCTGCAATCTGCGCTTTCAGCGCCTCTATCTTGTCCTTTAACATAGTCATAATCTTGTTTTAACGTGCAAAGGTACAAAAAAAAGTAGAGACGCAAAATTTTGCGTCTCCATATTGTCATTTTATTTGTTTTCGGTCACTTGTGATGAGTGTTTCTGGGCATTCAACACGGTGGCTGATTCTGCCTCAGGATGTAGTCGATGAGCGCATTGAGATGTCCGATATTGAGATCGTTGTCATTGTGCAAGATGGCATCGATCAGTGAGTTGACATCGCCGAGGTTGACCTCTCCGTCCTCGTTGAAGTCAAACTGGAAATGGGGAGGGGGATTAGGTCCGATTTTAGTTCCCTGGATGAACTTGTAGTCGATGTAGGCGCCGGGGTACTCAAAGCGCACGATGGCCTCGCGGTATTGCACGCCTTCTGGCAGAGGCTCGGCGGTCACTTCGGCATTTACCAAACCCAAGAACTCGCCGTACTCCAAACGGTCCTCTAGCTCAATGGTCAACCAATCGGGAATCTCATCACCATTGCAGGACACGTACCATTCACCATCGGCGCTAGGAACCCACGACCAGAACTCGATGCTGCGGGTGATGTGGTCGCCGAATTGCTTCTCCATCACGCCGCCCTCATCGGGGAAGATGTACTCGCCGTCCTCTTCATCGTAGTTAAAGGTCAGGTAAGGCAACTCGGTGCTCAAGAAGATGGTTAATCCGGTCTTCATGGTATGGCTCGAGAAGAAGTTGTTAAGGCCATTCCATTCATAGTGGTCCAGGTTACCTTCCTTGTCGAGGGTGCCGACCTTGAGGTAAGCCAGTTCGCCGAAACCCTCGTCCTCGTCAAAGTTGCTGGCAATCATTGCCGAGAAGTCCTTCAGGTTATCCATTTCGGGGTCGTTGTACCCATCGACAACCACGAGGATGGCATCGTCAATGGAAGGGGTGATCTCATATTCAAGACCATCTTCCTCGCCATAGAGGGTGAAGAACACTAGACCGCCAGTTTCTAGATAGGTCTCGGGAGTCAGCGTAGCGCGGCCCCTACAGATGAGTTCACCGGGCTCTTCGGGAAGTGTAGCTACACCATCGTCCATATACGGAGGAATCTCGTCAATCTTGTAGATCTTACAGTACATGTCAACCGGGGCGGCCACTGCGAGCACGGCGCAGTCCATAACAACTTGCTTGAGCAGGTAGGGATGCTCCGGCTTCTCAAATGCTTGTGCAATGCCGTCAAAGCGATAGTTGCCCATGCCTCCATTTTTGCCGAACCACCAACCTTTCTCGTTCTGACCATAAGGATCAGGACCCGATAAGACGACCATGGGCGAGACCTGGCTTTGAGTGTATACCGAACCAAAGGTTTTGCTTGACTTGAGAATATCAATGTCCCAGATGTCCATTGTGCTGGGAACAGAAAGCAAAGTGCCTCGATACTCTGTAGCTTCAATGGGTGAATTCCATTGATACCCACGCAGGTACCACGAGTAGTATTCGCCGTTGTCTATAACATAGAATGCAGGCACTTCGTCAGTTTCATACCCCCACCGCCAAGTGAGGTCTTTGCCTTCTACAGTGGTCCAGACCTGCTCGTCACCGCCGGTCTCGTCACGGGTCCAATGCTGAACTTCCCAATAATAGTGGGCATTGTCGCTTACACCTTCAGCAAAGCCTAAGAATGTGTAGTCGCTATAAGGTTTAACGGCCAAGTAGGGTGAGTACAACATGCCCGCATAACAGCCATCCTCTACCACGATGAGGCTCGTGAACGCTCCGGCAGGGCGACGATACCACACTCTGACGTTATCAGCCTGCTTGGGGGCCTTGACAATGGGTGTTCCGGGAGTGTGCATCTGCATCTCCTCCATCTTGGCTTCGGGTTTGGTGAGTTGCAGATTAGGCCGTTGCGGAGTTTGGACTAACTCTGAGCGCTTGATTTGGGCGTTGGCAGCGGTAGCGATGAGTAAGGCTGCAGCAAGAAGTAATAATCTATTCATAACGAACCTGAAATTAAAGAATCAATAACTTTATTTACCTAGCAAGACATACTTAACGGTGATATCACAATCAGGCCATATCCCGTTAAGTCGATATCCAATTGCAAAGATATGCACTAATTGCAACAAAAACAAATATTTTGATGTAATTATCAAATAAAAACACATCGACTTACCGTTTTTCAGCATTTGGCACAATCGATGACAAAAAAAGAGACGCAAAAATTTGCGTCTCTACAATTAGATTAATTCGTGTAATTCGTAGTTTTTTACGGCTCGCGGCCCTCGACGATGGCCTCGGTGTCGCGGGCAATCATGTACTCCTCGTCGGTGAGGACGACAACGACCTTGACCTTGCTGTCGGGGGTGCTGATTTCGCCTTCCTTGCCGCGCCACAGGGTGTCGTTCAATTCCTCATTGATCTTCACGCCCAGATACTCAAGGTTGCGGCAAACGCGCTTGCGGGTCTGGTACTGGTTCTCGCCGACGCCGCCGGTAAAGGCAATGATGTCCACGCCGCCGAGCTCGGCAGCATAGGCGCCGATGTACTTGAGGATGCGGAGCTCGTACATGTCGAGAGCGAGCTGTGCGCGCTTGTCGTTCTTCTCCTCGGCAGCGTCAACGACGTCGCGCATGTCGCTGCTCAGTCCAGTGATGCCGAGCACACCACTCTTCTTGTTGATGATGTTGAGCATCTCGGCCGGGGTGAGGTTGTACTTCTCCATGAGGAAGAGGATGGCACCGGGATCGACGTCACCCGAGCGGGTACCCATCATCAGGCCCTCGGTGGGGGTGAGGCCCATCGTGGTGTCGATGCTCTTGCCGTCCTTGATAGCGCTGATGCTGGCGCCGTTGCCGATGTGGCAGCAGATGATGCGCTTGCCCTCGGGCGTGGTGCCCAGCATCTCACACACGCGCTGTGTAATAAAGCGGTGGCTGGTGCCGTGGAAGCCATAACGACGCACGTGGTCGGTGGTGTAATACTCCATGGGCAGGGGATACATGTAGGCAGCCTTGGGCATCGTCTGATGGAAGGCGGTGTCAAACACTGCTACCTGGGGAACACCGGGCAATACGGCCTCGATGGCCTCGATGCCTGCCATGTTCACGGGATTGTGCAGCGGGGCAATGCCGTAGCACTCGCGGATCATGTCCTTCACCTCGTCGGTGATGAGGACGCTGCGGCTGAACTTCTCGCCGCCATGCACCACGCGGTGACCCACGGCGTCGATTTCCTTCAGATCCTTGATGCAACCATACTCGGGGTTAACGAGGGCATCGAGGATAGCCTTGATAGCACCCTTGTGGTCGGTGAGGCCCAGGTCGATGTTCTTCTTGCTTCCGTCGTCAAATTTCAGCTTGATGAAACCGTCGGGCAGACCGATTTTTTCTACACCACCCTCGGCGAGGGTCTTATTCTCCTTGATCTCGATGAGTTTGTACTTGGCAGAGCTGCTGCCGCAATTCAATACTAAGATATTCATTATTCTTTGGTTTTTAATATTTCTCTAATCACTAATCTCTAACCACTGATCATCGATTAATCGCCTGGTTGCAGGTCAGGATCACGGTGCGGTAGATGTCGTCCTCGTTGCAGCCGCGCGACAAGTCGTTGACGGGAGCGGCAAGGCCTTGCAGGACGGGACCCACGGCCTTGGCGCCGGCGATGCGCTGAACCAGCTTGTAAGCGATGTTGCCCACACCCAGGTCGGGGAACACGAGCACGTTGGCGTGACCGGCGATGTCGCTGCCGGGAGCCTTGCTGGCACCCACACTGGGCACGATGGCTGCGTCGGCCTGCAGTTCGCCGTCAATCTTCAGGTTGGGATTCATCTCCTTGGCGAGACGGGTGGCCTCTACCACCTTATCGACGCGCTCATGCTTGGCGCTGCCCTTGGTCGAGAAGCTCAGCATGGCAATCTTGGGATCGTCGATTTCGGCGAGAGCACGGGCGGTACGGTCGGCGCTCACGGCAATCTGGGCCAGCTGCTGGGCGTCGGGGTCGGGCACCACTGCACAGTCGGCAAATACCATCACGCCATTGTGGCCGTAGGGTGAACCCTCGGGCAACAGCATCAGGAAAGCGCCGCTCACCGTGCTGATGCCGGGAGCCGTCTTCAGCACCTGGAAGGCAGCACGCAGCACGTTGCCAGTCGTGTTCATCGCACCGGCCACCTGGCCGTCGGCATCACCAGCCTTGATGAGCAGGCAACCCAGGTACAGCGGGTCGAGCACCTTCTTGCGGGCGTCCTCGATGGTCACGCCCTTGGCCTTGCGCAGCTCGTAGAACAGCTGGGCATATTTCTCGACAGCCTCAGGGTCATTGGGATTGACGACCGTGGCCTTGTCGATGTTTTTCAGACCCAGTTCAGCGGCTTTGGCCATGATTTCGGCCTTGTCGCCGATGAGCATGATGTCAGCAATGCCGTCGCCGATGATGCGCTCGGCGGCAGTCAAGGTGCGGGGTTCAGTACTCTCAGGAAGAACGATGCGCTGCCTGTTGGCAATCGCGTTGCTTTTGAGTTTCTCAAATAAAGGTTCCATGTTTCTTTTTTAGATAGTATTTTAGGAAAACTGATTTGTTGTTGGTTTCATTGCCCCAAAGGTACTGCTTTTTTGTCAATATGAAATTATAATAGAGATAAAAAAACAAACAACTTGGACAACTTTTTGGCAACCATAACAACAATAGTGTTGTCAGTGTTGTCGATGATGTTGTCCTGTATCGTCCTGAAATAGTTTGACAAAAATGTCAGATAAAATCAGGACTAAAATGAGAACAGTAAAACGAAGAACGGATTATGAGATTTTGGAGATACT
>CACWID010000044.1 GCA_902760865.1 uncultured Bacteroidales bacterium | reverse complement strand
GTCGCTAGCGTTCATCCTGAGCCAGGATCAAACTCTTCGTTGTTGTATTATCGTTTCTTTTTCTTCCGAAAAAATTAAATGAAAACGCAACACTCGACCTGAGTGATCGGTCTGGCCCTTGATGATTCCTGCTCTATTGTGTTGTACTATGTTTTAGAATTAACGGGAACAATAACTGTCCCTGTTCTCTTGTACTACTTCAATACATTGTTGCAAACATGTCAAAGAACTCTTTGTTTTGAGTTACTTTCACGCCCCATTTGAGGCGAAAAGCGGTGCAAAATTATAACCGTTTTTGATACTGGCCAAATTTTTTTGCCACTTTTTTCTATCAAAGTTATTAACAATACCCGATTTTAGTTGTTAATAACGTATCTAACGAATTAATTTACAGATAATTAAATCAAGAAAAATATTTTCAAAAAAAATTTGCCTCAAGGCTCAAAAAAACGCACTTTGAGGCAAAATAGCCGATTTTCGGTCAAAAAATCATGCGACCCGTTGACGCTGTCACGGGCCGCATAATCGTGCAAACTTTATTCTTTCCTCTTTCTATATATATAATGTATATAGAGTCGCCGAGTCACTCTCCCCCACCCATCGCGTCGATGAGGACATCAACGCCAGTGGCCTTGCAGATGTAATTGAAGAGTCGGATTTCTTTGTCATCGTCCCTGGCGTCGGCATCAATGACCCGGGTAAGCAGTTGGGCAACGGCAATCTTCTGCACATCACTCATGCTCTTCATCATGTCAACAGCGACCATGCTGTCGAGCGCACGTCCCAGTCTGTAGATTTCCTCGCTGATGCCGCACTCGACACAGATGGTGTCGAAGACGGTGCACTCGTTAGGGTCAACGTAGTGGTCGGCATTAATCATCTCGATCAGGAGGCTGACGACGGCGGCCTTTTGTGTCTCGTTAAAAAGAATCTTTACCATGTGATGAACTGCTATCAATTAATCGTCAATCTGGTCGAACGGCGGAGGCGTCACCGACACATTACCCTGAGCGGGCGCGTCACCAGTCGCATCCTCGCCGGAAACCATCTCCTCGGTGCGGGACTTCCACTGCCTGGGACCGAAAATGCGTTCCACATCCTCGGTATAGATCACCTCACGCTGCTGCAGCAGATCAGAGAGTTCATGATGTCCCTGCTCGTACTGAATGAGCATCTGGCGAGCGCGCTCATACTGGCTGTCGATGATGGCCTGGACCTCGGCGTCGATGGTCTGAGCGCGGGTCTCACTATAGGGTTTGGTGAAGCCATAGGATTCACCCGAGGTGTCGTAGTAGGAGATGTTGGGCAACTTGTCGCTCATGCCGTAGTAGGTGACCATGGCATAGGCAATCTTGGTTGCACGCTCCAGGTCGTTGAGGGCACCCGTGTCGATAAATCCCAGGAAGATATCCTCAGCGACACGTCCTGCCATCAGCGAACATATCTTGTCAAGCAAAGCCTGTTTGGGCTCGATCTGTCGTTCCTCGGGCATGTACCAAGCGGCGCCAAGGGCCTTGCCGCGCGGCACGATGGTGACCTTGATGAGGGGGTCGCCATAGCGCAGGTGCCAGCTGACGGTGGCATGTCCGGCCTCATGGACGGCGATGGAGCGTCGCTCCTCCTCGGTGATGACCTTGGAGCGCTTCTCCAGGCCGCCGACGATGCGGTCGATGGCATCCATGAAGTCCTGCCGCTGCACGGCCTGCTTCTTGCGGCGTGCGGCAATCAGCGCGGCCTCGTTGCAGACGTTGGCGATATCGGCCCCGGAGAAACCGGGGGTCTGTCGAGACAGCAGGTCCAAGTCCACCGAGCCGTCGGTCTTAACGTTGCGCAGGTGTACCTGGAAAATCTCCTTGCGGTCACTCAGTTCGGGCAGCTCGACATAGATCTGCCTGTCGAAACGCCCAGCACGCAACAACGCCTTGTCGAGGATGTCGGCACGGTTAGTTGCGGCCAGAATGATGACACCGCTATTGCTGCCGAAGCCGTCCATCTCGGTGAGCAGCTGGTTGAGCGTACTCTCGCGCTCGTCGTTGCCGCCCATGCTGGCCTTGTTGCCACGGGCGCGGCCGACGGCGTCGATCTCGTCGATGAAGACGATACAGGGAGCCTTCTCCTTGGCCTGGCGGAAGAGGTCACGCACGCGCGACGCACCGACACCGACGAACATCTCGACGAAGTCGGAGCCGGACATGGAGAAGAAAGGCACATCGGCCTCACCGGCAACAGCCTTTGCCAGCAGGGTCTTGCCGGTTCCCGGAGGCCCGACGAGCAATGCGCCCTTGGGAATCTTGCCTCCCAGTTCGGTATAATGCTTTGGATTCTTCAGGAAGTCCACGATCTCGGCAATCTCGACCTTGGCCTCGGCGAGTCCCGCGACATCCTGGAAGGTCACCTTATTGGCATTGTCCTTGTCGAAGAGGCGCGCCTTGGACTTGCCGACGCTGAAGATGCCTCCGCCCGCGCCACCAGCGCCGCCCATTCTTCTCAACAGGAAGAACCAGAGGGCGACAAGCAAGATGATCGGGCCGAAGGTGTAGAGAATCATCGAGAGGTCATTGCCGCCATCGACATACTCCACTTCACCAGTAAAGACGCCCTGATCGCGCCAGGCCTTGACATAGTCCTCAAACTTGTCGGTGCTGGGAATCTGTGCCGCAATCTTGTTGGTGGGTATCGCAGAGGCAGACACGGCGAACGGGGAAGAGTCCTTGGCGGGCAGGCTCTGGATCTCCTTGCTCGAGAGCGAATCTTTCAAGATCGCCTCCGCCCGGTTCTTACCGCGATAGACGGTGATGGACTTGGCCCGTCCTTGAGCGACGATGCTCTCGAACTTGGTCCAGTTCATCTCCTGTGCGGTCTCTCCATCCTGGTTCATCCACAGCATGGACAGCAGGAACACCCCCATGAGGGCATAGACCCAGTAGAAGTTGAACTTGGGGCCCTTGCGGTTATTGTTGTTATCAGCCATTTTTACACTGAATCGCTAAAAATGAGTTGGTCGTTGAATGATTAATCCAAATTGGGGATCGTGTTGATGCGGGCATCGGCCCAGAGCTGCTCCAGGTTGTAGCGCTCACGATAGTCGGGGACGAAGATGTGCACAAACAGGTTGCCATAATCGATGATGATCCACTGTGCGTTCTGGTAGCCGTCGTAGTTGAAGGGTCGTTGCCCGGCGTTCTTCTCCACGTATTCTCGCACGCTGTCGGCAACGGTGGTCACCTGCATGGGGGTCGAGCCGGTGGCGATGATGAAACCCTGCGCCGCAGCCGTCTCGATACCTGTCAAATCAACATGGACGATGTCACGTCCCTTCTTTTCCTGAATAGCCTCGATGATAGTTTGAATCAATTTTTCGTTTTCGTTCATAAATAATGTCATTATTCCAAGATGCAAAGATACACAAAGTTTCAGAAAATCAAGCGGGAAAAGTGGTAATTAAATTTAAAATGGAGGAAATCATGAACGGGGCAAACAAGAAAGGCCCGCGCAAGACAAAGTCTTGCAACACGACAACGGCCCACAGCAATTGAGGGCGCAAAGCATCCGCACCATGGACACAGGGGCCCAGACTCCAGGTCGAATAAAAAAATCAGGCAGGTAGCCCCGAGGGACGACCTGCCTGACGTTTGATAGTCGGTTAGTTAAGCAATCTCCAAGAGGGGGATTAGATCACACCCTGCTCGAGCATAGCCTGAGCGACCTTCATGAAGCCGGCGATGTTAGCGCCCTTCACGTAGTCGATGGTGCCGTCGGCCTGAGTACCGAACTTCACGCACTGCTCGTGGATGTTCTCCATGATCCAGTGGAGCTTCTCGTCAACTTCCTTAGCTGACCAGCTGAGGTGAGCAGCGTTCTGGGTCATCTCGAGACCAGAGGTAGCTACGCCACCAGCGTTGACAGCCTTACCGGGAGCAAAGAGAACGCCATTCTTCTGGAAGAAGTGGATAGCGCCGGGCTGGCAACCCATGTTGGAAACCTCGCAGCAGCACCAGCAGCCGTTAGCCTTCAGCTCCTTAGCGTCGTCCTCGCTCAGCTCATTCTGGAATGCGCAGGGCAGAGCGATGTCGCAAGGAATGCTCCAAGCCTTCTTACCGGCGGTGAACTTGGCCAGCTCGGGGAACTTGGTTGCCATATCCTCAACCTTGTTGCGGTTAGAAGCACGCATGTCGAGCATGTAGTCGATCATCTCAGGAGTGATACCGTCGGGGATCTCGCAAACGCCGTCGGGGCCAGAGATGGCAACGACCTTAGCGCCGAGTTCAACAGCCTTGGTAGCAGCACCCCAAGCTACGTTACCGAAGCCAGAGAGAGCGACCTTCTTGCCCTTGATGTCCTTGCCAGCGGTGCGGAGCACGTGCTGAGTGAAGTAGAGAGCACCGAAACCGGTAGCCTCGGGACGGAGGATAGAACCACCCCAGGTCATGCCCTTGCCGGTGAGGACGCCAGTGTGATACTGACGGGCGAGTTTCTGATACATACCATTGAGGAAGCCAATCTCACGGCCACCGACACCAACGTCACCAGCGGGAACGTCCTGGTCGGGACCAATGTTGTGACGGAGCTCAAGCATGAAGGCCTGGCAGAAACGCATGATCTCAGCGTCGCTCTTGCCAACGGGGTCGAAGTCAGAGCCACCCTTACCACCGCCCATGGGCAGAGTGGTCAGAGCGTTCTTGAAGGTCTGCTCGAAACCTAAGAACTTCAGCATTGAGGGAGTAACGGCCTTGTGGAAGCGCAAACCACCCTTGTACGGGCCAATGGCGCTGTTGAACTGTACACGATAACCGAGGTTGGTCTGAACCTCACCCTTGTCGTCGATCCAGGTTACACGGAAAGTGAAGATGCGCTCGGGCTCAACCATGCGCTCAACGATCTTAGCCTTCTCAAACTCAGGATGCTGGTTATAAACCTCCTCAATAGACTCGAGGACTTCGCGTACAGCCTGCAGATACTCGGATTCGCCTGGGTGTTTAGCCTCCAGGTCGGCCATAATTTTCTCAACGTTCATGATAATAATACAAAAAGTTGTTAATTAGATAAAACTATAAATTAGTAAATGTTAGTAAATAATCACTTCAATAATCGGGGGCGTTGAACGCGTTCAACGGCGCCCGCTTAAAGCGTCACAAATATACGGCTTATTTTCTAAACACAAACAATTTTTGATGCGTTTTTCAGTTTTTTTTCACTGACTGTGAAAAAAGCAAAAAAAGGCGAAAAAAACTTTTGCCACAAAAAGCGGCGGTTATTGACATTCTGTCATTAAAATCCCAAAATGACAGAAAAAATTCAACGCAACCGACCCCCAAAAGCCTACAAAATGACAAAATGCCAGAAAATGAGATTTTCAGTGAAGTTTGCAGCAATTAAAAAAAAGCCGTAACTTTGTCACAATTAAAAAAACGTTATACGACGACATCAATACATTCATTCATTTTATAACTTCTAATTTCAATTAACAGCATTATGAAGAAACATAATTTCTATGCCGGTCCGTCAATCCTGAGCCAGTACACCCTGGACAAGTGCGTTGACGCTATTCGTGACTTTGCAGGCACTGGCCTGTCGATTCTTGAGATTTCACACCGCAGCAAGGAGTTCCAGGCTGTCGTTGACGAGGCCGAGGCCCTGTTCAAGGAGCTGCTCGACATCCCCGAGGGCTACAAGGTTCTGTTCCTGGGCGGTGGCGCCAGCACCCAGTTCTACATGGTTCCGATGAACCTGCTGAAGACCAAGGCCGCTTACCTCGACACGGGCACGTGGGCCAACAAGGCCATCAAGGAGGCCAAGCTGATTGGTGAGGTTGCCGTTGTCGGTTCTTCCAAGGAGGACAACTACACCTACATCCCCAAGGGCTATGAGATTCCCACCGATGTTGACTACTTCCACATCACGACCAACAACACCATCTACGGTACCGAGATCCGCGAGGACTATGACGTGCCCGTACGCATGGTAGCTGATATGTCATCCGACATCTTCTCACGTCCCGTTGACGTGTCGAAGTATGACCTGATCTACGGCGGTGCCCAGAAGAACATCGCTCCTGCCGGTGTCACCTTCGTTATCGTTAAGGAAGACGTCCTGGGCCAGGTTGACCGCGTGCTGCCCACGATGGTTAACTACAAGACTCACGTTGACAAGGGCTCGATGTTCAACACTCCTCCCGTATTCCCCATCTATGCAGCCCTGCAGACCCTGAAGTGGTACAAGGAGCTGGGTGGCGTGAAGGAGTTGCAGCGCATCGACGAGGAGAAGGCCGCTTACCTGTATGACGCCATCGACTCGAGCAAGATGTTCGTCGGCACCGTGAAGCCCGAGGACCGTTCGATCATGAACGTCTGCTTCGTGATGAAGCCCGACTACAAGGAGCTGGAGAAGGACTTCATGGAGTTCGCCACCAGCAAGGGCATCGTCGGCATCAAGGGCCACCGCTCGGTGGGCGGTTTCCGCGCATCGCTCTACAACGCACTGCCCCTGGAGAGCGTGAAGGTGCTTGTTGAGGCCATGAAGGAGTTTGAGAAGAACCATTAATCATTCATCAAAAATAATAGGAGTAACACAGAATCATGAAGATTTTAGTTGCAACCGAGAAGCCCTTTGCTCCCGTAGCAGTTCAGGGCATCCGCGAGGTGATTGAGGGCGCCGGCCACGAGCTCGTACTCGTCGAGAAAGGTACCCGTGAGGATATGATTAAGGCTATTGCCGACTGCGCCGGTCTGATCGTTCGCAGCGACAAGGTGGACAAGGAAGTGTTTGACGCAGCTCCCCAGCTGAAGGTGGTTGTTCGCGCCGGTGCAGGTTATGACAACATCGACCTGGCCGAGGCTACAGCCCACGGCGTGTGCGTGATGAACACTCCCGGCCAGAACAGCAACGCTGTTGCCGAGCTGGTAATGGGTATGCTCGTTACCCTGATCCGCAACCGTTATAACGGCACCAGCGGCACCGAGCTGCTGGGCAAGACGCTGGGTATCCATGCCTATGGCGCCGTTGGCCGCTGCGTAGCACGCATCGCCAAGGGCTTCGGCATGAAGATCAGCGCCCTTGACCCCTGGGTGAAGGACGAGGTAATGGAGGCCGACGGCATCCACCCCGTTCACAGCGTCGAGGAGCTGTACAGCCAGAACCAGTATGTCAGCCTTCACATCCCCGCAACCGACGAGACCCGCGGTTCGGTAGGCAAGCGCCTCATCGAGATGCTGCCCAAGAACGGTGTCCTGATCAATGCCGCCCGCAAGGAGGTCATCGACGAGGCCGGTCTGGCCGAGGCCATGGAGGCCCGTCCCGACTTCCGCTATGTGGCTGACGTGAAGCCCGCCAATGCCGACGAGCTCGAGGCCAAGTATCCTGAGCGCGTGCTGTTCACCCCCAAGAAGATGGGTGCCCAGACCGCCGAGGCCAACATCAACGCCGGTCTGGCTGCTGCCAACCAGGTGGTAGCCCACCTGAAGGACGGTTGGAACCGCTTCCAGGTCAACAAGTAAGCACTACTATACTGCTTAACACCGATAAAACCTGTGGCCCGAATCCGGGCCGCAGGTTTTCTTTTGCCATTTGGTCAGAACGGCATTATTGTTTATCTTTGCAGCAGATAACCCATTAAATTGAAGAAGATATGAAACTAGCCGAAGCATTAAGCATCCGCAAGGACCTGCAGACGCGCATCAATGACTTGAGAACGCGCCTGGTGAATAATGTGAAGATACAGGAAGGAGACGAGCCGGCCGAGGATCCCAAGGACCTGCTCAAGGAGCTGGACAGCTGCCTGAAGCAGCTCGAGGAGTATATCTACCGGATCAATGTGACCAACATGCGCACCATGAGAGGCGACAAGTCGCTCACCCAACTGATGGCTGAACGCGACGTGCTCACCAAGCGCGTGAGCGTGATGCAGGACGTCTTCAACCAGGCCGCGTCATCGTCAAGCGAACGCTACTCCCGCAGCGAGATCAAGTATGTCACCACAATAGATGTCAAGGCCCTGCGCAAGCAGATAGACAAGCTGTCGGCACAACTGCGCCAGCTGGACATCGAGATCCAGTTCATCAACTTCTCTACCGAATTGATCTAGCGCAAACCAGATGAATGATGTTCAGCAGGTGGCAACTCCAGAAGCCTTGTAGAGACGCAAAATCTTGCGTCTCCAATCGCGAGGCGCCACCAATATGCCGTCCTTGAGACGCAAGATTTTGCGTCTCTACAGGCAAGAAGCTATGAGCATCAGCATTTTAATTTTAATTTCAAATCAAGAACAGGATATCTATCAGGAATTGTAGGTTGTGGGTAGTGGGGCGAACTGAAACCTTCAATTGTGGCACTGCAAGGGACTGCAGTTTTCCCGGAAACGGGTCTTCACGGAGCATGTCCGGCACGCCAGTACAGGGCACAGCGCACTTTCCAGCACGTAGCACTACCGCCAGTTGACCACTGGCCACGACCGAGGGAGGGACGAGGGAACACGAGACATTGGGGACAAAAGAACCTCCTTTTGTCCCATTGTCCCAAGAAGAAGGCATATAGACACACAAAAAAAAACGGCACCGCACTGGGCGATGCCGTTTTTATTTTCAGGTTTTAACCGAATAATCGATTAGTTGGTACCCTGGAGCTTGAAGGTAACGGGCAGGGTGTACCATACGGATACGGCCTGACCATTCTGGCGACCGGGGGTGAACTTGGGCAGCGACTTGCAGACGCGAACGGCCTCCTTGTCAAGGTCCTTATCCACCGAGCGGACAACCTTTACTTCACCGACCTTACCAGTCTTGTCAACAACGAACTGCACAACGACACGACCCTGAATGTTGTTCTCGGCGGCCATGGGCGGGTAGTTGATGTGAGACTGGAGGTACTTCATCAGAGCAGCCTCGCCACCGGGGAACTGGGGCATCTGCTCTACTGAGCGGAATACTTCTTCCTTCACCTCCTTGGGTTTCTCAACGGGCTTCTCAACGACAACCTCTTCCTTCAGGGTGCGGGTAACGTTACGGTCCTCAGTACCTTTCTCGTTATCCTTCTGACCGAAGGCGGTCTCAGTCTCCTTCAGCTCGTCCTGAGTCTTGATCTCGTCCTCCTTCTTCACCTTGTCGTCCTCGACGATCTGGAGCTCGGTTACCTTAACCGACTTCAAGACCTCTTCGGGGAGTACCTCGGGCTTGGGTTGTTCGAGACGTTCCTGCTCGGGTTCGGGCTCTTCGGCGTCCTGAGTCATGTCGATGAGCACTTCTTCCTGTTCAGCCTGTTCGAGGAGCCTTCTCTCGTTCAGGTACTCCTGGGTCTTTACAAAACCCCAGGCGAGCAGACCGAAGAGGACGGCACCGAGAAAAGTCCACAGGACAGCTTTATTGTGACGCTTGGTAGATTCTGTGCGAATGACATAAGCACCGAAGTCCTTATTCTTCCCTTCAAACACAAGGTCACACCATTCACGCGATGAAAGATCAACTTCTTTTGCCATAATAGTTTCTTTTTTTTAGATTAAACAAATCCATCAATCCAACATCACTTCTTAAGGTTCTGGCCCTGGAGCAGAATCATCATCGCCGAGTCAACCTCATTGATGCGGTCGATCTGGTAACGGCTGATGTTGTTGATCTGCATCTCGTCGAGCACGCTCACGACGTGGGCGTAGCTGGCGTTGGGCGTAGCCTTAATAATCACAACCGGACGCTTAAGGGTGGAGTCGTTACGGATTGCCTTGGCCTTCTCCTGGTAGATGGAGTCATTCTTCTCCTCGTCTTTGGAGAACTTCATCTCCTTCCATTCCTTCTTCAGGTCGGCAATCTTAAGACAAACCTCCTTGTTGCGCTCTTGTAGAATCTCGCGAATTGCGGGATATGCACCGCCGGTCTTGGCACCGAACTCAATCTGCTTCATGTTGCTTTCGCCAGTAGTAGCAAGTTTGTCGGTTTCGGGCATACCGTCGTAGTAGTAAAGCATTCCCTCGTTGGGGTCTGACAGACCCTTGTCGTCAAGCTTACCATCGATGATGATGGTAACAGCCTCGGACTGCTTTACCTTGTTCTGCTGCTCTTTCTCGACCTTCTCGTTGGTAGGCAACGCGATCTGGAGCGTCTGGCTCTTGATCATGGTGGTACACAACATAAAGAAGGTGATCAGCAGCATGTTCATGTCAACCATAGGAGTGAAGTCGATACGGGTATCGAACTTTTTCTGACGACTTTTCTGTTTAATTGCCATATCTTATTCCTCCTCAGTTTTAAGGGCCGTCATCAGGGTGAACTTGTTCATCTTCATGGTCTGGAGGTTATCCATCACCACGTTCACCACGCTGTAAGGCGTTGCCTGGTCGGCCTTGATTGCTATACCACGTCCTTTAACCATCGCTTCCTGCAGCTCGGGGTTGAGCGAGTTATACGCTGCCCTGATCCACATCTGGAACTCGTTGGGGTTGTTTGGATCTTCATTCATGTTGATTGGAATACCGGGGTTATCCTTACCCTCGAGCCACTTGTCTCGCTGGTCGGGCTCCAGATTCAACCATTCTTTCATATTTCTGATGGGTACACCGAATGCGTTCAGCTTGGCGAAGGTCTCAATCTCCTTGTTGGTAAACGCGAGGTTTGCACTGGGATGAGTCTTCTTGTATTCGGCAACCATATTCTTAAGCAAGTCAGCGCGAACCGTCTCGCTCTTCATTGTCGAGTCCTTGCTACCGAGTACCTCAAGGAAAACCTTGCCCTCTTGGCTGACAAGAATCGACACCAGGTTAGCATCGGGAACCTTCTCCTCGGAAACCGAAGGAGGCGTGATCACTGTCACAGGTTCTTTCTGAAGGAATGTAGAAGTCAACATGAAGAAAGTCAACAGAAGCACCGTCACATCGGACATAGCGGTCATGTCGATGCGCGTCTCTTTCTTTTTAATTTTGACTTTTCCCATATTTCTAAATCACCTTAATCTGTTTGTTTAAAAACGATTAATTAATCAGCTGCTAACCAATAATTAGTGAGTAGCGGAGAAGGTTGAAACCATCGAGAAGCCGAGCTCATCGATAGCATAGGTCATGTTATCAATCTTGTTGGTGTAGAAGTTGTAACCGATCAGGGCGAGGGCAGCGGTTGCGATACCGAGAGCGGTGTTCACAAGTGCCTCAGAAATACCGGTTGACAGCTCGGTCGAGTCAGGAGCACCAGATGCGGACAGTGCCTGGAATGACTTGATCATACCCAACACAGTACCGAACAGACCGATCAGGGTACCCAGAGTGGTCAGGGTTGCAAGAACCGGGAGGTTCTGCTGCAGGGCGGGCATCTCAAGCGAGGTAGCCTCCTCGAGGGTTCCCTGGATAGCAGCGAGCTTCTGCTCCTTGCTCAGCAGGGTGTCCTTGTCCATCTCTTTGTACTTCTGGAGGGTAGCAAAAACAACAGCGCCTACAGTACCTTTCTGCTTGCGGCAGAGGTCCTCAGCCTTGGCGAGGTCATGGTTGCGCAGGGCAGCCTTAACGTTCTCGACAAACTTGGTGGTGTTACCACTACCTTTAGCCTTAGCCAGAGCGATCCAGCGCTCAACACAGAGAACGAGCACGGTGAGGAAGCAGGTAATCAGCACAGGCACAACAATACCGCCCTTGTAAACGGTACCGAGCAGGTTGATGGGACCTTCCTTGTTCACAGTGTCCTTGAAGTTGCTGGGAGCACCGAGGACGAACATGTAGAACAGAATTGCAATTGCTAAGCACACGAGAATGACGAGCGATGCGCTCTTGATACCACTAACGTTGCTGGCCACGTCTTTCTTGGCAGCGGTCTGTGGCTTCTGAATGTTTGTTTGTTCAGCCATAATTTAAATTAGTTTAAAAAATGATTAATAAAATTAGTTTATTTAGTTATTAAAGTTCTGTTGTTTCAATGGTGGCGTTTGCGTATCAATCGGCCTGCGATAAAACATCACAAGCAGTTGAAACACAACAAATTTCACGACAAGAGGCGGCTGATTGAGCACTTAAAACAAGCCATTTTGCCTAAAAAACTAACGCAAATTTATCACAAATATTTGAAAACACCGCATTTCTCAAGTTTTTTTTCATGTTTTTTTTATTAACAGTTGCTTTTTGCGTAGTGTCGCATTGGCCTTTTCGGTGGGCCAAGTTGCATGGCCGGCATCCGGTCGGCAAAGAAAAAAACGGATTTTACCCGATTTTATCACCGGCCGTGCTAGTTTGTTCATCTTTTTTAGTACCTTTGCACACATTATTATAAATATCACCAAAAACTAATCATATTATCATGGCAACTGTTAAACTCAAGAAAGGGTTCGACATCCAATTGCTGGGGGCCATCACCGATAGCGGCATCACCGCTGGTGAGCGACCGCTGAGCGTTGCTGTCGTGCCTGATGATTTCCACGGGATCATTCCCCGAATGGAAAAGAAAGAGGGTGAACGCGTCGCCAGCGGTGAGCCCCTCTATCATGACAAGAATCATGAAGCCATCAAGGTGGTCTCGCCCGTGAGCGGCACTGTCAAGGAGGTGCGCCGCGGTGAGCGGCGCCACATCGACGCCATTGTCGTCATCCCCGACGGGACAGCCGACGCCGTCACCCATGACCTGAAACGGCCTGCACTGGATGTGCTGCTCGACTCGGGCCTGTGGGCAATGATCCGCCAGCGCCCATATGACGTGGTGCCGTCGCCCGATGTCCGTCCCCGTGACGTGTTTGTAACCGCCTTTGACTCGGCTCCGCTGGCTCCCGACCTGGACGTTGTGCTGGGCGACAAGCGCAAGTACATCGCCAAGGGTGTCGAGGTGCTCAACGGATTGACTGACGGCAAGGTCTATATCGGCATTCGTGAGGGACAGAGCATCGATGCTCCCGGCACAGTCGTGACGACATTTGTTGGTCCCCACCCCGCCGGCAACGTCGGCATCCAGGCCGCCAACACGGTGCCCGTGAACAAGGGTGAGACTGTCTGGACGATGGACATCGTCACGCTGGCACGCATCGGCGAACTGTTCACCACCGGCAAGGTGAGCCATGACACCGTCGTGGCTATCACCGGCGAGATGGTGCAGCAGCCGCGATATGTCTCGACCGTGATGGGTGCAGATCTGGAGACCGTGCTCAAGAACGAGACGACCAATCTGGCCATGAGCCGCATCATCAGCGGCAACGTGCTCACGGGTGTGAAGGTCACGACCGAAGAGTGGCTGCGTGCCCCCTATTGCCACATCACCATCATCCCCGAGAACAACAAGCCCGACGAGTTCATGGGATGGGCTTCGGTCAACCCGAACCGTTTCTCGCTCTACCGCACGTTCACCACGTGGCTGGGCGGCATGAAGAAGCCCAGGAGCATGGACAGCCGCATCAAGGGTGGCGAGCGCGCCATCGTCCGCACCGGCGAGTATGACGCTATGCTGCCGATGGACATCTACGGTGAGTTCCTCATCAAGGCCATCATCAGCGGCGACATCGACAAGATGGAGCAGCTGGGCGTCTATGAGATCGCTCCCGAGGACTTCGCCTTGGCCGAATTTGCTGACACGAGCAAACTGGAGCTCCAGCGCATTGTTCGCCAGGGGCTGGACAAGCTGCGTGCCGAGATGTCCTGACACGATGTCCACTCATTAATAATAACAGTCAACAATAATCGCTATTCAACAATATTATCATTGATATGAAAGCATTAAGGAATTTCATGAACAAGATCGAGCCATCGTTCAGGCCCGGCGGCAAGTTCTCCAAGCTTGAGTCGGTCTATGACGGCATGGAGACCTTCTTGTTCACGCCCAACACCACATCGCGGTCGGGCGCACACATCCACGACGGCAACGACCTGAAGCGCACCATGATCACTGTGGTGGTCGCCTTGATTCCGGCGTTGCTGTTCGGCATGTACAACATCGGCTACCAGCACTATCTGGCCATCGGTCAGTCCAATGAAGGCTGGTTCACGATGTTCCTCTACGGCCTGTTGGCGATGCTGCCGGTCATCATCGTCAGCTATGGCGTGGGCCTGGGCATCGAGTTTATCAGCGCACAGATTCACCACAAGGAGATCCAGGAGGGATTCCTCGTTACGGGTATCCTGATTCCCCTGATTGTCCCCATCAACACGCCGCTGTGGATGACGGCCGTCGCCACGGCGTTCGCTGTCATCTTTGCCAAGGAAATCTTCGGCGGAACGGGCATGAACATCTTCAACGTGGCCCTGATCACGCGTGCTTTCCTGTTCTTCTCCTACCCGTCGCGCATGAGTGGTGACGAGGCATTCGTCAAGCTGGACAGTGCCCTGGGTATGGGAGGCGGCACCGTGGCCGACACCTTCACCGGCGCCACGCCGCTGGGCCAGGTGGCCACCAGCGTGGGTGACCCGACGATGACCAACATCCTGGGCGAGCCCATCAGCTGCATGGACGCCTTCATCGGCCTCATTCCCGGCTCGCCGGGCGAGACGTCGATGATTGCCATCCTGATTGGCGCTGTCATCCTGCTGCTCACGGGCATCGCCTCGTGGCGCATCATGTGTTCGGTATTCGTCGGCGGTCTGGCCATGGGAGCCCTGGTACATGCGCTGCCCAGCCCCATCTACCCCGCCTCGATGCTCGACCCCATGACTCAGCTGTGCCTGGGTGGCTTTGCCTTCGGTGCTGTGTTCATGGCTACCGACCCCGTCACTGGAGCACGCACCACGATAGGCCAGTACATCTATGGCCTGCTGATCGGTGTGTTTGCCATCCTGATACGTGTTTACAACAGTGGTTACCCCGAGGGCATGATGCTCGCCATCCTGCTGATGAACGCCTTCGCTCCGCTCATCGACCACTGCGTTGTTTCGTTTAACATCAAGCGTCGCGCCCGCCGTGCCGCCACTAAGAGTTAAGGAGGTCACGCTATGAACAAGAACAGTAATATCTATCAAATCCTGTATGCTGCTGTGATGGTGCTCCTCGTGGGCTCTGTGCTTGCGCTCATCTACATGGCGCTCAAGCCCAAGCAGGACGAGAATATCGCCAACGACACCCGCAAGCAGATCATGAGTGCCCTCCACATCGCTGCCCCCGACGACAGCAAGGTCAAGGAGACCTACGAGAAATATGTCATCCAGGACCTGCTGGTAGATCGCGATGGCAACATCGTGGACAGCACCGAGAACGTGGCCTTTGAGGTGGACATGAAGAAGAATGTCAAACTCGAAGATCGCCTGTTGCCCGTGATGAAGTGCAAGATGGACGACGGCAGCATCAAGTATGTACTGCCCATGTACGGTGCTGGCCTGTGGGGTCCCATCTGGGGCTACATTGCCATGAACGACGACGGCGACACCATCTTTGGCGCCAACTTCTCCCATGAGGGTGAGACCCCGGGACTGGGTGCCCGAATCGCCGACAAGGATTTCCAGGACAAGTTCGTGAACAAGCACGTGTTCCTGGACGGCGAGTACAAGGGCGTGGTAGTGCTCAAGAAGGGGCAGAAGTCAGCCACCGGTGCTGAGCAAGTCGACGCCTTGACCGGCGCCACGATCACGAGCCTGGGCGTCAGCGCCATGCTCGAGGACTGCCTGGCCCCCTACGAGGCGTTCCTCAAGAAGTTGCAGTACGCTGCAACAACAGTACCTGCCGCCGCTAGCGAGAATGAAACCAACGACAATCAACCCGAATAAACCCATCCACGACTATGTTATCAAAGAAAAACAAAGAAGCATTGTTCAACCCGCTGTCCAAGGACAATCCCGTCTTGGTACAGATCCTGGGTATCTGCTCCGCGCTTGCCGTTACCGCCAGTCTGGAGCCCGCCATCGTGATGGGCATCTCGGTGATTTGCGTGCTGGCGTTCAGCAACGTGATTATTTCGTTCCTGCGCAAGACCATCCCCACCAACATCCGCATCATCGTGCAGCTGGTGGTGGTCGCCGCGCTGGTTATCATTGTGCAACAGATTCTCATCGCCTATAACTACGACGTGAGCAAGCAGCTGTCGGTGTTCATCGGACTGATTATCACCAACTGTATCCTCATGGGCCGTCTGGAGGCGTTTGCTATGCACAACAGCCCCTGGCCGTCGTTCCTTGACGGCATCGGCAACGGTCTGGGCTATACCATTGTCCTGATGATTGTGGCCTTCTTCCGCGAGTTGCTCGGTTCAGGCACGTTATTCGGTTTCCACGTGATTCCGCAGTGGTGCTACGACCATGGCTACGAGAACAACGGCCTGATGATCTTGGCCCCGATGGCGCTGATCACCGTGGGCTGCATCATCTGGTATCACCGCTCCCACAACAAGGAGTTGCAAGAGGATTAACGAGAGCATGTTTAACCATTAAAGACTACTGAAGACAATGGAAGAACTTAATCTGTTTATCAAGTCGATATTCATCGACAACATGATATTTGCCTACTTCCTGGGCATGTGCTCGTTCCTCGCCGTTTCCAAGAACGTAAAGACGGCATTCGGCCTAGGCATCGCTGTCACCTTCATGCTGGTGGTGACACAGCCCATCAACTACATGCTCAACAAGTACGTCCTCCAGGAGGGCGCCCTCACTTGGCTTAGCCCCGAGCTCGCCGGTGTGGACCTGAGCTTCCTGGGCCTCATCCTGTTCATCGCCGTCATCGCGTCGGCCACCCAGCTGGTCGAGATGGCTGTCGAGAAGTTTTCGCCCTCGCTCTATGCCTCGCTGGGCATCTTCCTGCCGCTGATTGCGGTGAACTGCGCCATCCTGGGTGCTTCACTGTTCATGCAGCAGCGTGACTTCCCCTCGGCATGGACGGCCACCGTCTATGGTGCCGGTTCGGGCATCGGTTGGCTCATCGCCATCGTGGGCATCGCTGCCATCCGCGAGAAGTTGGCCTATAGTGACATTCCCAAGCCTCTGCGCGGCGTGGGCATTGCGTTCATCATTACTGGTCTCATGGGTATCGCATTCATGAGTTTCCTGGGCATTAGATTAGGATAAAAGGAGGATACAACACTATGATACTGATATTATCAAGCATTTCAACTACGGTATTGGCGAGCGCACTGGTGTTCCTGGTGCTCACCCTGCTGCTCGTCATCCTGTTGCTCGTGGCCAAGCACTACCTGGTGCCGTCGGGCAATGTGAAAATCAACATCAATAACGGAACCAAGGAACTGGACGTTGCCAGCGGCAACACCCTGCTCAACACCCTGCACGAGAATGGCGTGATGCTGTCAAGTGCCTGTGGCGGCAAGGGCAGTTGCGGACAGTGCAAGGTACAGGTGACCGAGGGCGGCGGGCAGATCTTGCCCACCGAGGTGCCCCACTTCTCCCGCAAGGAGCAGATGGACCACTGGCGCTTGGGCTGCCAGGTCAAGGTCAAGGACAATATGTCGATCCAGGTGCCTGACAGCGTGCTGTCGGTCAAGGAGTATGAGTGTACCGTCGTGAGCAACAAGCTCGTGTCGTCGTTCATCAAGGAGTTCATCGTGGCTCTGCCTCCCGGCGAGCACATGGACTTCATCCCCGGCAGCTATGCCCAGATCAGGATTCCCGAGTACGAGATGGACTACGACAAGGACATCGATAAGGAGTCGCTGGGCGAGTACCTGCCCACTTGGGAGAAATTCGGTCTGTTCTCGCTCAAGTGCCGCAACGAGGAGGCCACCGTGCGTGCCTACTCAATGGCCAACTACCCTGCCGAGGGTGACCGCTTCATGCTGACGGTGCGCATTGCCACGCCTCCGTTCAAACCCAAACCCGCAACGGGATTCATGGACGTAATGCCGGGTATCGCGTCGAGCTACATCTTCACCTTGAAACCTGGTGACAAGGTCATCATGAGTGGCCCCTACGGTGATTTCCATCCCATCTTCGACAGCAAGAAGGAGATGATCTGGGTGGGCGGTGGCGCCGGTATGGCTCCCCTGCGCGCACAAATCCTGCACATGACGCGCACGCTCAACTGTCGTGACCGCGAGATGCACTACTTCTATGGCGCACGTTCGCTGAGCGAGGTGTTCTATCTCGAGGACTTCCTGCAGCTGGAGAAGGACTTCCCCAACTTCCACTTCCACCTGGCGTTGGACCGTCCCGACCCCGTTGCCGACGAGGCTGGCGTGAAGTACACGGCAGGCTTTGTCGCTCCCGTAATGCGCGACACCTATCTGGCCAACCACGAGGCCCCCGAGGACTGCGAGTACTACATGTGCGGTCCCGGCATGATGAGTCAGACCGTCAACGAGGTGCTCGACTCCCTGGGCGTCGATCCCTCATCCATCCACTACGACAACTTCGGGTAAATACCCACACCCACTACAGCACAGCGGGCGGCCCCAGATGGAGCCGCCCGCTGTTGTCATGTCATTGTGTCTACGTGGGCCGAGGCTCAGCCTCGGCAACCAAGCGACTTACTTCAAGGTCTCGACCCAAACTTTCAGGCTGTCAACAGGAGGATTGCCGTTAAGCACCTTGCCGGGGAGAATCCAGTTGGCGTTGGGAGCGCTGGCCTTCTTCAGGTCCTCACCGCTCTTGCCCATGTCACTACCGCCACTAGTAGCAAACGGGATGATAGTCTTGCCAGTGAGGTCATACTGCTCCAGGAAGGTGTTGATGATGCGCGGAGCAGTGTACCACCAGATGGGGAAGCCCACATAGATGGTGTTGTACTGAGCCATGTTCTCTACCTTGCTGGCAACGGCGGGACGGGCAGTCGAGTCTTTCATCTCGATAGTGGAACGGCTCTGTTCGTCTTTCCAGTTGAGGTCATCGGCAGTGTAGATCTGCTCCGGCACGATCTCGAACAGGTCGGCATCAGTAGCCTCGGCAAGCGTCTTGGCCACCTGGGCTGTAACATGAGCCTCGCTGGCCGAAAAATAAGCCACGAGGGTGGTCTTTCCGGTGCCTTCGCCTGCGGCCTGCTGGTCATCGGTAGCGGCAGCATCATTCTGTTTGTTGGTCTGGCATGCACCCAGCATGAGGGCCATGACTGCGATTAAAGCTAATTTCTTCATGTCTATTATATAATAATGTGATTAAATGATGTTCAACAAAAAAACTATCCGCACCATATGCAATACGGTAGCGGATAGAACCTTCAAAACTTCAAAATTATGAAAACATTACTATTACTCTCATTTCTTTAAGTCAACCTTTCCAGGGGTGGCAGGTTTTTCGGCGCTCACCGTGGGAGCGGCAGGCTTGGCGGGAGCGGCCTCAGGAGCCTTGGCAGGAACGGCAGCCTTGCCGCCCACCTTGTTATAACGCTTGTTCAGGCCCTCAATCACCTCATCGGTCACGTCATACTTCTCGTCGATAAAGAGCGTGGCACTTTTGCGCAGCACCATGTCAAAGCCTTTCTTCTTGGCATAGTCCTTCATGAAGTTATCAATCGAGTCAAGCAACTGAATCTGGCTCTGGTTGAGCTCGTTCTGGATGCTCTGCTGCATGCTGGCAAGATAATTGTCAGCATCGGCCTGCATCTTCTGCAGCTTAGCCTGGTCTGCGTTGAACGCTTCCTCGGTGAGGTATTGATTATTCTGATATTTCTGCTGCATGGCATTGTAGAACTTGCTGATCTCGTTGCCGCGCTGCTTCTGGGCAGCGTCATACTGGTTCTGGCGTCTCAGCATGGCCTCGTTGATGTCCTTAGCGAGGTTATAGTTGGCCATGATGGAATCCTCATCGATGTAACGCACCTTGAGGGCCTCGAGTCCGGTTCCGGCCGATGCCTTGGGAGCCTCAGCGGGTTTGTCATTACAGGACGAAGATGCGACCATCAGTACAACAACGGCAAACAATGCAAGCTTGGTGTAATGTTTAATGAAGTTCATTTCAAACGATGTTTTTTTTGACTTTTTCTGTATTGTTATTTGTTATAAAATTCTTTGTCTCTCGCACAGGTGATACCACGCTTACGCATCTCGGCATTGTCATGGATGTGAGTGTTCGGGAAACGGCCGCCGCGCACGAAGAAAACCTTCACGCCCAGCAGCAGCACTGCCAGACCCACAATAGCCAATGTCAACAATATCGTAGCCTTCATCTGCATTTCATTCATTATTCGCTCACCCCAAATCGGGCATCACGAAATTTGCCTGAAAAAGACCTGCAAAGTTAGTGATACTTTGCGACTTTGGGCACGATAATTAGCAATAATTTTCATCCCCATTTGCTTCAAGCCCCACGATTTAACAATAATTCAGAGCGATAAAGGTTAGCTAACACTTCAACACCCCTCCATCCCCAGCCACAAGCCCCGTCCCGGTTCCCCCATGCCGATGCTCCACCACAAGCCCAGTCCCCCGTGCCGTGGCTCCGCCACGGCCCCACGATCAGTCACCCCAGCCCACTCCGGTCCCCCGTGCCGTGGCTCAGCCACGCCCCCACGATCAGTCACCCACGCCCAGCCCGGTCCCCCGTGCCGGGGCTCTGCCACGGCCAGTATATCTATAGTTACTATAGCTACTATAGTCACTATTGCCACTACTATAAAAAAAAACGAGAGGCAACACTCTTGACGAGCATTACCTCTCTTAGGGGGCGGTTACCTACTCTCCCACTTTCGCAGTACCATCGGCGTGGTGAGGCTT
>CACWID010000043.1 GCA_902760865.1 uncultured Bacteroidales bacterium | reverse complement strand
TAAAAGGAAAGAGCCCGGTGCAATACCGAACTCTTTACTCTTAAATCAATAATGTTTAACCCGTCCAACTTTTTGGGGTCACTTCAGATAAGAGGGGGCTGGGGGGCGTTGATGCTACTGTATCAATGACTGACTTTGGGAACACTAATGCTTAGCCCTGCGGGCTAGTAATCAATCAAATAATTTTAAATTATAAATTTGTTTAATTTCCCGTGCGTCAGCACGGTTATACTACCGTGTCGCAATGATGACACACCCTTTCTATTGCTGACACTACCGTAAAAAGCCCAAAAATCACTACCTTTGCGGCCATGAATCGCGAGATACTCAGGATTGCCTTACCAGCTATCATCGCCAACATCACCGTGCCCCTGCTGGGCCTGGTGGACACGGCCATTGCAGGACACCTCGGCAACAAGGTGTTCATCGGCGCTGTAGCCGTCGGTGCGATGATGTTCAACCTGGTGTACTGGAACTTCGGCTTCCTGCGCATGAGCACGTCGGGCATGACGGCACAGACGTGCGGCAGCGGCGACCAGAAGGAGTCCGCCAAGCTGCTAGGTGAGTCTACGGCGCTGGCGGCGGTCATCTCGGCAGCCATCATCGTGCTCCAGTGGCCCATACGCCTGCTGCTGTTGTGGCTCATCGGCCCCTCTCCCGAGGTCACCTCGCTCGCCATCACCTATTTCACCATCTGCATCTGGGGCGTGCCCCCGGTGCTGGTGATGATGGCTTTCAAGGGCTGGCTGTTGGGAATGCAGGATTCCCAGAGCGCTATGTGGATCTCGATCATGACCAACGTCTTTAACATCGCCGCAAGCCTCATCTGCGTCTATCTGCTGAAGATGGGCTTCACGGGCATCGCCGTGGGCACACTGGCCGGCGAGTGGATGGGACTGCTCTATGCCGCCGTGACGCTGCGGCGCAAGTTCCCGCGCCTGGCCGCCATGGTGGAATGGCACCACGTGTGGCGTTTCCGCGGGGCGGGACGCTACTTCAGGGTGAGCAGGGACATCTTCGTGCGCAGCTTCCTGCTGATGACGGTCACCCTGGCCTTCGTCTCCATCGGAGCGCGCAGCGGCGACCTCATCCTCGCCGTCAATGCCCTCATCCTGCAACTGTTCACCCTCTATTCCCACTTCATGGACGGCATCGCCTTTGCCGGCGAGGCTGTCGTCGGCAAGTACTACGGCATGGGCGACATGGGGCGCATGAGGCGTTGCGTGAGGCTGCTCTTCGTCTGGGGTGCAGGCGTGGCAGCAGTATTCACGATGATTTACTCTTTCCCGCGGGTGGCCTTCTGGCTGCTGACAGACCAGCAGACGGTCATCGAGGCGGCGATGGACTACCGCGTGTGGTGCGCGCTCATCCCTGCCGCCGGCATGGCGGCCTTTGTGTGGGACGGCGTGTTCATCAGCCTGACGCGCTCGATGGGCATGCTCATCTCGGCATCCATCTCATGGGCACTGTTCTTTGCCATCTACTGGGTAACTCCCGTGGCATGGGGCAACAACCGCCTGTGGATTGCCTATCTGAGTTTCCTGGCCCTGCGGGGCATCATCCAGACCATCCTCTACAGCGGTTACCTGCACCGCGGCTCATTGCAGCGCTGACGCTCAATTGGCGTTGGTGAGCAGCATGTTGACCAGGGCGGTGACATCAGCGATTGTGACACCCTCCTTGCCATTGACGTCGGCACAGACGGCGCAGGCGCCCGATTCGTTGCCCAGCAGATAGTTGATCAGCCTGGTTACGTCGGCGATGCTGACGCTGTTGTCGTGGTTGACGTCGCCCACATTGTAGTTGTGGGTCTCCTTCATGTACCAGAAACTGGCCGTACCGTCGCTATTGATGACCATCTCGGTCACGGGCTTACCCAGGTAGCCGGCCTTACCGGTAATGTTCCCCATGGGATCCATATTGAGTATGGTTGCGGGCGTGGACTCGTCGGTGACCGCATTGCGGTAGCCGTTGGGCCAGGTGTCGCCACTCTCAGTGTACTGGCTCAGCTTGTTGTCGGCTGGCAGCAGCGTGATTAGCTGGATTTTTTCGTTATTGGGCTTGTTGTAGGTCCACTTGTCGGCGCTATAGGTGATGTGAGTCACCAGGATACCCTGGCCCGGCAGATAACGGTCCCAGCCTTGGCGCCTCCGGTTCTCAAAGATGAAATACTCGTTCTTATTCACGTCGCTGACGAGGCACAAGGCCCTGTCCGATTCCTTGCGCACCGAGTTCCACACGGGCAAGGTATAGTAGGTATTGGGCTTGACCTTTTCATACTCCACCCAGCCCATAAAGACCTTCTCATAGGCCGAATAGCCCACAGGGGTGTAGCCGTCGTTGCAATAGCAGCCCAGGCACATGATGTCCCAGTTGCCCATGCCGTAGTTGTCGTTATTGCCCGTGTCATACATGTCAGGGAGGCCCAGGCAGTGGCCGAACTCGTGGCAGAAGGTGCCGATGCCGTCGATGGTCTTGCCGTTGTCGTTGCTGCCATGCAGCTCGTTGAACACCGCAAACTGGTTGATATAGGGATCAGAATAGTCCGGCTTGAAGGGGCCCTCACCGCCGCGGGAATAGTACTTGGCGGCATCCAGCGTCCAGTTACACGGCCAGATGGCATCGGGGTGGTAAGTCGAGGCCTGAGCCTCACTCACTCCGGCAAAGATGACGATGACCACATCACAATAGTAGTCATTGTTGGTATCATAGGGCTGGAACGACACGCCGTCGTCCGAAGCCAGCTTACACGCCTCGGTCACCAGCCAGCCGATGCCCTTGTCCTTCACCGTGCCGTTGCGACCGCCGTAATACTCCCGGTCATGTGACAGGCAATAGATGCCATATACGTCAAACTCCGGCTGGTAAATGCCGTTAGACTGGTCGTGGAAGTATTGACCCACGCTCTCGTCGCCGGTAAGCATGGAACTGATAATCTGCTCGCGCGTATGGTTGAATTTCTTGTCCTGGAACTCCACCAGAATGATGGGGATGCGCCGTGTGCCTATGGCGGGAACACTGGCCGCTGCATTGCTGCCAACGGCTCCCAGGCTGCCGGGACGACCGGGCAGCTTATAGGGGTTCTGGGTCATCTGCATCGAGCTGCGCTGCACTTTGATGAAGGCCCGTTCGGCAGCTGTGCGCGACGACTCATCGTGAGCGCGCACGGCTGTGATGCCTGTGATCGACGAAGTATAGTAGAAGTCACCGTCACTGCCGCGCTCGACAGTCAGACCGTCAGTGGTCAACAGTGCGTTGTTAAACGCATTGCCCACCGCTCGCAGCTTGAGCGTCGAGCCGTCGCTCTGGGTCATGGTGTACCAGCCGGGCCTGGCAGGCACGGCAACAGCTATCAATGCCCAGCTAAGCAACATGGACATGAACAAAACTTTCTTTTTCATTGGGTTGATGTTAATGATAAAATGATAATTAATACTACTTGATTAAGATACAATAGCCCATTGTCCTGATGCCACATGACAGTGGCAATCAAGAATATCGCGACAAAATTAAGAATAATAATTCATATTACCAAGCCACCTTGCCATTTTACCACCACATCCCCCCTTATCCAGTAGGCCGAAGCTACGCCTCAATAAGCCTCCAAAAAACAGATGTGACAGAGGCCACAACCTCCGTCACATCCGTGTTAAAAATCAATGACAATCAGGAAAACTACTCGCCGCCCTTTGTCAACAGCATGTTGATGAGAGCTGTCACATCACCGATGTTTACGGCCTGGTCACCATTCACATCAGCACAAATGGGGCAGCAGCCTGACTCATCATGGCTCAGCAGGTAGTTGATCAGTGCGGTAACGTCTGCGATGGTGAGAGTGTGACTGTGGTTCACGTCACCCGGTTCATAGCCGTGCCCGTTCTGGAACAGGGTAACCACCTCGACGTTACTCCAAGCGCTCTCGGTACCGTCGATATACAGAGCCTTCACCCTGTAGCGGAATACGCCCTCAGGAGTCAGGTTCTCGACAGTGTAGAACTTGTCGGTAATACCTGGTATCAGGCGATAATCGGCATCGCTCTCCCCGTCGGCGCGCAGCATGGCGTTGTTGTCGGTGATGTCACCGGGATAGATGTAAACGCTCTGGATGGCTACGTAGCTGGAGCGGCCCTGTACACGCACACGGTCACTGGCAGAGCAGTTCAGCACCACGACGATCTCAATGAATTCCTCCTGATCGGTTGAATTGAGCGTGTAGTCGCGGCTGCCCGAACCGGTTGAAATCCTCACTTGGGCAGTCCCGTAGCTCCCGGGATTAAAGGACTTCACCCTAGCCACTACAGTCAACTGGTTGTAGCCGGTCAGGTCAAGCGTCGGGCTCAAGATGGAGCCATAGGTGGTGCTCCACCAGCTCGAGGAGGCACCCGTGATGATGAAACCGTCATTGACATAGAATAAGTTCTCGGCAGTCCAGCCCTCCGGCAGATAGTCGGTAGCCGAGTTGACCACGTTGGGCAAGGAGCCTTCATCGTTGGTCACCGCCTCAATATCCGTGAAGTCACAGATTCCGCCCTCGACGGCCTCGGGACCATCGGGCTTGGGCATCACTTCGAGCGTATAGCTGGCCACATTGTCGTCGGGCGTCTGGTCGGTCCAGTCGGCACGGAACTGCGTCAGGTTGATGTACTCTTCGTCGGCAGGAAGCATCACGGGTGCATATTTCTCCATCAGGCCCTGACCCGTCAGTGTCACGGTCACATCCTCGGCATCAGGGCTGGTCAGGGTGACTGTCGCCTGATAGGAGCCCACCGCGGCCGGGGTAAACGATACGATGACATCCACACCCGTCGATGCGTTATTGGCGTTGATGACTGTGGGATTGATGGCAAACACGCCGTTGGGATCGTCGAGCGTGAGGTTGATGTTTCCTGTCAACAACTGGCCGGTAACGTTAAACTTCTTTGTCACGGTGTTGTTGGCCATCACCGAGCCGCAGTTGACGTTCTCGTCGGCTACCGAGATGGTAGGAACGGTAACGGCACCCTTCATGTACCAGAAGCTGGCCGTACCGTCGCCATGGATGACCATCTCGGTCACAGGCTTACCCAGGTAGCCCGCATTGCCCGTGATGCTGCCGTTGGCGGTCATGTTCAGCTTGGCAGCAGGGGTCGAGTTGTCGGTAAACGCGGTTTTGTCATTTCTGGGCCAGGTATCACCGTCCTCATTATAGGTCGACAAGGTGTTGTCGGCTGGCATGATGGTGACCAGCTGGATGTTCTCGTTGTTAGGCGTATTGGCTTGCCAGCGGTCGGCGCTGTAGGTAATGTGGTGGATCAGCAGACCTTGTGTGGGCAGGTACCTGTCCCAGCCTTGTTGCCTGCGGTTCTCGATGATGAAGAACTCATTGCCGTTGATGTCACTCTGCATGAACAACGCCTTGTCGGTCTCTTCATTCTTCTGGTTCCAGATGGGCAAGGTGTAATAGGTGCCAGGACGAGGAATCAAGTAGTCCACCCAGCCCATGAAGTTCTTCTCATAGGCCGAATAACCAACCGGGGTATAGGTATCATTAGCGTAGCAACCGGTGTCCATGATGTCCCAATAGCCCATGCCATAGTGGCCGCCGTAGTTCGTGTCATAGAAGTCGGGAAGACCCAGGCAGTGACCGAACTCGTGGCAGAAGGTGCCGATACCGTCGATGGTGCTCGCATTGTCGTTGTTGCCGTGAAGCTCGTTGAACACGGCGAAATTGTTCACATAGGGGCCGCTGCCGTTGGGACGGAAGGCGCCGTTGCCGCCCAGGCCATAGTAAGCGGCCGACTGGAGATTCCAGTTGCAGGGCCAGATGGCCTCGGGATGATTATAGGAGGCTTGAGCCTCGCCCACTCCGGCATAGATAACGATAACAACATCACAGAAGTTGTCGTTGTTGGTATCAAACTGGCTGAACGCCACGCCATCGGCAGCTGCCATCTGGCAAGCCTCGGTCACCATAGTGCCCAGAGCTTTGTCGTTGCCACCCGAGTCGTTGCCACCGTAGTACTGGCGGTTCTGGCTCAAGCCGTAGATGCCGAACACCTCAAAGTCGGGGTCATACTTGCCGTTCGACTGGTCCCTGAAGTACTGCTGCACGCTCGTGTTGCCCGTCAGCATGGCCTGGATAATCTGCTCGCGGGTGTTGTTGAACTTCTTGTCCTTGAACTCCACGAGGATGATGGGCACCTTGCGGGTTCCCTGGGCAGGAACATCCGATTCGGCATTCGACCCGCCGACTCCCAACCGGGGGCCACGGTGAGCAATCCTGCTCTTCTTGGACGTAGGCTCAAGGCTGGCACGCTGAGCGCCGATAAACGCGGTCTCGGTAGCAGTGCGGGCACTCACGTCATGGGCGCGAACGGCGGTCAGGCCGGTCACCGATGAGTAGTAATAGAAATCGCCGTCATTGCCACGGGCAACCATCAGGCCGTCGGTGGTGAGCAGAGCATGGTTGAAGGCATTACCCACTGCCTGGACCTGCAGCGTGGTGCCGTCACTTTGTTTCACGGTGTTCCAGCCCGGCTTGGCAGGAACAGCTACAGCTGCGATAGCACAGCACAGTAGCGCAACTAAGGTTAATAACGCTTTTTTCATTTGAATTTTGGTTTTTAAAAAATGATTGTAGTTAGACTTCCTCTATCTAATTATAATGAAAACATGAAATTTTGGTTAATGTTTGCCACAAAAGTACATATTCTATTTGAAGTACACAAAAATGTCAGCCCAGATTACTGATTCCAGTAAATTAACTGAAAAACAGATGTGACGGGGAGAAATCCGTCACATCTGTTTTTAGAAGAGATGACAATCGGGGGAACTACTCGCCGCCCTTTGTCAACAGTATGTTGATGAGGGATGTCACATCACCGATGCTCACACTCTGGTCACCATTCACATCGGCACAGATCGGGCAGCAACCTGAATCATCATGGCTCAGCAGGTAGTTGATCAGGGCGGTAACGTCTGCGATGGTGAGAGTGTGACTGTGGTTCACATCGCCCGGAACATAGGCATAATCGTGCAAGGTCACTTCCTCGACATTGCTCCATGCGCTCTCGGTACCGTCGATATACAGTGCCTTCACCCTGTAGAGGAAGGTTCCCTCGGCAAGCAATTGGTTCACTGTGTAGAACTTGTCGGTGATACCGGAAATCACTCGGAACTTGTCATCTCCCTCCTCGACTGCACCCAACGTGGCAGATGTGGCATCACCCGAATAAACTTCGAGCAGGGCAATGTCGGGCGAATAGTTGGCATCGGTCGAAGTGAAGGTAATCTTTTCACCGGAGCTGGCTGTTACCAGCCAGGTATAGGTCTCTCCAATTTCGAAATTGTGGCCCGCAGCAGCTGTCTGCGGCGTAGCGACGGTGAAGTTGCCGGCACCATAAGAATGACTGGCCGTGGTGAGCTTCACCGTGAAGGTTGCATTATTGTAGCCCTCTGGAATAGTGTAGTTGAGGTTGCCGCCAGCACCGATATAGACTCCGTTGTTGCCGCCGTAGAGGCCCATGCCGCCCCAAGGCTCCGTCAAGGTAATCTGGGTATAGTTGCCGGTATAATTAAATCCGTCAAGGGTGCTAAGCAATTCAACCAGATACTTGTACTTCACCTCAAGGGTGTAGCTGGACACGCTCTCGGCAGGCGTGAGGTCAGTCCAGTCTGCACGGAATTGAGTCAGGTCGATGTAATGACTGTTTGCAGGCTGCATCACGGGAGCATAGCCCTCAACGATGCCTTGACCCGAAAGATTGACAACGACATCCTCAGCCCCATTGCTGCTCAATGTCACAGTTGCACTGTAGTCCGTCAGGGCGGCAGGGGTGAACGTCACCGTCACCACCACGCCGTTGGCGGCATCCGATGCACTGATCACTGTGGGATCGATGGCAAAGACGCCATTGGCATCGTTGAGCGTGAGGGTTACATTGTCCGTCAGCGCACCGCCCATCACCTTGAACGTCGCGGTACCGCTGTTGTTCAGCATCACGCTGCCAGCGTTGACATCAGTGCTGGTGACCGAGATGACTGGATTGACGGCGGCGCCCTTCATGTACCAGAAACTGGCTGTCCCGTCGCTATTGATGACCATCTCGGTCACGGGTTTGCCCAGATAGCCGGCATTGCCGGTGATACTGCCGTTGGCCTTCATATTGAGCCTGGCGGCAGGCGTTGAATTGTCGGTAAACTCGGTCTTACCGTTCTGAGGCCACAAGTCTGTGCTTTCATCATAGGTGGACCATGTGTTGTCGGCATTCATGAGGGTGATCAGCTGGATATCCTCATTGTTGGTCGTGTTGCCCCTCCACCGGTCATAGTTATAGGTGATATGGGTAATCATGATGCCCTCGCCGGGAGCATAACGGTCCCAACCCTGCTTCTTGCGGTTCTCCAGGATGAAGTACTCGTTCTCGTTGATGTCGCTTTTCAGGCACAGTGCCCTATCGGTAGCAGCATTATTCTGGTTCCATACGGGCAAGGTGTAATAGGTACCGGGCTGCGGTGTGATATATTCAGCCCAACCCATGAACACTTTTTCATAGGCCGAATAGCCGGGAGGTGTGAAACCGCCGTTATTGAAGCAGCCCAAGCACATGATGTCCCAGTAGCCCATGCCATAATGATTGCCGCCGCCCGTGTCATACATGTCGGGCAAACCCAGGCAGTGGCCGAACTCGTGGACAAAGGTACCGATGCCGTCGATGGTGGACCAGTCGTCATTGCCGGCATACAGCTCATTGAAGACGGCAAAGTTATTAACCAACGGATCTCCTGCCGACGGACGGAAAGCGCCGTTACCGCCCTGGCCATAGTAGGCCGCTGAATTGAGGTTCCAGTTACAGGGCCAGATGGATTCAGGGTACGTCGTGCTGGCATCAGCCTCGCCTACTCCGGCATAGATGATGATGACCACGTCACAATATGTGTCACTATTGGTGTCATAGGGCTGGAACGACACGCCGTCGGCGGCTGCCAGCTGGCAGGCCTCGGTCACCATCGCACCAATATTCTTGTCATTGCCGCCTACGTTTTCGCCATAATAAGCCCTGTTCTGGGACAAGGTGTAGATGCCATATACATCAAACTCCGGCTCATACAATCCATTGGACTGGTCGCGGAAGTAACGGCCCACACTCTCGTCGCCGGTAAGCATGGCATCAATGATGTCTTCGCGGCTGTTGCTGAACTTCTTGTCCTTATACTCCACGAGGATGATGGGGATGTGGCGTTCACCATTCGACGGAACGCCGGAATCAGCATTGCTGCCGCCGACGGTCAATCGGCCACTCCCTGGCTGAGGCAGGAACGACTTGGTCTGCATGGTCAGGTGGCCACGCTGAGCTTCAATGAACGCCATCTCGCTGGGCGTGCGCTTGCCCTCGTTATGGGCACGGACGGCAGACAGGCCCGTCAGTGACGAGGTGTAGTAGAAATCGCCATCGCTACCTTGGGCAACGGTCAGCCCGTCGGTGGTGAGGATGGCATGGTTAAAGGCATTGCCCACGGCCTGGACCTTCAAGGTCGTGCCGTCACTCTGTTTGATGGTGAGCCAACCCGGCCTAGCGGGCTTTGCCACTGCTGCTGCAATGCAGCAGACGAACACAATAAGCAAAGTACTGATTCTTTTCATAGTAGTTAAAATATATTGATTATAATTAATGGTGTCTTGATGCAGTAAAGGTACTACTAATTCCTATGTCCCACAAAAAAATCGCAAGATTCCTTGCGATTTCTATTGTTTCAACGAGGCGACGAGTTTGCTGGCACGCGAGGGTCCGATGACCGCGGCCAGTTCCTCCTCGCTGGCCTCACGGATGCGCTTGAGCGACTTGAAGTGCTTGAGCAGCTCGGTACGTGTCTTGGGGCCGATGCCTGGCACGTCGTCTAGGGCGCTGTGTATCTGACCCTTACTGCGCTGCTTGCGGTGGAAGGTGATGGCAAAGCGGTGCGCCTCGTCACGCAACCGCTGGATGACGTGCAGCGTCTCGCTGTTCTTGTCGATATACAGGGGCACACTGTCGCCGGGGAAATAGACCTCGTTCAGGCGCTTGGCGATGCCCACGACGGTCATCTGGCCATGCAGGCCGATCTCGTCCAGCGCCTCGATAGCCGCCGTCACCTGGCCCTTGCCGCCATCCACGATGAGCAGCTGGGGCAGTTCCTGCCCCTCTTGCACCAGGCGGCTGTAGCGACGGTTGATGACCTCGCGCATCGAGGCAAAATCATCGGCTCCCTCGACGGTCTTGATATTGAAGTGGCGATACTCCTTCTTGGAGGGCTTCGCGTTGCGGAAGACTACACACGACGCCACGGCATCCGAACCGCTGATGTTGCTGTTGTCAAAGCACTCGACATGGCGCGGCATCACCGTCATGCGCAGGTCGCGCTGCATGGTCGTCAGCGTACGTGTCGTGCGCTGCTCGGGGTTGAGCTTTTCCATCATCCGCAGGCGGTCGGTGCGTTGCTGGGTGGCGTTTTTCACGGCGATGTCCAGCAGCTTTTTCTTGTCTCCGCGTTGAGGGATGGTGAAAGTCAGATCGGTGAACTCCACATCGGGAATGACGTTGACCATCGCCTCGACCACTCGGTCGCGCTGATAGGTCTCGGCAAAGCGCTGATGCACCTCGGCAATGGCCATCGACATGATCTCGGCATCAGTCTCGTCACGCGTCGACAGGCGGTACTCCAGGGTGAACGACTGCACCACTGCCCCACCCCGCACGTGCAGGTAGCCCACCCATGCCGCATCGTCGTCACGCAGCAGGCCGAACACGTCGATGTTGTGGATCATGGGACTGACGATGACCGAGCGGCGGCGCACGTGCTCCAGCAGCTTGTAGCGCCGCTTGATGACCTCGGCCTCCTCAAAGCGCAACTCGCCTGCCAACTGCTGCATCAGCTGCATCAGCACGTCCATGAGGATGTGCGTGTCGCCGTTCAGTATCTGGCGGATTTCGCTGATGTAGGTGCCATATTGCTCGGGCGAAACAAGGCCCTGACAACAGCCCTCACAGCGGTGGATGTGGTACTGCAGGCACAAACGGTGCTTCCCGGCATCGATTGTTTCACGTGAAACATTCAGCCGGCAGGTGCGCAGCGGGTAGATCTGCCGCATGGTGTCAATCAGCACTTTGGCCACCTCGGCACGGGGGTACGGACCATAGAAGCGGTCCCCCTTGTTCCTGGCGTCGCGGGTGATATAGACACGCGGATAGAGCCCGCCGGAGATACAGATCCACGGATAGCTCTTGTCGTCCTTCAGCAGGACGTTGTAGCGCGGTTTGTACTCCTTGATGAGGGCGTTCTCGAGGTCAAGGGCCTCCTCCTCGGTATTGACGACGGTATATTCCAGGTCGGCGATATTGCGCACCAGCATCGTCGTTCTCACCGACGTGTGCTCGCGGTTGAAGTAGGAGTTGACGCGCCGCTTCAGGTTCTTAGCCTTACCCACATAGATGATGGTGCCCTCCCGATTGCGGTAGCGGTACACGCCCGGCTCTTCGGGGAGCAACGACAGCTTGAGTTTCAGCTCGTCAGTCACAAGGAGTCCTTTTTAAAAACCAACTATAGCCACTATCAATCCCTAGAAAGTGAACAGCGACGTCACCTCAACTTCGGGCGGGAACACGGCACGGCCATTCAGCACCTCGAGGTCGCAGATAAAGTTGATATAAACCTTCTTGGGGTTCATCGATTTCACCAGCTCATAAGCGGCCAGCATGGTGCCGCCGGTAGCCAGCAGGTCGTCATGGATGACAACCACATCGTCGGGCGTGATGGCGTCCTTGTGAACCTCGATGGTGTCGGTACCATACTCCTTGGTATAGGACTTCTGGATGACCTCGGCGGGCAGTTTACCCGGCTTGCGCAAGGGGACAAAACCTGCACCCAACTGGGTAGCAAGAATAGCGCCGCCGATAAAGCCGCGCGCCTCGATGCCCACTACCTTGGTCACGCCTTTGTCGCGGTACAAGTCGGCCATTTCTTTGGCCATGATCTGCAAGGCTTCGGGGTCCTTGAAGGCGGTCGTCAGGTCCTTGAACTGGATGCCTGGAACAGGGAAGTCGGGCACGTTGCGCACCACACTCTTCACTTTTTCTAATTCTTTGTTATTCATTGTAAATCAGTATGTTAGATTAATATTGTTTCACGTGGAACAAATCATCTGCCCAGCAAAACGAGCAGAATGTTGATGTCGCTCGGAGAGACTCCGGGAATGCGTGAGGCCTGACCCACTGTCTCAGGGTCGATGGCCTGCAGTTTCTGGCGGGCCTCGGTGGATATCTGGTGTATCTGGGAGTAATCAAACTTCCCCTTGAGGGTCACATTGTCAAGGCGCCCTACCCTTTCTGCCAACTGGGTCTCACGCTCAATATAGCCTCGATACTTGATGGCGATTTCGGTGGCCTCGACGATTTCGTCGCGGCGTGCCTCCTCCAGCGCATCGATTCGTTGCTGCAGGTCGGGCAGTGCCTCGGCAAGGATGGCCATATTCAGTTGCGGCCTCAGCAGCAGGTCGTGCAAGCGCTGGCCTTGGGTCAAGGGCTGCATGCCCTGTGCTTCAAGGACGGGATTGATGGTGGCAGCCTTGACAGTATAATCACGGCAGAAGATCGTGAGGCCGTCAATCTGTTCCTTCTTGGCGACCATGAGGTCATAGCGCTCTTGCGTGGCGAGCCCCAGGCGATAGCTTTTCTCGGTCAGACGCATGTCAGCATCATCCTGTCGCAGCAGGATGCGGTGCTCGGCACGCGAGGTGAACATGCGGTAAGGTTCGTCCACACCACAGGTCACCAAGTCATCGATGAGGACACCGATATAGGCTTCGTTGCGCGCCAGCGTGAATGGTTCACCGCCCGATATTTTCTGGTGGGCGTTGATGCCCGCGATGAGTCCCTGCCCTGCTGCTTCCTCATAGCCGGTCGTGCCGTTGACCTGTCCTGCAAGGTACAGGTTCTTGACCAATTTTAACTCCAACGTGTGGTAAAGTTGTGTCGGGTCAAAGAAGTCATACTCGATGGCATAACCGGGACGGAAGGCGTGCACATCCCTCAATGCGGGAATGTGGCGCAGAGCCTCGATCTGCACCTCCCAGGGCAGCGATGACGAGAAACCGTTAAGGTACATCTCGTGAGTGTCTGCACCCTCGGGTTCGATAAACAGCTGGTGGGACGTCTTGTCGGCAAAGGTCACGATTTTGGTCTCGATGCTGGGACAATAACGCGGCCCGATGCTGGTGATTTGACCGTTATAAAGGGGTGACTGCGGCAGTCCCTCGCGCAGCACATCATGCACCTGCTCGTTGGTATGCACAATCCAGCAGGGACGTTGTGCGAGCGGTGATTTGATGCCGGGCAGGTAGGAAAAATGGTGGAAATCCTGCTCACCGTCCTGACGGATGCACTGCGAGAAATCGATGGTGCGCTCGTCCAGGCGCGGCGGTGTGCCGGTCTTCATGCGCCCTACCCTGACTCCCAGCGATGCCAGCTGCTCGGTGATGCCCGTTGCAGGCGGTTCTGAGACGCGCCCGCCGGGGGTCTTGACGGTACCCACATGCATCAATCCGTTGAGAAAAGTGCCAGCTGTAAGAATCACGGCACGGGCGGTAAACGTCATTCCAAGGACAGTTTTCACGCCTTTCACTACCCCGCCCTCAATGACGAATTCATTGACGGAGTCCTGCCACATATACAGGTTCGGAGTGTGCTCAAGCACATGCCTCCACTCCAGGATGAACTGCTGGCGGTCGCTCTGTGAACGCGGGCTCCACATGGCGGGACCCTTGCTGCGGTTGAGCATGCGGAACTGGATGCTGCTGCGGTCGGTGACGATACCCATCTGGCCGCCCAGAGCATCAATCTCGCGAACGATCTGACCCTTGGCAATGCCACCAACGGCAGGATTGCAGCTCATCTGCGCAATCTTGTTCATGTCGATGGTGATAAGCAGGGTGCGGGAACCCAGGCGGGCTGCAGCAGACGCAGCCTCGCAACCGGCATGGCCGGCACCAACCACTATGATATCATAGTCGTTTCGCATCTCAATAGGAAAATCAGTCTTTCAGGAACACATTTTCGGGCAGCAGAGCCAGCGCCTCATTTTCATGCTGCTCCATAATCTCGCGCTCGCCGGGCCCCTTGTCGTTGATGCCGCACAGGTGCAGCACGCCATGGATGATGACGCGCATCAACTCGGTCTCATAGGGCACCTGCAGGCCCTCGGCATTCGAGCGCACAGTGTCGAGCGAGATGACCATGTCGCCGGCTATGTGGCGCGAATTGGTGTAATCAAAGGTGATGATGTCGGTATAATAGTCATGCCCGAGGTACTCGCGGTTCGTCTCCAAGATGTACTCATCGTCGCAGAAGACATACGTCAAGCACCCCACCTTCTGATTCAAGGTGGCGGCAACAGCGACAATCCATTCCTGCAACAAGGCTTCGTTCAGCCGAGGCATCTCGACGTTGCCCTGAGTCATGTAGTTGATTTCGGTCATTTCTATATCTCTTGAAAAACGGGACACAAAGATAACACAATAATTTGAAAAACAAGCATAAAATAACAAGAATTGACGTTAAGATACCTTTATCGCCCTTTTTCTGGGCCTACGCCGCCCCGGCACTACCCTGCCCGATTTTTCTGACCCGTTTGCCAAAATCGCCAAAATCGCTGAAAAACAGCCGATAACCGCATTTTAACCGTCTGAGATTTCAAAATTCAAGAGACTCGGTCAGTTTATCGGGGAATTTTCGACGATTTTTGGCATAAAATTTGCAGGTTAATGGTAAAAACCCTACCTTTGGAGATGCTCTACGAGAGGAGCACGGTCCGAGCCACACATTGAGTCCCACGACGGAATTTTATGCGTCCGGTAAGGTAAATTAAAAAAGACGACATCGCGTGTAGTTTTTTGATGAGACGATGCGTCTAAGAGATAGGACGACAAGAGAACTAAGAATAACTTTTAAAGATATACAGCTATGATCGAGTTTTTCACATCCAACCTTTGGCTCATTTGGGTTATCATTTCCATCGTGTGCCTGATTCTTGAATTATCATCTGGTGATTGCTTCATCCTGTGCTTTGCCATCGGTGCCGCCGTAGCCGCCATCGTAGCCGGATGCGGAGCCAACCTCACCGTCCAGATCATCACGTTTGCAGTCATCTCCGTCCTGAGCCTCCTGCTGGTGCGTCCCACACTTCTCAGGAAGCTGCATAAACCTAACCGCGAGCGCCTGAGCAATGCCGAGGCCATGATTGGCCAGCAGGGTAGGGTGAGTGAGGCCATCGAGGCCGGCGGTTATGGCCGCGTCGCCATCGATGGTGACGACTGGAAGGCCCTCAGTGCCGACGGCAGCGCCATCGACAAGGGCACGACCGTGCGCGTTGTCAAGATGGACAGCATCATCCTCACCGTCGAGCCCATCGGCTAATCGAGTGCAATCAACTTTACTAACACTATAAATAATAAATATTATGGTACCATCTGCTTTAACAATTTTTCTTATTGTCATTATTCTGCTGGCTCTGATCCTGGTCAAGAACAGCCTCGTCATCATCCCGCAGAGCGAAACCAAGATCATTGAGCGACTGGGTAAGTATTATGCCACGCTCAAGCCCGGTATCAACATCATCATCCCGTTCATCGACAGGGCAAAGACCATCGTCGCCTATGAACACGGACGCTATCGCACCACCAATTCTATCGACTTGCGCGAGCAGGTATATGACTTCGACAAGCAGAACGTGATTACCAAGGATAACGTTATGACCCAGATCAACGCCTTGCTCTATTTCCAGATCATGGACCCGTTCAAGGCTGTGTATGAGATCAATAACCTGCCCAACGCTATCGAGAAACTCACCCAGACCACGCTGCGTAACATCATCGGTGAGCTGGAGCTGGACCAGACGCTGACATCGCGCGATACCATCAACAGCAAGCTGCGCGCCGTCCTCGACGACGCCACCAACAAGTGGGGTATCAAGGTCAACCGCGTGGAGCTGCAGGACATCCAACCGCCGCAAACGGTACTCCAGGCCATGGAGAAGCAGATGCAGGCCGAGCGTAACAAGCGTGCTACCATCTTGACCAGTGAGGGTCAGAAACAGGCTGCCATCCTCCAGTCCGAGGGTCAGAAGACCGCACGCATCAACCAGGCAGAGGCCGACAAGCAGACCGAGATCCTCAGGGCTGAAGGTGAAGCCCAGGCTCGCATCCGCAAGGCCGAGGCCGAAGCCATCGCCATCGACAAGATCACACAGGCAGTAGGGCAGAGCACCAATCCCGCCAACTACCTGCTGGCTCAGAAGTACATCCAGATGCTCGACACCGTGGCCAGCGGAGACAAGACCAAGACGGTTTACTTGCCCTATGAGGCCACCAACCTGCTGGGCTCCATCGGAGGCATCAAGGACCTGTTTACCAGCGACAAACAAGAATGATAGGGTAGGGGGGCACTGCCCCGCGCCACACACACCATGATGGCAAGCACGGCTCACGTCAGACCGTGCTTGCCTCTTTTTGCATCTTCGGGAAAAATACCCAAGTAGGGTAGGAGAGAGTAACAAAAAATTTGTAACTTTGTTGCCGTTATGCAAAGACCTTTTTAGGCATAAACCATCTAAACCTCTAGATTACTGATGATTAACGTATTTCATATAGTTTCCAACAAGCATTGGACCGGCGCCGAGCAATACACCTATGACCTCGTGGACCGACTGCGCAACGACCCTGATTTCTATGCCGAGGTCGTCTGCCGCAAGCACCCCAACGTGCTCAAGCAGTACCGCAGGCTCGAGATTCCCATCTCAATCCTGCCCCTCAAGGGCGTGACCGACATCGACAGCCCTGTACGCTTTGCACGGCTGCTGCGCAAAGGGGAAAACATCATCCACGTACACAGCTTCAAGGATGCCTTCATGGCCGTGATGGCCAGGCGCATCAGCGAGAACCGCAACACACGTGTCATCGTCAGCGTACACGGCGTCTATAAGCCCAAGAAGAACTACATGTACACCAAGCTGTACAAGTCCATTGACTGCTTTGTTTTCTCGTCCGAGATGGCTCGTGAGGCTTTCCTGGGAAAGGCCAAGAAACAGTATGCCGACCGTACCGTCGTCCTGCGCGACAGCGTCTGTGACAGCCAGATCGGCACCGTTGTCCCTGACCTCAGGCGTGAGCTGGACATCGACCCCAATCAGTCGCTCATCATGTACCATGGCAAATTAGCCCCCGAAAAAGGCCTAGAAACGCTTCTGGGCGCTTTAACGCACGTCGATAAGGCAAAGTACCACCTGGCCATCATCGGCGAAGGACAGCCCAAATACAAGGCCAAAATCAAGGGGTTCATCGTGGCCGCAGGCATGGTCAACAACGTGACCCTGCTCGGCTTCAGGGACAATATCCTGGAATACCTCCGTCAAGCCGACTTCGGCATTTTGCCCTCAATTCAGCCTGAAGCACTGGGTATCAGTAACTTAGAGTACATGATGGCTGGCAAGGCACACATCTGCAGCAACAACGGAGCGCAGCCCGAGTATGTCCACGACGGCATTAACGGACTGCTCATCCCTCCAGGCGACGAGCAAGCCCTCACGACGGCCATCAACCTGCTCATCAATGACAAGGCCACCCGTTCACGCATGGGAACCCAGGCACAGAAGGACTTCAAGGACCACCTCGATTACCCGACCTTCTACCAGAAGATGACCGACCTGTACCGCCATCTGCTTGACACCGAGCCAGTCATCACCATCGAGGAGTAACCATCCCCCCACAACCACGACGTGTCCCGTGGACCGAGGCTCAGCCTCGGTAACAACGTTTCAAAATGACTATCAAAACAAGGGGTGTGCCAGTCGGCACACCCCTTGTTGATAAAGCGTTATAATCTATCTCAGAGATTAGTTAGCGGTGGGATCATTGATGCTCTTGTAACCGTCGTTGTAGTCGGTCTCCTTCAAGGGAACCTCCCAAGTCCAGTTGTTAACCTCATTGGGCTGGATGGTTACAGCGACTGCGGGATGAGCGTTACCGCCCTGATTCCAACCATGGCGCTCAACGGGGAGTTTCCAGCGCTTCAAGTCGCTCCACTGGAAGCCCTCGCCCCACAGCTCAAGTGCACGGTAGTCGGCAATCTCGTTGAAGAGGTCCTGACCGGTCTTGCTGCAGGTGTAACCGGGGTTACGGCCCGAACCGGCGTTCAGACGTACGAGTGCGTCCTGAGCATTGGCGGGCTGGTTCAGGAAGTAGTAGCACTCAGCCTCGATGAGCAGCATCTCGCTGGTGCGGATGTAGGCCAGATAACCAACACCCGGGGTGTCGAACACGTAGAACTTCAAGTGTGCGCCCAGGTGGTAAACGCCAGAAGAATAAGGCTCAGCCAGGCCAGGAGCGGCATGCTCCTGAACGTAGTTGTAAGCCTTCATGTAAGCATCCATATCAGAGATCTGCAGGTTAGCAGTCAGACCAATGTAGCCAAAGGTGTGCTCAACCTGAGCAACATCATCGGCATCGATGCCCAGACCACTCTCGGTGAGGAACAGCGACTTGCGGAAGTCCTCATCGGGGATGCGGTTGATGAGCTCGCGGCCAATGGTACCTGCACCGTTCTGAGAAGCAGAAGCATAATAGCCATTGCAGCTGTACTGGGTACCGTAGCTCCAGTACCAGTTGTTCTCGTCGGCGCTACCATAGCTACCAAAGATCCACTCGCTGGTGGGACGGCAGAAACCGGCAGCATAAGCATCATTGCTCATCAGGGGATAACCATCCTCGGCCAGCTTAGCGTGGTTGAGGGCGGTCTGATAGTCCTCCTTGTAGAGGGCAGCACGGGCATAAACGGCGTGAGCCACGTTCAGGTTGGCAATCCAGCACTGACCTGCACTGCGGTCAACACCACACTCGTTGAACAGGGCGATGGCATCGTCCAGATCCTTATAAATCTGGGTATAAACTTCGGCCATGGTCGAGGGGGCCAGGTCACCAGTCGACTCGTCAAGACGCAGGGGCAGACCCTGTGCACTGCCATTGTTGGAGTCTTTCCAACGTACGCAATAGTAATGGATGAGCTTCTCAAAGCTGTAAGCACGGAAGGTCAGGGCCGAAGCCTTGATGAACTTCTTGTCAGCCTCGCTACCCTCGGCACCGTCAATACGATTGATAATCACATTAGCCTGGGTAATGATCTGATAGTAGTAGTACCAAGCGTAGTGGTTGTAGATGGAAGACTTATCGGTGTGCATCGTCTGGTTGTGGATATCAGCCCAACCCGAGGCATACTGATTGTAGTAGTAGTCTTGTGCAGGATAGTTCTCATACAGGCGCATAATGCAGTTCTCACCGCAGAAACCCTGACGGTAGTTACCATGCTGGATGGTCATCGTCTTGGCCACACCGTTCAATGTCTTGTAAGCATTATCGACGGTGGCAACGGCCGAAGCATCGCTGATTGACTCGGTGGGGTTCGTCTCGAGATAATCCTTACCACAAGAGGTAGTAACCAATGCAGCACCGATCAGCAGACCGCTCAATAAAAATCTATTTATATACTTTTTCATAATGATTGTCATTTAGAAAATACTTTGTTAATTGATCATCTGATTCATCAGAACTGGAACTGAAGACCGAAGTTAAACACGCGAGCGGTAACATAGGTGTTATCAGAACCACCGCTGAAGTTATACTGGGGGTTCAGACCCTTGCGGGAAGTGAAGGTAGCCAGGTTCTCAACACCAGCGGAGAGGGTGAGGCCCTGCATACCAATCTTGTTCATCACCAACTTGGGCACTGAGTAGCTCAAGGTGATGTTCTTTACTACGAAATAGGAAGCACTGGTCAACCAGCGGTCACTGGTAGCATTGTTGTAAGAGCTGTACTCAAAATCGATCTGAGGCAGACCCTTAGGATCAATGCGGTTAGGAGAGTTCTCGGTCATGCCAGCGGGAACACCATTCCAGCTATTGGCCAGGTCAACGTGGTTGGCACTTGCCGAAGAAGCGGTATTGGTGGACATCAGGCTCTGGTATGCGCTGTCATAGATCTTGCCACCCAAGCTGTAGGTGAACAGTGCGTTCAGAGCAAAGCCCTTGAAATTCAGAATCGAGTTAAACGAACCATAGAACCAGGGATGAGCAGAACCTGCCCAGTCACGCTTACCATAGGAGCCAGGCATGGTGGTATAGGTCTCACCATTGATTTCGACAGCCTCACCAGCGGCGATAGCCTTGTCCTTCATGTCGGGATCGATGGTATAGAGCGAGCGGCCGGTCATCTGATCAACGCCCACAAAGTGCCAAGTGTAGAACTCGTAGGGGTCATGGCCCTCGGAGTAGTTCTGCTGGCCATGGATAATGTCCTTGCCATTAGGAAGCTTCTTGATTTTGCTCTTCATGAAGGTGCCCTCGGTGCTCAGGGTCCAGTTGAGGTCCCTGTTGCGCAGCACGTCATAGTAGTCATCACCCCAAACAAACGAACCAGCCGACAGGGGCAGAGGAACAGCGAACAACAGGTCCTTGTTGCGCTTGTCAAACAGAACGAAGTTGAAGTTCAGACGATCAAATACGCGACCCTCGATACCGAAGTCGATATTCTGGCAGGTCTCCCACTTGATGTCGGTGGCCGAGAGGCTCTGCTTCATGAAGGCAGCGCTACCGGCGTTCTTCTCAATGTAATACAAAGCCTGGTAAGCATAGAGGCTAACGCCCATGTTGTTACCGGTCTCACCATAAGAAGCGCGCACGCGCAGCTGGTCGAGCCAGTTCACATCCTGCAGGAAGTTCTCCTTCTTGATGTTCCAGTTCACACCGAACGAGTAGAAGTTACCCCAGCGGTTGTCCTTGGCAAAACGCGAAGAACCGTCGCGGCGGAACGAGAAGTCAGCGAAGTACTTCTCATAGTAGTTGTAGCGTGCACGACCCAGGTAGGACTCGGTCTTGTCCTCGTCATCCGAACCCTGGAAATAAGAGTTGGTCTGGAAGTTACCGGGGGTGTAAATACCATCGGCAGCCGAACCGGTGTTCATACCGTAAGCCGAACGGCTGTTGTACTCATAGTTCTCATGAGCGAGCATCACGTCAACATGGTGACGATCAAAGTCGCGGTTCCAGTTCAGTATTTCCTGAGCTGTGCGGGTATTGTACTCGTAAGCGTAGCTGCTCAGACGGCCACCATTGGTAGCACCATCACCTATCAGCGGGTTATTGTAATGACGGCGATTGGTGTTTGAGTGCATGAAGTCGGCCTTCAACGTTACCGAGAAACCTAAGGGCAGTGTGAAGGTACCATAGGCCATACCCTCGACTACAGCACGGCGACGACGGTCGAAGTCACTGCGCAACTCAAAGGCGATGTTGCGGTTGTCCAAATAAGAGGACTTGGTATCATACTGCTTCTCACCATTCTCGTCAAGCAGGAAGCTGCCATCGGGGTTGTGCAGGAACAGGGGATAAACGGGAGCCATGTAACGGGCGGTATAGAAGGGGTTGGCATAGTAGCTGCCCGATGCATTGTCGTTGAAGTTGCGGGTAGCATAGGTACCACTCAGGTTGATACCAGCCTTGAACCAGTCACTGGGAGTGAAGTTGGTGTTGATACGGCCAGTGAAACGCTCGTAGGCGCTAGCATATACATAACCCTGCTCGTTGGTGTAACCAGCCGAAGCATACATGTTATACTTCTCACCACCTGCGGTGCCCGAGAGGCTGTAGTCCTGGCGATAACCGGTGCGCTCAACGTCCTTTTCCCAATCCAGGTCGGTGTAACCGGGGAGAACCTGAGCAATCAGCTTACCGTTGGCGTCAAACAGCTGGTTATACTCGCGGTTATAGATATTGCGCTGAACATAGTCGGTAATCAGATGCTCAGTGGCATACTGTGCAGCAGCCGTTGCATCAAGGCCCATACTACCGTTCATGGCGAAGTTCTTCATAGCCATCCATGAAGCCTCCATCCACTGGTCGGCATTCATGCGGTCATACTCGGCGATACCACGCTTGTACATACCCTGATTGATGCGCAGGGTTACATTGGGCTTAGATGCATAATTACCCTTCTTGGTGGTAATCAGCACAACACCGTTAGCAGCACGGTTACCGTACAGAGCTGCCGAAGCGGCATCCTTCAACACGCTCATGCTCTCGATATCAACGGGGTTGATTTCGGCAATGTTACCGTCAAAGGCTACACCGTCAACGACATACAGAGGAGAACTTGAACCGGTGATACTACCGATACCACGGATGCGGATGTTGGGAGCGGCACCAGGCTCACCATAGGTGTTATTCACCTGGATACCAGGGGTGCTACCCTCAAGCGCTGCGGTAACCGAGGAACCGATACGGTCCTTGATTTTCTTCTCATCAACTACCGAGATAGAACCGGTAATTGACTGACGCTTTGCGCTACCATAAGCAACAACAACAACCTCATCAAGGCTTTGGCCTGAGTCAGTCAGCTTGACTAACATGTTGGGGGCAACCTCAACCTGACGCGTAGCAAAACCAATGTAAGACACATTGACAAACTTCACATGATCAGGTAATACCAGTGTAAAATTACCATTGACATCGGTTGCAGTACCATGATTTGTGCCCTCACCTTGGATCGTTGCTCCAATGAGAGGTTCACCAGTAGCTGCATCCACTACTTGCCCGCTGATTGTGCGGTCGGCATACGCCGAGAGTGCCATGAAGCACATCGCAAACAATAACAGAAATAGCTTCTTCATAAAATAGTGATGTTAATTAATTAATATAATAGTTTAAAAAAGATGTCTTCCATTTAACAGTTACATGTAAGGTCTCGACGTGCTTTTCATCTAGCTGCTATCGATTTTTACAAGTATGCAAAAATAGTCAAAGTTTGTGAAACGGGCATAATAAAAGAAAGACTTTAACTAAAAGTCGCTGATATTTATCTTTTTACAAAAAATATAAAAAAATAGCGACAAAATAATTATCGCTCTTTTTTACACCTTATAAATAATTGAAATAAAGATTAATAAAAGACTTGGCACTCATTGTGCGATGTTCAGTTTATCTGTAATAAAAATGTTAAACACAACACCTTTTAACATTCAGATTTTAACATAATTTTGACGCATTTTCGCGTGATTTCGGTACCTGAGGCACTGTTTTTCCTATAGTTCTCCCCCTGTTAATAACTTTTAATGCTACTTGATTCACTGGTATTGTAATGCCAGCTGCCACATGACAATCGCGGCACAGCACGAGATGTTCAGCGAGTGCTTGGTCCCGTGTTGCGGTATCTCAATGCACACGTCACTGCCATCGACCACTGCCTGGCTCACGCCTTTCACCTCGTTGCCAAACACGATGGCCAGCTTCTGCCCCTCGGTCACTTCAAACCTGTCAAGACTCACGCTGTCATGCACCTGCTCAATCGAGCAGATGGTATATCCGGCAGCCTTCAGCTCATCAATGACTTCGGCGGTAATGGGGTAGTACTGCCATGCGACAGATTCCTCGGCACCAAGAGCAGTCTTGTGGATCTCTGACTTGGGAGGACACGGAGTGATGCCGCACAAGCAGATACGCTCAATCAGGAAGGCATCCGCAGTGCGGAACACCGACCCGACATTCATCTCGCTGCGGACATTGTCAAGCACCACGGTAATAGGCAACTTGCCCACATTCTTGTATTCCTCCACACCCATCCGGTGCAACTCAAGCATTGACTTCTTCTGTGACATCTATCATTAGTTATATCCCGCCACAAAGGTACAAAACAATTCCCAATCCCCAAACCATTATTGTCCCATTAAAAACGCATTGATTCACAAGCCGCACAACAATTTTAAAAACAAGAAATACAAGAAAAATAATATATTGATTATCAATATAATATATTTGTATTTCTTGTCATTGGTTTACGGAAAAAAACACTGTTACTATTGTAACAGCCAGATTCTTGTCTATTTAACTGACACACAGGATAGGTGGGCTTACTTTTTCAGGCGAGCAGGTCGAAGGCCTGCACAAGGCCAGCGGCCTTGACTTGAACTAACCCCAGGGCGCATAAGTCGAAGACTTGTGTGGCCTGGGGAAAGTTGCAGGCGGAGCGGGCCCTGAAAGAGGCCACTCATGTCGGACGTAAGTGACCCTTTCCGAGGCTCTTACGCCTTATACCCTGCTTCCCCAGGCCACACAAGGTCTTCGACCTGAAACATCCTGCAACTTTTACCGGACACCAATGATTTCTTGTTTTCCCTATTTACCCGTTAGCGGAAGCACTCAGAAAAATCAGATTAATCAGTTGTTTTAAAACAGTCAGCGGATGGCGTCAGGCATTCTGGAGCAGCCGGTTGATCAGGGCGGTCACGTCGGCGATGGTTACTTTGCCGTCGCCGGTGATGTCGGCGATGGGG
>CACWID010000042.1 GCA_902760865.1 uncultured Bacteroidales bacterium | reverse complement strand
CATGTCCGCTGAGGTCGTCAGCATACAACGTCAAGGGCGACATCAACAATAGTGGTAAGGCAGACATATCTGACGTGACGTTTCTGATCAATAAACTGCTGACCCATGATATACAGTGGAGCTACGACATCAACGGCGACGGCAAGGTGAATATCGCCGACGTGACGGCCCTGATCAACTACCTGCTGACTGGCGAGTGGCCTTGGGCCGATATCGAAGGCCCCGCCATGCCGGACAACGCTGTGGTCTATATGGTGAACGGATACCGGATTGTGATGGTTCCTGTGGAAGGGGGCACCTTCATGATGGGCAGCAATATAAGCGGTGAACTTGCTTCTCCCGTCCATGAGGTGACGCTGTCGGACTACAGCATCGGCATGACCGAAGTGACGAACGGTCTGTGGAAGGCGGTGACAGGAAGTTACCCCGTCTGCTACACTGAAGCCTTGGACAATGACAACACACCTGTGTCTTACTGCTCATGGGACATGGCCAAGGAATTCATCACCCAACTGAACGGACTGACAGGCCTAGCCTTCCGTCTGCCTACCGAGGCGCAGTGGGAGTTCGCTGCGCGAGGCGGCAACCTGAGTAAGGGTTACCTGTACTCCGGCAGCGACGACATCGATGAAGTGGCATGGTATCATACAAGCACTCTACAACATGAAGTGGGCCTGAAGAAGCCCAACGAACTCGGCCTGTACGACATGAGCGGAAACATGATGGAATTTTGCGAGGATGATTATACCGGTTACCACAGCGAGCCACAGGTCGATCCGCTCTACAATCCCGATCCGCTCAGAAACAAAAAGATTGTCCGTGGAGGCAGCGCATGGACGACATTTGCATACGAATGTACGGTGAGCACACGCAAGCGTTCATCATATCAAACCCAGCATGGTGTCAATATTTATGATGCCGGCTTCCGCCTGGCCCTGTAATAGCGAGACAGTAAAACGCAAACCCAACAATCAAATCAACATAAGCAATGAGACACTTCAACAGACTGATTAGCGTGCTGGCACTTCTGCTGGCGGCATCTGCCTCACAGGCTGACAACTACTTCACGATCGGCGAGAACGACACGCTGAGCATCGCAGCGGGCTGTGACACGGTCACCGTGCCCGTGCGGTCACACTTCGACGGGCGCGTACAAGCATGGAACCTGACGCTGACCTGGCCCGAAGGCTTGGAAGGCATCAAGGTGTCCGAAGGCCCCGGCATGATGTCCATCCCCTACCGTGACAGCCAGGGCGAGGAACACAACTGCAATGCCGTGATCACAGCATCCCCAGGCCTGACCACTATCTCATCCATCATCACGCAAACCGCCTACTGGCCATCGCCTTATGGCGGCAGCAGCCTGATAGAGGGCAAGGCCATGTGGGAGCCCGGAGACTATGGCGAGATGTTCTACCTCACCTTCAAGGTGGGGAAACTCGCCATTGATGGCATGGTGACAGGTTACATGCAATTCGGAGGTGTCGGGAGTGCCCTGTTCTACCGTCCCGTGACGGTAGTCATCACGCGAGTACCTGGTGACGTGAACGGTGACGGCAGAGTCACCATCGGCGACGTGACCGCCCTGATCAACCTGCTGCTCACTGATGCGGCTTATGACCCCATCGCCGACATCACTGGCGACGGCAAAGTAACCATCGCCGACGTGACCGCCCTGATCAATCGGCTGCTCACTCGCCACTGATAAAGTGGGGGTGGGTCAGAGGAGCATCAAGGGCATCTCAAGCGGAGCATCCTTGAAGAGAAATTCCGCTAACTGATTGATGGTGAATGTTGTCTCGATGCTGGTGCAGCGGGAGATGCGTTGTGCATTGCCACCCTCGATGGCATAGCAGCCGTTGTTCTCGCTGATGTGCCCGTCGCCCGTGACATGAAGTTTCAGCGACAGGTCGGGATGTGTGGCGGCGTACAGTTGAAGCGCTGCCATGACGTTGATGATGCGCACCATGCCCTTGTAATGTGGCTTGACAAGGTAATAGGCTTTGTCAAATCGGCTATAGACCTGCAAGGCCTCCCAGTTGTGCTGGTCCTGCAGCAGTACGCAGGGGCGTGAGCGCTGCCACTGGTCGTAGGCGTCAAAGCCGTTTTCCACCACGTTTTCGTCCTGCAGCGGAGCTGTGCCGACTTGGGCATAGCCGAAATTCTCATACATCGGCTGCAGGCTGGGTTGCTCAATCAGCAGGGAGGAGAAGGCCTTGCCCTGGCATAACAGGCCGCGGTGCATATACCTGAACAGGCGTGCCATCAGGTGCTGGCCGCGCCACTCGGGCAGGGTGCCCACGGCGTAGAGATAGACAGCATCGGCGTGCTCGCCGTGGTAGAGCAGACGATAGGGCAGGGCCTGGGCAGCCGACACGATTTGTCCCTCCTCGCTGCGGCAGTAGTTGCCGGCAGGGTTATACACGTGCGAGAAGAAGATGTCAAGTGCCTCGACGCTGTCGTTGAATACCGTCTGCATCAGGTGGCGAGCGCCTTCACGTCTGCGTTCCTCCTCTTGGACTGACCAATCGAAATAGGACACGGCGCGGTCTTTCTTGATCTGATAGGCAGGGTGATAGGATGACTTGGCACGCCGCAGCCCCGGCAAGCCCAAGTCCTCCTCGAGGTTGATGTAGGTGTACTGCTCGGGTATCTGCTGCATGAAGTTGTGGCGCACGACGGTATAGACGCCCTTGTAGGCGATGTCGCCCTTCTCGACGCACAGGTCAAAGGTGTTGCCGTTGATGGGCACGCCATAGGTGAAAGCCACCATTTTCTCATCGACGAACAAAGCCCCGCCGATGGCACCGAAGCGCTCCCAGTTGTCAAACACCTGGCTGATGGACTCGCGTTCCATCACCTTGCTGTCGGCTCCCTGCAGGTGGCCGATGGCCTCGGCATTGTCGCTCCAGTGCTGCAGCAGCTGCAGGCACTCGGGGAATAGGCTTGGCTCCAGCGGACGGTACTCGTGATTGGGATAGAATCGGGGAAACTGGTATAGGTGCTGGCGCTTGGGACGCATCTCTTTGCCCTCGAGGGCGATGATGTTCTCCCTCAGGCAGATGTAGTCATAGCGCTCGGTCATCGGCTCGGAAAACTCAAATTCGCCCGGGAATACGCGTTGCAGGAATTCGATTCCAAGCTGGTTCAGGTTGGTGATGCTGAAGGGCTGGTGATGGGCAAAGCACTCGTCGCGCAGGGCACGGACGACGCACTCCAGACAGCCGTCGCCCGCCTCGGACAGGCGTGGGCGCTCAACCCCCTCGGGTACAGGCGGTAGCGGCATGGTGTGGGTGTATTGTCCGTCATAGATGTACCGCAGCACCAGGTACCCCTTGACGATGGCATATTCAAGCCCGAAGTGATTCCAGGTGAGCAGGTTCACGCTGCTCCATTCGCAACCCTGGACATCTTCCCACCGCAGATATGAGCGGAAGATGTCCAGGTCCTTAAAGTCTATCGCCTTATACTCAATCACATGAAGCGCATTAATTATTAATTTTGGTAGAGGTCTTGTATTCTAGCTCTTCCAGTTCTTGCTTGCTGCGCTCCTTGCAGTGCAGTCCCAGGCGATCCATCTTGTATTCGTGGTCACCAGTAACGGTAATGCGCACAATCAGGTCATCGCCGCCATTGGGGTGGTCAACGAAGTTCATAGACGGCATGGTGATGTGGTGCACACCGCCAAAATCTCTCTCGTCCCACGCGTGTACGTGCCCCCAGAAGGCGATGGTCGTTTTCCAGTCTGCCAACTTGTCCAGGATGTAGTACATCTCTTCTCGGCAATAGGTCGATGCGAACTCGTTGAGTGATGGCCTGAAAATGTTGGTGTGGGTGAAGACAAAGGTATTGCGGATGTCCTTTTTGTCACGCCAGAAAACGCCATCATCAATCTGCTCAATCTGGAAGTCGCCCAATGTGCCGTTGGCCGAATCCAGGAAAATGAAGCGATCATATTTATTACCTACCTTGACAGTGAATTCATAGAACGAGCTCTTGAACAGTCTGCTGTACAAAGCCCATCCGTTGTGGGTGATGTCGTGGTTACCCACTACAGGATAGAAGGGCAAGAATATGGGTACGATGGACATGTCGTCTTTGCGATACAAGCAACCGGTCCTCGGATCTACAAAGAACAGGGTATCTATAACTGCTTCTCCTCCCTCGTCAAAATAGGGCTCCAGGTACTTATCTTGCCATTTTTCGGTGGCAAGATAAAGTGCCCTTTCTGTATTGTAGTAGTATTCAGCCTTGGTGTCGGCAAGGTCGCCCAAGTGGCAGCAGAACAGGTCGCCATCATTGATGCTGATATCGAGCATCTCTTCGAGACGGCCTGGGTCGAAGGTAATGTGGCTGTCGCTGCCCACAAGGAAGGAATATTCCGTTACGGTGTCGGGCAGTTCTTTGTCCCACGCCACTTCATAGAAGGAATTGTTGACCAGTGACTGCTTCACACGGTCGTCAACACTGGTGTTGCCCATGAGCACACCCTGGGGACTCACTTTTTCACATGAGGTGAATGTCACACTTGCTGCCAGCAGTGCGGCTGCCATGAGGCTATATAATACTGACTTTTTCATTGTTATTTCCATCGATAGATTAAACCAACTTTGCCTGTTGTCTCATATTTGCTGGCCAACTGGCTCATTGAGCCGGCAGGACGGATGTTGAACTCGCCGAACAATTTCCAACGGGGATTGAACCTATAGTAGAAGTCCAGACCCCAGTTGATGTTCCAGTTCTCGTAGTAGAAGTCGTCATAGTTGCGGAACAGCACGCCCACGTTCCAGTGGTGGGTGCGGGGCCGCAATGACGCATGGGCACCGAAGGTGAGCGTGAGAGGCTCGGTATAGTGGTCACCCATCATGTTGTAGCCGATCAATGAGCCGCCTAGGGTGATGTCCCAGTAGCCGCGCTCAAAGCGGACCGACATGTTGCCCACGTTTTCATTGGTGTTGTAGTCGTGGTAATGGTTGAACATGTACTCACCCGAGGCAAACATGTGGAAAGACTTGATTTTCAGGTGATACTCGCCCTTGGCCTTGAAGCCGTACAGCCCCTTGGTGTACTGCAGGTTGGCGCCGCCGTCCACGCTCCAGTGGTTGTTGAAGTAGTGCTTGTAGTGCACGGTGTTGCCGATGCACGGACCCGTGATGATGTTCTTGCCTGTGGTCAGCGAGAGGGAAACCTCGTTCTTGTTCTCACCGTCAAAGGTGCGATCTCCGCTATAGTACTGCGCCATGGCTGTCGTCGCAGCCAGACCGAACAGGAGTGTCAGGATAGTTTGTCTGATAACATTCATAGCATAACTAGTGGTTTTAGGGGCACAAAGGTAGAAATTTTCTGCGATTTATGAGTCCGTTGCGGTGGCTTTTAACCTTATAATCTTATGCGTTTAACAAAATCTAGGTGTAGTCAACTGGAATTATTATACTTGTGGAGACGCCAAATTTTGCGTCTTTATGTGCCTTGTGGAGCCAAAATTGGATGTGAAAAAAGGGGGCGGGAGCCGCATGGAAGCTCCCGTCCCCCGATTTTCCTAGGGCTAATCTGTTGTGTGTCGTCAGAATCCCATGCGGGGTCGGTTGGCTGCCGGGTTGAGGGTCTCAGCCTTGCAGTATTCCATCAGGGTGGCGAGGTTGTCGCCGTTGTCGCCGTGCAGGATGCGGTTGATGGTGTTCTTGCGTGCGATGTTCTCGATTTGTCCGCCACTCAGGTCATAGGTGTTGGCCAGGATGTCGGCGCTCTTGTCGCTCAGGTCGGGAATCATCTCTTGCCAGATGCGGCTGCGTACTGTGGCGTCGGGCTTCTCAAACTTGACCTTGTAGAGGAAGCGGCGCTCGAAGGCACCGTCCAGGTTGCTGACCAGGTTGGTCGTGGCAATCATAATGCCGTGCAGGCTTTCCATCTCCTGCAGGATGATGTTCTGGATGGTGTTCTCCATCTTGTCCACGGCATTCTCGGCGCCGTTCTTGCGTACACCGAAGATGGCATCGGCCTCGTTGAACAGCAGGATGGGGGCCAGTTCACAACGCTTGACCAGTTCGCGGTAGCGGTCGAACAGGGCCTTGATGTTCTTCTCGCTGTCGCCCACCCACTTGCTCTTGATCTGGGGCACATCCACGAGCATGATGCTGCGGCCGGTGGTTCGCGCGAGCTGATAGACGGTCTCGGTCTTGCCGGTGCCGGGCGCTCCGTAGAACAGGCAGGCAAAACCGGTGCGGAAACCGCTCTCGTCCAAGCGGCGCTGGATCTCGACAAACTGCTCGTCGTCGAGGAAGCCGTTCAGCTCGTTGATCTGCTGCTCCATCGCCTGAGGGTAGAACATCGACTTGGCCTTGATCTGGTCGGGCTTGAGCACATTGCTGAGCTTGACTTCGGCCTGCTGCAGGTCAAGTTCGGCCAGCAGCTTGGTCCTGGCCATGATGCTGAGGGTGAACATCGAGGTGTTGGCGGTGCCGTCCTCACACACGTGCTCGATCAGCCCCATCTGCATCAGCTTGTGGGTTCCGTGTGCCATCTCGCTGAGTGCCTTCTTGCGCATGCGGCGCCCTTCAAACAGGTCGTCCATCTCGTGCGACAAGATCTTGTTGTCGTCCTCGTTGACCAACTGGTTGCAGAAGAAGAGCAGCACCAGCAGTTCTTCATCCTTGAGTTTCATCGCCAGGACTTGCTCGGCAAAGCTGATTTTGTTGTTGTCCTTGAGCAGCTTCAGCAGGTCGATGGCCAGGTCTTTGGGGGATATGTTGTTCTGCTCCAGCACGTCAAACCAGGTGCCCATCAGCTCAAACAGCGTGTCGCAGTCCTCGACGACGATCGACGGCATGATGACGGCGCGGTTCTCTCTCAGGGCATTCAGGATGTGCTCCGGCACGCCGAAGGAATCCTTGTCATTGTCGCGATAGCGCAACAGGCGCTTCTTGATCATCTCGTTGATGTCAGGGCCGAAACTCAGGCTCCTCACGTTGCTCATATTCAGGAAACGCGGCAACTCATAGAAGCCCACGTTATAGGGGCCGCACTCCAGCGTGATGCAGAACAGGATGGCCTGCTGAGGCGTGATGCCATAGGCATCGGCGACAAGTTGGATTTCTTTGGAACACTTCTTCATGAAGCTGTCGCTCAGCTTGGAGTCGCGCGACAGGTCCACGATGCGCTCCACGGCCTGCAGCAGAGTCATAGGCTCGTTAGATACTTTGTTGGTAGCACTCTTCTTCGTTTTGTTCTCTTTCTCCATTTGTTAATCAGCTTTTTTAAATGAATTGTGTGTGATAGTAGGCAGCGTCGGGTAGCTGGACCATGCCCGTCGGCGTGGACGGGCATGGCCGCAAGGATGGCGGCAACTGGGCAGCCAGGTGCATCGGGTGTGCCATCATCACGGCAAGCGGGTGATGGCACGCCCCAGGGTCGGCAGGGTGGCTCAGGCAGCGAGGGTGCGCTCGGGCGAGACGGGAGTCAAGTGGAAATGTTTGAGCAGTTTCTGCAGCAGTTCGTCGGTCTCTTCGCGGGTCAGGTTGAAGAAGCTGACGGTGAGGTTCTCGAGGTCGCCCCAACACTCGATGTTCTTGTTGTACAGGTAATTGTGAACGCGGTTGTAAGTTTTCAGTGAAGTAGTCTTAATCGTAGTCATAAGCGGAATGTTGTTAAAAAGATGAATAAAAGTTTCTATAACAATCTGGTATTTCTTAAAAATAATTCAATCCGCATTCCGATTCGTTATCGGTGCCCGGCAGATGGGGCTTGGGCCTCTTGTGTGGAGGGCGAGGCGGGTGGCGTTTCATCAATTTTCTATTTTTCCCATTAGGACACGTTGTAGTCTTGTGTGATAAATAGTGTCAAGTACCTTTTCAGCGCCGCTGCGATGGCGTTGAGGGTGGGGGCATTTCATTGCTCGACGCAAAGGGCAGGCACGCGGGGGCGCAACCCTTTTTGCGTAGCAGAAAAATCTTCTGCTTTTTTTCAATACAAAGATAAATCAGGCTTATGCCTTTTTGGGGCACATGTTAGAAGAATCTTTCAAAAAAAGTATAAAACGATGTATTCATACCAGTAAAAAAGCCTGCAAAAACCATGCCACAAAGTGTTAAAATCGCATGTTTCACCAAAAAAATGTTGTACCTTTGCCCATCATTAACAAACTAAACATTTCTATACAGACATGACATTATTATTGGCGATCAATATCAAGACGTTGTTAATACTGGCTGTAGTCACCATTATCGCCGTCTCGTGTGCGAAGTTTCTGACTCATGGGAATAAGAGTCAGCCCCAGTTGCCGCCTCCCTACATCACCGTGGGCGTGGACGATTTCCAGTCCCTGATCGACGAGGGCGAGGTCCAGATCCTTGACGTGCGCTCTCAGGAGGAATTTGAGGACGGCCACATCGCTTGGGCCGTACTGGTTGACGTGAACAATACCGACTTTATCGAGAAGGCCACTGCCATACTCGACCCTGCAAAGCCCGTGGCAGTCTATTGTCGTAGTGGGCGCCGCAGCGCACGTGCCGCCAGCCAGCTGGCAGCGCGGGGCTTCATGGTCACCAACCTGGACGGGGGCGTGATAGCCTGGCAAGATTCCGGCAAGGCCTTGGTCAAATAAGCAGCGACTACAAGAAATGACCAACAAACACTACAACGTCGTGGCGGCCGTCGTCGAGGTGGACGGCAAGGTGCTGTGCATGCAGCGTGGCGAGTCGCGCTACGACTACACCAGCCATCATTGGGAATTCCCCGGCGGCAAGATCGAGCCCGGTGAGACCCCGCAACAGGCCGTTCACCGCGAGTTGCTCGAGGAGATGGACTTTGATGTCGAGGTACACGAGTTGCTCGCCACCGTCACCCACGACTACCCTGACTTCACCATCACCCTCGCCGCCTATCGCTGCACGGCGACCACGACGGCATTCACCATGCGCGAGCACGCCGCCAGCCGCTGGCTCCCCTGGGACGAACTGAAGACCCTCCCCTGGTGCGCCGCCGACGAGAAACTCATTGCCCTCTTTCCCCAAGAACAGCTCTAGACAATCTAGATAGTCTAGGTCATCTAGATAAAACAAGAAATGGATGCCGCAAAGCATCCATTTCTTGTTGATATCTTGACCGTTACGCTTCTAGGTCGATGTTGAACTGCTCGTGCCAGGGCAGGCCCTGCTTGTTGAGCACCTCCAGGAACGGATCGGGATCAAACTCCTCGACGTTGTGCACGCCGGGCTTGCGCCACAGCCCCTTGAGGAACATCATTGCGCCCGTCATGGCGGGAACGCCCGTGGTGTAGCTGACTGCCTGCATGCCGGTCTCCTCGTAGGCCTTGTGGTGGTCGCAGTTATTGTAGATGTAGTAGGTAAGGGGCTTGCCTTCCTTGTCGGTACCGCTGATGCGGCAGCCGATGCTCGTCTCGCCCGTGTAGTTCTCGCCCAGGTCCTGCGGATTGGGCAGCACGGCCTTGAGGAACTGCAGCGGCACGATGTCCATGCCCTGGTAGTTGATGGGCTCGATGCTTGCCATGCCGATGTCCTGGATCACGCGCAGGTGGGTCAGGTACTCCTCGCCGAAGGTCATCCAGAACCTTGCACGCCTCAGGGTGGGGAAGTTGATCACCAGCGACTCCAGCTCCTCGTGGTACATCAGGTAGCTCTCGCGCGGGCCGATCATGGGGTAGGTGAGGGGTTTGTGGATTTCCAGCGCGCCGGTCTCTACCCACTTGCCGTTCTCCCAGTAGCGTCCCTTCTGGGTGATCTCGCGGATGTTGATCTCGGGGTTGAAGTTGGTGGCAAATGCCTTGCCGTGGTTGCCGGCGTTGCAGTCCACGATGTCCAGCGTGTGCATCTCGCCGAAGTGGTGCTTGGCAGCATAGGCGGTATAGACGCCGCTCACGCCCGGGTCAAAGCCGCAACCCAGGATGGCCGTCAGCCCTGCCTGCTCAAAGCGCTCCCTGTAGGCCCACTGCCAGCTGTACTCGAAGTGTGCCTCGTCGCGCGGCTCGTAGTTCGCCGTGTCCAGGTAGTGCACACCGCAGCGCAGGCACGCCTCCATGATTGTCAGGTCCTGATAGGGCAACGCCAGGTTGATGACCATGTCGGGCTTGTGACGCTCCAGCAGCGCTACCAGCTGGTCCACGTCGTCGGCATCCACCTGGTCGGTGGTGATGTTGTCCTTGCCGATGGCACGGGCCACGGCATCACACTTGGCGCGGTTGCGCGAGGCAATCACGATCTCGTTAAACACGTCAGGATTCTGTGCGCACTTGTGCGCACACACGGTGCCGACGCCACCGCAACCGATGATAATGACTTTGCTCATAACTTGTCTCTTCAATATTTCCCCGCAAATTTACAGTTTTCTGCCCAATGTACCAAATCTCAGCCACTCTCTTTCGCCAGAATTATCGGCTTCAATACTTCCGCCCCGTGGCGTTATGCAACATTTTTCGTCTATAAAAACAGTGGACTTATCTAAAATATTTGCTCTGTTTCACCATTTTCCACTAATTTTGCGCCATAAAAATACATTATATATATAACATCACGCACGACAACAACATGAAGAAGATTGTATCGTTATTGATATCACTGTTTTGTTTGGCCACCGTGAACACCCATGCCGCCGTCATCAACGGCGTGCTGGTTGACTCTCAAGACACCACCGAGCTCATCGAGGCAACGGTCCGCCTGCTCATGGCCAACAAGGACAGCACCCTGGTCAAGGGCACCACCACCGACATGAATGGTGTCTTTAACATCAAGGGCGTCAAGGCCGGCAAGTACTTGCTGCGCTTCTCCTATCTGGGCTACAACGACCTCATCAAGCACGTCACCGTCGGCGAGGACGGCCGTGACGTCAACATCGGCGTCGTCAAGTTGGACCCCAACACCATCATGCTTAAGGAGGCCGTCGTCGTGGGCGTCAAGAGCCCCATCGTGGTCAAGGAGGACACCATCGAGTTTAATGCCGATACCTATAAGACCCAGGCCAACGCCGTCGTCGAGGACCTGCTCAAGCGCCTCCCGGGCGTCGAGGTCGGCACCGACGGCAAGATTACGGCCAACGGCAAGGAGGTGAAAAAGATCCTCATCGACGGCAAGGAATTCTTCAGCGATGACCCCACCGTGGCATCCAAGAATATCCCCGCCGACATGATCAACAAGCTGCAGATCGTTGACCGCAAGAGCGACCTGGCGCGCCTCACTGGCGTGGACGACGGTGACGACGAGACCGTCATCAACCTCACCGTCAAGAAGGGCATGAACAACGGCTGGTTCGGCACCGTCAATGCCGGCTACGGCACTGACAAACGCTATGCGGGCAATGTGATGATCAACCACTTCCGCGACGGCAACCAGTTCACCATCCTGGGCGGTGGCAACAACGTCAACAACCTGGGCTTCGGCGACGGAGCACAGGGCCGCTTCCAGCGCTGGGGCGGCGACCGTGGCGTGACATCGTCACAGTATGCCGGCATTAACTTCAACGTCGGCAGCAAGGAGGATGAGCACTTCCGCGTCGGCGGTGACATCATGTACAGCCACAGCGACCGCGACACCCGCACGAGCACTGCGCGTCAGTACCTCCTTCAGGATTCCACCAGCTATGAGGACTCCTATACCGCCGCTCGCGACAAGAGCCACAACCTGCGTGGTGACTTCCGTCTCAAGTGGGAGGTGGACAGCAACAACACCATCGAGTTCCGCCCCAATTTCTCGTTCAATTTCAACAAGAGCGAGCGCGGCGACACGTCAAGCCTGTTTGCCGGTGATGCCGCCAGGACGGCAGTAAACCGTAGTTTGAGCAACTTCTTCAACGACGGCAAGAGCTACGAGTGGGGCGCACGCCTGATCTATAACCACAAGGTCGCCAGCCACCCGGGCCGCAGCCAGAGCCTCATGCTCAACTACCGCTACAGCAACGTGCGCGAGGACGCTGACACTTACACCGACAACACCTACTACCTGCTGGACGACCAGGACCAGCTCATCGACCAGACGGCCAACAACCGCCGCAAGACCCACAATATCACGGGACGCATTTCCTGGACCGAGCCCCTCGGTGACGTCAGGAATGCCCGTTTCCTGGAGCTCTCCTACCGTGGCAACTACCGCTACACCACCAGCGACAAGATGGTCTATGACAACGAGCGCGACGGCACCTGGCCCGGCGGCACGATCTACGACAGCGAGTGGAACGAGGGCTTGAGCAACAGTTTCCGCAACACGTTCTACAATCAGGAGTTCAGCGTGGGCTTCCGTCAGGTGCGCAAGGCCTATAACCTCAACGTGGGACTCTCGGTCAACAGCGCCATGTCCAAGAGCAAGGACCTCATCAACAGCGCCCGCGACATCAAGGAGCGTTGGGCATGGTCCGTTGCCCCCTACGCCCGCTTCCGCTACAAGTTCACCGAGACGCGCAACCTCAACTTCTTCTACCGCATGCGCGCCAACCAGCCCAGCATCACCCAGTTGCAGCCCGTGGCCGACGAGAGCAACCCCAAGAATATCATCATCGGTAATCCCGAACTGAAGCCCACCTTCAACCACAACATCAATCTGCGCTTCGGAGACTTCGCACAGGGCGCCCAGCGCAGCATCATGGCGATGATGAACGTCGACTTCGCACAGAACAGCATCGTCTCGGACGTGACCACCGACGAACTTACGGGTGGACGCATCACCAGCTACACCAACGTCGGCGGCGTGTGGAGCGCCATGGCGATGAACATGCTGAGCTTCCCCTTCGGGGCCAACAAGGTATGGTACTTCACCAGCCACATGTTCACCCGCTACGGTGTCACCAAGAGTGTCACCAACAGCATCGAGAACCGCAGTAACACCTGGTTCATCAATTATTCGCCTGGCTTGGCATTCCGCAATAGCGTGTTTGACATCGAGTTGCGTCCCCGTTACAGTTTCCAGAACACCACCACCTCGGTGCTCAAGTCCAACGCGCGCAACATCCACACCTGGGGCGGTAATTTCAACGGCACTTATTCGGCGCCCTTCGGCCTCGTTGTCAGCACCGACCTGCGCTACAGCACCACCAGCGGTTATAGCGACGGCTACAACAGCGACCAGTGGATCTGGAACGGCTCGATTGCCTACCAGTTCTTGAAAGAGAAGCAGGCCGCCCTGACCATCTCGGTCTATGACATCCTGGGGCAGCGCAAGAACATCAACCGCAACGTTACCGGTGACTACATCGAGGACGTTTACTACAACTCCCTGGGACGCTACGGCATGCTCACGTTCACCTACCGCTTCAACACCTTCAAGAAGGGTGAGCAGCCCAAGGACCGCAACGCCGACCGTTGGGGTGGTGGCCCCGGTCGCTTCGGCCCTCCAGGAGGCGGCCCTGGCGGACGTCGCCCCTTCTAACCCACACTCGGCCCCCTCTGCCCCCCCCTCAGAGAGGGCCGCTTTACAACTGGCGGTATGTCATCATTGCGACACGGTAATATAACCGTGCTATCGCACGGGAAATCAAGCAAATTAATTTAAAAATTTGTTTAATTTCCCGCCCGCAGGGCGGTTATAATTCTAGCGATTGATTGATGGCACACCCTCCCGGGGGGCGTTGATGCCACCAGGTTTTTTTGCCGGCTGTTTTTCATACTCCTCCGGCGCTACGCGCCACCTCCCCTATCTTAGGGAAGGAGTTGGGACACTACCGTGCTATAGAAGTCCGGAGGACGTAGGGCCTCGCCTTGGCATGGCCGTTGGGCGACAAATACCGACAGAACTCCCACAAGCAATTCTTGAAATCCGGTGTCGTGGACTATTCAGCAGTATTGCTGTCTGGTAGAAGCCCCGTTAGGGACGATAAAGCCCCCCTTGTCCCCGGATGTCAGGAAATCATCTTAGCTCCTTAGCAACAGGCCTGCACCTCCCGCAAGCCGAGCATTTTAAACATTTTTAAGACTTTTTTGCCCCTCCCGATTTTGTTGATTCCGCTTTTTGTTATAATTTTGTGGTAACTATGTAACAATAGCATTGTTAGGTTAACCATAAATTGCTAATGATGAGAATTTTAAGTGTTACACGGCAACAAGGCCACGCTTCGACGTCAAGGCCCTTAGTTTCATCACCGTGTGCAAGACCAAATGACAAGAACGCACATTATATATTATAATGGCGACAAAACTGATAGAATAACAGTATAGTGATCCGGAACGATTTGATAATTCAGATATATGTTTTGACCTGCATTTATGCAACTAAATGAGAATACTTTATAAATTGTTTTATTAACTTTTAAATTTTTATTCTATTATGAAGAAATTTTTATTTACACTTGCAGCCCTCTTGATGGTAGGCACCGCTTTCGCTGATGACTATCTGTACATGGAGGACTTTGAGGTTGCAGAGGCCCAGCTGGGCACCAACAACCAGCGCTTTGACGTGAAGGCTCACTTCGACGCCTATGTGAGCGCCTTCCAGCTCACCGTTACCTGCCCCGAGGGTCTGGCCGTTCGCACCTATCGTGCTGGCACCGACCTGACCATCAACACCTATGATGACCTGGGCGATCCCGTGGCAACTACTCCCGACCTGAACTTCCTGCCCGACTTCATCGACAACCTGATCGTTGCTAACATGAAGGGCGCTTATGACGTTGACGGCAACTACATGGGCGCTGCTCACTGGGCTCCCGGTGACTATGCTCAGATGATTCAGATCGTCTTCGTTATCGATCCCGAGTTCAAGGGTGGTGAGATCAACATCCACTCCGAGCCCTCCGCTTCGGGCTGGGGCGACGGTTCGATGGACTGCCCCAAGAACCAGGCATGGGACAAGCCTTGCCAGGTTACCGTTGAGGGCGAGACTCCCGAGATCCTGACTCCCGCTCCCGTGATCAACATCACCGAGGGTGAGGACGCTTACATCTTTGAGGCTGTTGGTGAGGGTACCGTAACCCTGTTCTGCGACGGCGTTGAGGTTGAGAACCCCTACACCGTAGTTCGCACCGACGTTGACCAGATCGTTAAGCTGACCGCTACCGCTCACGTTGATGGCCAGACCGACGGTTCGGTTAGTGGCGAGTACTTCGTGCCCGCACTGAGCGTTCCTGAGATGGAAGACCTCACTGGTGAGATCGTAGTTGACGGTCCCGATGAGAATGGTGTTGTTACCATCACCTACACCGGCAACGAGGATGTTACCATCACCGTTACCGTTAACGGCGAGGAGGTTGTTCTCGGCGAGGACGGCACCATCACCGTTGGTGAGGGTGAGAGCGTTATCAACGTAACTGTTACCGCCGAGGGTTACAACGAGCTGACCGAGGAGGTTACCGTTGAGTACACTAAGCCCGTTATCGAGCCCACCCCAACTCCCGAGATCTCCTACGAGATCCTTGACGATGTTGTTATCATCACCGCTACAGGTGAGGGTACTGTAACCATGTACGTTGACGGCGTCGAGGTTGACAATCCCTACTCCATCGAGCGTGGCAATGCCGACGTTGTAGTTGTTGTTACCGCTACCGCTCAGGACGGCGACCTGCCCATGAGTGAGGTTGCTACCATGGAGATCACCATCCCCGCTCTCGGTGGCGTTGAGCCCGAGGATCCCCACGATGCTGGTGTTTGGGTTGTATTCTTCGACAAGGACGACAACGAGGTATGGTATCAGATGACTCCGGGTACCGGCACTCCCACTCCTTACAACATCACCCTGCCGCTGAACAAGAAGGTTTATGGCTATCCCACCGCAACCGAGTGGCCCAACGCTGACTTCTACATCATGATTGATGGCGTACAGTATGGTCCCGAGGCTTACGAGCCCCTGACCGAGGACGAGCAGTTCGGTAACGCCAACAACCACGAGCTCTTCGAGGGTACTGAGCACTTCGCAGTTCCCAGTGGCTACTGGTGAGGAGCTCAACGCTGACAAGACCGTTGCTGGCGTACGCTACTTCAACATGGCTGGCCAGGAGATGCAGCAGGCTGACGGTATGACCATCGTTGTAACCACCTACACCGACGGCACCACCAGCACCGCTAAGGTGATGAAGTAAGCAACCTAGCCATTAGCTTTTAGCCATTAGCTATTAGCTGATAGCAAACGAATCGGTAGAGACGCAAGACATCTTGCGTCTCTACTTTTTTGGTATGTGTACCCGATGGGATGCGCGCTAGCAGCAACTCCCCCTCTAAGATTAGAGGGGGCCGGGGGGCGTTGATGCTCGCGTTGCTCGCAGATTAGAGATTAGAGATTAGTGAAGCATGAGGCAGCGTCACAATTGTGACTCGGTAGTATAACCGTGCTATCGCACGGGAAATTAAACAAATTTTTAAATTAATTAATTTGGCTTCGCCGAGCTAAAGGTTTCCGCCCGCAGGGCGGTTATAATTCTGACACACTCTCCCCGGGGGGCGTTGAAAAATCCCCGCCCTCACTGTAGAGACGCAAAATCTTGCGTCTCCCCGCGCCCGAAAAAGGCCCCGGGGGCGTTGAAAGATCCCCCGCCTGACGAAGCGAGACGCAAAATCTTGCGTCTCCCCGCGCCCGAAAAAGGCCCCGGGGGCGTTGAAGATCCCCCGCCTGACGAAGCGAGACGCAAAATTTTGCGTCTCTACAGGCCTGAAAAGCTCCCCCTCTAAGATTTGAGGGGGCCGGGGGGCGTTGAAAATCTACTATAGCTACTATAGCCACTATCACCCCCATCCCCCCATCCGTTTTTTTGAAAAAAAAATCAATTTTTCTTTGCCAGTTCAAAAACTTGATATACCTTTGCAAAACAAGATGAACCAGCTAGCATCATTTCATGAAATATGTCATCTATTATAGATATGAAAAAACCGAGCTGCATTTAACCCGCCATCCACGCCCGAGGTCTCGGGTCGAGGTGGTAGATTTATGATACAACTTTGCATGATTGAAAAATTGATTACCCAAAAGACGATTAAGTACAGTTATTCCGAAACTCGATGAGAACTCAAGATTGATTTAACCCTTGGATGTTTGAGAATTATTTGTTTTTATTCACTTTATAACTTTTATTAATTAAAATTTTTGTTCAATTATGAAGAAATTTTTATTTACACTTGCAGCGCTCATGATGGTAGGTAGCGTATTCGCTGAGGACTACCTGTACATGAACGACACGTACTTGACTGAGGACCAGTACGGCACCAACAACATCAAGTGGGATGTGAAGGCTCACTTCGACACCTATGTTCAGGCTGTTCAGCTGACCGTTACTCCTCCCGAGGGTCTGACCGTTCGTACCTATCGTCCTGGCACCGACCTGACCATCAACACCTATGATGACCTGGGCGATCCCGCTCCCACGACTGCCGACCTGAACTTCTTGCCCGACTACATCAACAACCTGATCATCGCCAACATGAAGGGTGCTTATGACCAGAGTGGTAACTTCATGGGCCCGGCTCACTGGGCTCCCGGTGACTATGACCAGTTCATCCAGATCATCTTCATCATCGCTGAGGACTTCAAGGGTGGTAACGTTGAGTTCCAGACCGAGCCCTCTTCGGATGGCTATCTGGGCGAAGGCGAGGCTTGCCCCGCAGGTCAGGTGAACAAACATTCGTTCTACATGGGTCCCGAGCAGGAGACTCCCCAGACCGCCGCTCCCACCATCACTTGGACCGCTGAGAACGGCGTGCTGACCGTTACCGCTACCGGTAATGGCAGCGTTAAGCTGTACATCGACGGTGTTTCTGTTCCCAACCCCTACGTTGAGAACTACGACATCTATGAGGGTGTTAACTACGTAGCTACCGCTACCGCTCAGGCTCAGGGTGAGGACATCTCTGAGACTACCACCGAGAACATCTACGTTCCCGCTGAGCAGGCTCCCGCAGAGCTCGTAGCTCCCACCATCGCTGGCGTGACCAACCCGGATGGTAGCCTGACCGTTACCGTTACCTCCAACAACGATGACGCTGTCCTCTACGTAAACGGCGCACAGCAGACCAGCCCCTACACCTACACTGTAAATCCCACCTACACCGCTCAGAACGTAAACGTTGAGGCTTACGTAATGCGTGGCGACGAGAAGGGCCCGGTTGCTGAGGATAGCTTTGTTGTTGACGCTCTGGACAAGAAGCCCGTTGATGATCCTATCATCAACGTAACCTTCGACGATGACAACTACTATGTAACTGTTACTTGGCCCGCTGAGACCGATGGTGAGCAGCACTACATTGGCGAGGCCAGCTATCCCCGTGGTCCTCAGGACTATGAGGTAACTGTTAAAGCATGGGTAGGCGAGGGCACCGAGTGGCTCGCTTCCAACGAGGTTACCAAGACCTTCACCGTTCTTAACAACTACAAGGTTTATGAGACTCCCGCTCCCACCGTTACCGCTGTTGAGGATGACGAGAACATGGTTATCACCGCTACCGGTCAGGGCAATGTAGTTCTCTACGTTACCACTTATGACGCTGAGACTGGTGCTCCCACCACCACCACTTACGAGGGTGTTGGTTCCGCTCAGGCTACCATCGCTCGTGGCGATGCTGATGTAACCGTTGGCTACTATGCTACCGCTACCTACATCGACACCGACCAAGAGTATGACGAGGTAGAGCCCGGTGTAAGCCAGGCTGAGACCGCTACTGTTCACGCTAAGCCCGTAACCCCGATCACCGAGGTTGGCGCTCCCGTTATCACCACCTTCACCGAGGACGGTATCACTGGTATGGGTGCAACCATCACCCCGACCACCCCTGGTAGTGTTGTTTACTACAACCTGTACGTGCAGAATGGCGTAGACGAGAACGACCAGCCCATCTGGGTTCTCGTTGAGGAGAACGTTCTCTATGAGGAGCCCATCTGGAAGACCGAGGTTAACCAGACCTACCGCGTAGTTGCTTGGGCTACCTATGGCGACCTCATCAGCGCGCAGACCGCTATCGAGTTCACCGTAAGCTATCCCACTGGCATCGACGAGATGATGGGTGGCAAGACCGTTGCTGGCGTACGCTACTTCAACATGGCTGGCCAGGAGATGCAGGAGGCTAACGGCATGACCATCGTCGTTACCACCTACACCGACGGTACTCAGACCGCAACCAAGGTTATGAAGTAAGCAATAGCTGCTTCTAGCTAATCCAAAAAAGGGCGACCCCTCCGGGTCGCCTTTTTTTATCATACAGGAGACGCCCACCGCGACCCTGTAGAGACGCAAAATCTTGCGTCTCCGAGCAACTCCCCCTCTAAGATTAGAGGGGGCCGGGGGGCGTTGAAGATCCCCCGCCCTCACTGTAGAGACGCAAAATCTTGCGTCTCCCACCGCCCGAAGAGCTGAGGCCGTGTCATAATTCAACTGCTAGAACTATAACCGCCCTGCAGGCGGGAAATTAAACAAATTAAATATAAAATTTTAATTTAAAAATTTGTTTAATTTCCCGTGCGATAGCACGGTTATATTACCGAGTCGCAATTATGGTACATCCTCCTGGGGGCGTTGAGGTTCCCCCGCCTGACGAAGCGAGACGCAAGATTTTGCGTCTCTACAGGCCCGGGGGGCGTTGACCCCACCGCACAAGCCCCTAACAGCACTATCTATAGTATCTATAGCAACTATGCCTCCTTCCAGCCCAGTGCTGGCCCGGTTTCAGCAGTTTCCTGCGGTAAATGGCAGGAAACTGAAATCTTTTTATTACCTTTGCAGGTTATTATATAATTATGAAAAAAGAAGTGGAAACAAGATACATCTTTGTCACCGGCGGCGTCGTCTCGTCGCTCGGTAAGGGAATCATCGCCTCCAGTATCGCTCGGCTGCTCCTCTCGCGCGGCTACAGCGTCACCTGCCAGAAGTTTGACCCCTACATCAACATCGACCCCGGTACGCTCAACCCCTATGAGCACGGCGAATGCTACGTCACCGTCGACGGCCACGAGGCCGACCTCGACCTGGGCCACTACGAGCGCTTCACCAACATCAAGACCACCCGCGCCAACAATGTCACCACGGGACGTGTCTATCAGAGTGTCATCGACAAGGAGCGCCGTGGCGACTACCTGGGCAAGACCGTGCAGATCATCCCCCACATCACCGACGAGATCAAGCGCGACGTCAAGCTGCTGGGCACTACCGGCAAGTATGACTTCGTCATCACCGAGATCGGCGGCACCGTGGGCGATATCGAGGCGCTGCCCTTCATCGAGGCCATCCGCCAGCTGCGCTGGGAACTGGGTCGCCGCTGCATCTGTGTCCACCTGACCTATGTCCCCTATATCAGCGCCGCTAAGGAGCTGAAAACCAAGCCCACCCAGCACAGCGTCAAGCTGCTGCAGCAGGAGGGTATCCAGCCCGACATCCTCGTGCTGCGCACCGAGCACCAGCTGCCCCCCACCATGCTCAAGAAGGTGGCCCAGTTCTGCAACGTCAGCGCCGACGCCGTCGTGCAGTCGCTCGACGTGCCCACCATCTATGAGGTCCCCCTCAAGATGCACGAGCAGCGCCTGGACAACATCATCATCGAGAAGACGGGGCTGGAGGTGAAGGGCGAGCCCGACCTGAGCAAGTGGAACGCCTTCCTCGCCAAGCTCAAGGGCGCCAAGCAGGAGGTGCGCATCGGCCTCGTCGGCAAGTATGTCTCCCTGCAGGATGCCTACAAGAGCATCGACGAGAGCCTGCTGCACGCCTGCGCCTACCATGACCGCCGCCTCAAGCTGGACTATATCAACAGCGAGCACATCAACGACGGCAACGTCGAGAAGCTCCTCGCCGGCCACGACGGCATCGTCGTCGCACCGGGATTCGGACAGCGCGGCATCGAGGGCAAGTACGTCGCCCTCAGGTGGTGCCGTGAGCACGATGTGCCCACCTTCGGCATCTGCCTGGGCATGCAGTGCATGGTCATCGAGTTTGCCCGCAACGTTCTCGGCCTCGCCGATGCCAACAGCACCGAGATGGACGAGAAGACCACCAACAACGTCATCGACCTCATGGAGGACCAGAAGACCGTCACCAACCTGGGCGGCACGATGCGTCTGGGCGCCTATGCCTGCCGCGTCAAGCCTGGCACAAAAGTTGCTGAAGCCTATGGCGTGACCGACATCGAGGAGCGGCACCGCCATCGCTTCGAGTTCAACGACGAGTACCGCGAGCGCTTCGAGGCTGCCGGCATGACCATCGCCGGCGTCAACCCCGAGAGCGGCCTCGCCGAGGTCATCGAGCTCGCCGACAAGCGCTGGTACATCGGCACCCAGTACCACCCCGAGTACTCCAGCACCGTCCTCAACCCCCATCCCCTCTTCATGTCGTTCATCGAGGCAGCCATCGCCTCCTCCTCCGCCTCACGCTAAGGCGCAAAGGCGCTAAGATATTATCGGCCTGGCGGCCGAGAAATTAAACAAAATTTAAAATAAAATTAAACAAGACATCCCAACCACTAATGTTAACTATCGCAGAAATTAGTGAACGCTGTCTATCGTTTTATAAGATAACGGGTCTAGCTATGCAAGTCCATGCCGAGTATCATCCCGGTTTACTTGAGTCTGCTTATGAAGCTGCACTTGTTTATCTGATGGAACAGAGCAATCTGCGATGCGAAGAGCAAGTTAACTTGCCGATTTACTGGAAGGATGTGAAGTTGAAGAAACATTATTGTATGGATCTGGTCGTGGACGACGATACGATCATTGAGTTGAAGGCAGTCAAATATGTGAATAATGAGCACCGTAAACAATTATGGAACTATATGCACTTGACGCATATGCCATTCGGTCTATTATTTAATTTTGGCTGTAATAGTCTGTTCAGTGAGTGGTATTGCAGGCGTGACGATGGAGAGATCAAGAAATTAAATTGGCGTGATAACCGATTAGAAAATGTTCTTGAAGTTTTGTGCTGAATTTTGTTTAATTTTTAAAATAAATTTTTGTTTAATTTCTCCGTGCGCAGCACGGACTTAATAAAGAAGAATATAAAGCTAAAATAATTATAAAGAATGGACAAAAACACTTTGATTGGAATGTTGCTGATGGGACTCGTCATCTTCGGCTTCATGTGGCTCCAGAAGCCCAGCGAGGCCGAGCTCGCCGAGCGTCAGCGACTGAACGACTCCATCGCCGCCGCACAGCAACAACAGCAGCGGCGTGACATCGCGGCCGGTGACATCGACACCCTGGCCACCACCGACATCACACACCTCAACAGCATCCTCGCCAGCATGCCCGCCGACAACGCCGGCATCAACAACGAGGGCGTCGTGCTCACCCTCAAGGACGGCAACATCACCGGCACCATCACCGTCGCCGACACCACCGTCCAGTGGGACGAGGTCACTGCCACCACGTCGGCCAACCCCGCCGTGCACAACCTCGCCGTGCAGGCCGTGCAGCGGGTCCTCGACGTCTATGCCAAGAACGGCTCCTTTGCCGCGTCGCTCAACGGTACCGAGCAGTTTGTCACCCTTGAGAACGACTCGGTCAAGGTCGAACTCTCGACCAAGGGCGGCATCATCTCCCGCGCCACGCTCAAGGGCTACAAGACCTACAAGTCGCCACAGCTCGTCCTCTTTGACAAGGGCGACAACGACTACAGCTTCACCCTGAGCAACAACACCCAGCGCTTCGAGACCAAGAATTTCTACTTCGAGCCCAAGCAGCTCAACGACAGCACCGTGCTCATGAACCTCCAGCTCGAGGGCGGAGCACAGTGGGGACTCAAGTACACCCTCGTCCCGGGCAGCTACATGGTCCGCATGGAGATGGTGCAGCAGTCCATGTCGCGCATCATCCCCATGAACATCAACATGGTGGACTTTGATTGGCACCAGAAGATCTCCAGGCACGAGTTCGGCAAGACCTTCGAGGAGCGATGGAGCGGCATCTGCTACAAGTTTGCCGGCAAGGGCGGCGACGTCCAGACCACCAGCGAGAGCGGCAGCGACGACAAGGACCTCACCGACAAACTCAAGTGGATCAGCGCCAAGAACCAGTTCTTCTCCACCGTGCTTATCACCGACAGCATCTTCTCCACCGCCAAGATGAGCAGCGTCGCCATCGACAAGGACGCCGCCGACTATGAGGACTACCTCAAGGACGTCAACATCCACACCCTGGTGCCCTACTCGAGCGACAAGCCTGTGCCCGCCTCGTTCTACTTCTACCTGGGCCCCAACCGTTACCACACGCTGGCCAGCTATGACAAGTACTCCCCCAAGGAGGACCTCAAGCTCACGCGCCTCATCCCGTTGGGATGGACCCTGTTCCGCTGGATCAACGCCGGCGTCATCATCCCCGTGTTCGACTGGCTCGGCAAGTTCATCAGCAACTATGGTATCATCATCCTGGTGCTCACCATCCTCATCAAGCTCGTCCTCTGGCCGTTGACCTACAAGAGCTACGTCTCCCAGGCCAAGATGCGCATCCTCGCTCCTGACATCGCTGCCATCAACGAGAAGTATCCCAACCAGGAAGACGCCATCAAGAAGCAGCAGAAGACCATGGAGCTCTACCGCATGGCCGGTGCCAATCCCATGGGCGGCTGTCTGCCCATGATGCTGCAGATGCCCATCCTCATCGCGATGTTCACCTTCTTCCCCTCGTGCATCGAGTTGAGAGGTCAGTCCTTCCTGTGGGCCAATGACCTGAGCGCCCCCGACAAGATTCTGGAGTGGAGCACCCACATCCCCATCATCTCCAGCCTGTTCGGCAACCACATCAGCCTCTTCTGTCTGTTGATGACCGGTACCAACCTGCTCTACACCTACCTCACCAGCAAGTCGCAGGCCCAGTCCCAGTCCATGCCGGGCATGAAGATCATGCTCTACATGATGCCGTTGTTCTTCCTCTTCTGGTTCAACAACTACGCATCTGGCCTGAGCTACTACTACTTCATCGCACTGCTCATAACCATCATCCAGACCTACGTCAGCCGCGCCTTCGTCACCGAGGACAAGGTGCGCGCCACCATCGCCGCCAACCAGGCCAAGCCCAAGAAGAAATCCAAGTGGCTCGAGCGCATGGAGGAGGTCCAGAAGATGCAGCAACAGCAGCAGAAGCAGCGCTCTGGCGCACAGCGCCGGAAGCGTTGAGTCGCTAGTCGCTAGTCACTAGTCACTAGTCGAATGTAATTCTATGTGATTCTTTATAAGATTATAATATGAGATATAGAGACCATAGGGACTTGATAGTGTGGCAAAAATCAATGGATCTGACCATTGAGGTCTATTCTTTGGCTAAAAGCTTGCCCAAAGAAGAGATGTTCGCTCTATCTGACCAGATGAGGAGGGCAGTTGTTTCGATACCTTCCAATATTGCTGAGGGGGAAGGTCGTAATACAGATAAAGACCTGATAAAATTCCTTTTTATAGCAAGAGGAAGCCTTTGGGAATTGTCAACACAGATAGAGATATGCCAGCGACTGAACTATTTTGATGCTTCAAGGGCGTCTGTTGCCATGGGGCTCATTACAGAAATCAGTAAGATGTTAAATGCATTATTAGCATCTATTTGTTGCGATGGTCAATAAATTCTGACAAACGATGCAACTTTTTTGCCCCTCGTGTAGTCTAATGTATGTATCAATTAACAATCGACTAATGACTAGCGACTAGTGACTAGTGACTAAAAACTTAAGACTATGTATATTCATCATTGTCCCGAGTGCGGAAAGCAATATAGCACTCAAGAGAAAGTGAACCGTGTGAAGTGCCCCTACTGCGGCGCTGAGACCAACGTATCCTATAGCGACCAGGAGCAGAACTTCCAGGAGCAGTGGCGCCAGTTCAGTAACCAGGCTTCCAGTGCCATGGATAGCGTCTTCAACAATGGTCCCTCGGGCAAGAGCCGCGGCATCGCCGGCCTGCTCGCCATCCTGATGGGGTGGTGCGGACTGCACTACTTCTACATCGGCAAGACCTCGGCAGGCGTGCTGTTCCTGCTCATCGCTATCTTGTCGTGTGGTATCCTTGCCACGGTGACAACCGTCGTGTCAATCATCCAGGGCGTGCTCTTCTTCACCGCTACGCAGCAGGAGTTTGAACAGAAGTGGGTTTATTCCCCCAGCAACTTCCCGTTATTCTAACACCCTGACTGCCTATGGGTAAACGACAAGTGCCGACAAGACCCGACTACATCAAGTGGCTGCTCCTTGCTGGGGTGGCAGCACTTGTTGTGTTTGGTGCGGCATACGTCGTTTGGCATTACATCCTGCCCCATTCGGTCAATGTGGACAGGTACCGCTACCCCGTGGCCGGCATCGACGTGTCCAAGCACAACGGCGACATCGACTTCGATGAGGTGCGCGACGATGACTACCAGTTCGTCTTCATCAAGGCCAGCGAGGGCAAGACCTACAGGGACGACGCCTTCGACCGCAACTACAGCGGTGCCAAGGCTGCGGGGCTCAAGGTCGGCGCCTACCACTTCTTCCGCAAGAACCGCACGGGGCGCGAACAGGCTGACAACCTGCTCGGTGCCGTCCAGGGCAAGCAGCTCGACCTGCCCCTGGTCATTGACCTCGAGGACGATTGGGGCAACGGAGCCACCGTCAACCGTCAGACCGCCATCGAGCGCGTCATCGACATGATACACATCCTCACCGACCAGGGCTATCAGGTGATGATCTACACCAACCTTGACGGCTATGAGAAGTACTATAATAACATGCTGGTGGACTGCGACTTGTGGCTCTGCTCGTTCACCAGCCCCGACAAGCTGCCCCACTTGCCCCACTGCATCCAGCAGATCAGCCACGAGGGCTCTGTGGTGGGTGTCAAGGGCAAAGTGGACCTGAATGTCTTCCGTGGCAGCAAGCGGGAGTGGTCACGCTATCTCGACCAAGTGAAACAACCTAACTAAATGATGTTCAGTATGATGATGGCAACAGATAGTATCTCCAACTCCCCCTCTAAGATTAGAGGGGGTCGGGGGGCGTTGACCCACCCGAGACAGGCCGCCCTCTGGCTGGCATTGCTCCTGATGCTCGCAATCAACTTCTCTAGCCACGCGACCATCTATAACTGGAGCCGTTATGACCTCTCGTTTGAGACGCCCGACAACGGATTTGTCGTTTTCAACTCCCCCACGCGATTCGAGATCCAGTGGGAGGACATGGTCATGACCGTGCAGCTCTACAGCCAGGACAAGGGCGACGAGAAGAAGCTGCTCACCGAGAACCTGCAGCGCAAAGCCCTGGGTTACAACATGTATGACCTCAGTTCGGGAAAAATCAAGGTCAAGGGCTTCAAGAAGACCTACAGCATCACCGGAACCATGCCCGACGGCTCACGCGCCATCATCGCCGACATCGTCTCAAAGCACCAGAACCTCATCATTGAGGTCACGGTCAACTACATCTACGGCAACCGCGAAATCGTTGAGGACATGATCAAGAGTTTTGCCGAGAACAAGTCACAAAAGCCTAACCACGAGCGCAAGCGCCAGAAGGTGCAGACCAAGCAGAAGGCCAAGCAGCAGGAAAAAGAGCAGCAAGACAAAAAGCAGCAACAGCAGCCCAGGACCGAAAGCAAGGAGCAGCTCTATGACGCTTAAACACTGATAATAACTCTAAAAACCGATAGTCATGATGAAACAGTTCTTTACTCTCAAGGCCTGTCTCGCCATCGCGGCATTCACGATGGGACTGACGATGGCAGCACACGACAACAGCGGGCGACCCGACGTGGACCAGCCCATGCTTTATGCCCCGCTGGTTTATGACAACTACACCCCCGCGGCACATCCCGCACAGGCATCCCGCACCGAGGCCCTCTATGCCCTCGATGCCGGTGATGATTGGCTCCAGGAGGCCATCTCCGAGTCTGAGCGCACCCGTCAGTTGCGCCAGCGCACGATGATCGAGCACCCGCAGCTCGTCGCCTATAACGCCAACCGCCTGCCCGAGCCTCCCCCCGAGGGCATCATCCCCAGTGACCCCAAGCAGGGCATGCTCACCGTCGTGCCGGCACAGGTGGCTGTCGAGGATATCACCCCGCCCGATGCTCCTGTCGGGCCGCTCCACAACTGGCTGCACGTGTTCAACGCATCGCTCCAGTTCACCCAGGCCTACATCAGCGGCAACTGGTACCAGGGCGGTGAGAACAACCTCGCGCTGCTGGGTTCGGTCAACTGGAACTGCAACCTCAACCAGGACCTGCATCCTAACTGGCTGTTCAACAACTCGTTGTCCTATAAACTGGGTATCGCCACCACCCACGGCGACAGCATCCGCAAGTACCTCATCAACGAGGACAACTTCCTCTTTACCAGTCAGTTGGGTTACAAGGCTGTGAAGAACTGGTACTACAGCGCCATGCTCCAGTTCACGACCCAGTTCCTGAACAACTACAAGGTTAACACCCGCACGATGACTGCAGCCTTCCTCTCCCCGGCTGAACTGAACCTCGGTCTCGGTATGACCTACAACTACAAGAAGGCCGACGACCGCGTGTTCACTCTGGCCATCGCGCCGATATCTTACAATCTCAAGTACTGCCGCAACATCACCGACATTGACCCGACACGCTTCGGCATCGATGCGGGCAAGCACACCAAGAATGCCTTCGGTAGCAACTTCGAGGCCAAACTGATGTGGCGCTTCAATCCTAATGTGATGATTACTTCCAGGCTCTACATGTTCACCAACTATCAGTATGTGCAGGGCGACTGGGAGAACACGCTCGACCTCTCCATCGGTAAGTATCTGACCACCCAGCTCTTTACTCACCTGCGCTTTGACCGTTCGCGCACCCGCGACGACGACTGGAACTACTGGCAGTTCAAGGAGATTCTCAGCCTCGGTGTGGTTTATCGCTTCGCTACCGTCAATTAACCCCAATGAGGCGTTCGCTGCTCATATCGCTCCTGTTCTGCCTGCTGCCCCTCGTGGCAGTGGCGGGCCGCAAGCCCGTCCCTGCCAAGTCTGTCATTCAGCACGGATTGGACACAGACTCGATGCGGGTAAGGCTGGACGAGACCGATATGCAGCCGCTTGAGGGCATCTGGTATTACCCTAACGAGGAGATGACCCTGGGCATCGAGCGTTACCGCGGCGAGCACAACATCGGCTACCGCATCATCCTGCTCGAGTCGCCCGACATCAACGTGATGCCGGGAACGGTCATCGGCTATATCGCCGCCAGCGCGGTCGATAACAAGTACCAGCTGTGGCTCTACAGCCAGCGCGACCGCGTCACCCTCATCAAGCCGCTCGAGTGTGTGGCAACCCTCAACAGCGAGGCGACGACCTTCACCTTTGACCCTCCGCACTGGAAGGTCAAGGTGCGTGTCAACATCGCACGCTTCTTGCCGACCCTCTTCAACGGCGTGAGCATCATCCCCGAGAAAACCGGGGAGAGGCTGCCCGTGGGCTTTCGCAAGATCTACCCCGATGGGGGTAACGGCAACCGTTTTAACCGCGTGAGATACCTGTGATGAAAGCGAGAACTTCACATATTTTAATTCTTCCGCCCCTGCTGCTCGCGATGCTATTACTGCTGTGCGTCAATACATTAGATGCGCGCACGCGAACAACCCGCAAAGGCCTCAAATCAGCCGAAATCCCCGTCGCCGTCATCGAGTCGAGCGACGACCTGATGCCCGACAGCCTTCCCGTTGCTGTGGATCCTGATGCGGTCTCGCTCAAGGGCTTCAGCAAGCGGGCCAGCGACAGCAAGGAGTCATTCTTCATCACCAACAACACGGCCCATCGCATGAGCGCCGTCAGACTGCTGCTCCGCTACACGACCATGCAGGGCGAGATGCTCACCCAGAGGACGGTCACCGTTCCCGTCAACCTCAAGCCCGGAGAGACCAAGCTCGTCAGCATCAAGTCTTTTGACGTGCAGCGGCTGTTCTATTACTACGCCGGGCCGCAGCCTCGCAAGCAGGCGACGCCCTTCAAGGTCGCCTTCCGGCTTACGGGGTATGACATCCCGGTGGGCAACTGACATGATTCAAACCAACAAATAACCATATCAATCAACCAAAACCAAAAAAGAAAAATGAAACATCTGTCAATTAAACTGTTATCGGCTGCTTTGCTGGCGCTCGCCGGCTGGGCCACTGCCGAGGCCTGTACCAACCTGCTCGTCGGCAAGAATGCCAGTGTCGATGGCTCGACCATCATCACCTATGCTGCCGACAGCCACACCTTGTTCGGTGACCTCCAGTACATTCCCGCTGCCGACCATGCTCCTGGCTCGATGCGCAAAATCGTTGACTGGGACAGCGGTAAGCCCTTGGGCGAGATTCCTGAGGTGGCACACACCTATGCCGTCGTGGGCAACATGAACGAGCACCAGGTGACCATCGCCGAGAGCACCTGGGGAGGTCGTGAGGAACTGTGGGACACCACGGGCACCTCGTTTATCGACTACGGTAGCCTGATGTACATCGCCCTGCAGCGCTCCAAGACCGCTCGTGAGGCCATCAAGTGGATGACCGACCTGGTGGCCAAGTATGGCTATGCCAGCGAAGGCGAGTCATTCTCGATCGGTGACCCCAATGAAATCTGGATCATGGACATGATCGGCAAGGGTCCCGGTGAAATCGGCGCCGTCTGGGTGGCCATCCGCATTCCCGACGACTGCATCGCCGGCCATGCCAACAATCCCCGCATCTGGAAGTTTGACATGAAGGACAAGAAGAACGTCATGTACAGCAAGGACGTCATCTCCTTTGCCAAGAAGAAAGGCCTCTACAGCGGCAAGGACGCCGACTTCGCCTTTGCTCCTGTTTACCAGAAGTTTGATGCCGGTGCCCTGCGCGGCTGTGATGCCCGCGTGTGGAGCTACTTCAACCGTTTCCACAAGGGCATGGACGCCTATCTGCCTTTCATTATGGGCAAAACCCGTGCCGATGCCGACGTGATGCCTCTCTACGTGAAGCCCGACCGCAAGGTCAGCGTTCGCGACATGCAGGAGATGATGCGCGACCACTTCGAGGGCACTCCGTTCGACATGACTCAGGATGCCGCTGCCAAGACTTCCTATGGCGTGCCTTACCGCTGGCGTCCCATGGACTTTGAGGTTGATGGCGTGACCTACAGCCAGGAGCGTGCCATCGCTACCCAGCAGACCGGTTGGGTGTTTGCCGCTCAGATGCGTTCTTGGATGCCCGACGAGGTGGGCGGATGCTTCTGGTTCGGCGTTGACGATGCCAACACGGCCGTCTTTGTGCCCATGTACTGCTCCATCACCCAGGTGCCTGAGAGCTACCGTCAGGGCAAGGCCGACATGTACACCCTGGATTGGGATTGCGCTTTCTGGGTCAACAACTGGGTGGCCAACCAGGCCTATCACCGCTATTCCCAGATGATTGGTGACATCCGCAAGGTGCAGGGTGCCATCGAGGACAACTTCGCCAAGCAGCAGTCCGTCATCGAGGCTCAGGCAACTTCGCTGCTCGCTACCGACCGTGATGCTGCCATCCGCTTGTTGACCAACTACTCGGTCAATGCCGGTCAGGATGCTACCGCCCGTTACAGGAAGCTGGGCGAGTACCTGTTCGTGAAGTACCTCGACGGCAACATCAAGAAGGAGAAGGACGGCAAGTTCCTGCGCAATGAGTACGGAACGCCCGCCTCGCCCACCTTCGCTGGCTACACCCAGGAGTACTACGATGTTCAGGTCAAGGGCCTTGACGGCCATGGTAAAGTGCTCAAGGTCGAGGAGCCCGTCTGGTTAGAAGAGAAAGACAAAGCTCAACACTAATGACTAGTTACTAGTGACTAAAAAAAGCCGCATCGATATCACATCGGTGCGGATTTTTTATCTGTTTACTCACTTGTGATTTTTCTAGTATGTAATCAACTAATAACTAATTCACTTTATTATTATTTCACGTTGCAAAATTACTGCAGTCAGCAGGGGTGTGCAATCGCTAAAACTGGGCATTATTTCGCCATTTCCTCATCATTTTGGGGGATTTTGCAAAAAAAATCATCACGAATCCCGTTTTTTGGAGGAAACTATCTAACTTTGTACACATGATAACCAATTACCAATGATAACTATGAAAAGATTATCTTTTTTTCTCGTTGTAGCAGTGCTGGCACTTGCAGCTCAGGCTCAACTCTTGTGGAAAGTGAGTGGTAACGGACTGGGACGACCCAGCTACATCTTGGGCACCTGCCACTTTGCCCCGGCTTCGATGATGGAGAAGATTCCCGGCATGGAACAGGCCCTCGAGGGCTGTGATGTCGTCGTGGGAGAGATCAACAAGGAGGAAATGATGAGCCAGGACACGCAGATGAAGATGGGTATGGCCATGATGGCGCCTCCCGACAGCACGCTGGACAAGCTGTACTCCCCCGAGGACTATGCGATTGTAGAGAAAGTATTTGATAAGTACTTTGGCGTGATGGGCGTGAAGCTTAGTCAGATGAATATGCTCAAACCCAGCGCCATCAGTATGCAGATGCAGGCGATGCAGGTCGTGAAATACTTCCCCAACTTCGATGAGAGCGAATTCATCGACATGGCCGTGCAGACCCGCGCCAACGAGATGGGACGCCCGTCAATCGGCCTGGAAAGCGTTCAGGAACAGACCGACCTGCTCTTTAACGGCTCACTGAAAGAACAGGCCGAGGACCTGCTCGATGCCTGCAAGAAGGACGAGTACTTCATGGTGCAGACATCGGCGCTCGTCGAGGCTTATATCACGATGGATGATCTTTCCAAGATTGAGTCGATCATGACCGACCCCGAGCTGGGCGGTGACGACCCCGAAGTGATGGACAAACTCGTCTATGACCGCAATCGCAATTGGGTCGAGAAGCTTGTCAAGATGATGCCTGAGCGCGCCTGCCTCGTGTGTGTCGGCGCCGGACACCTGCCTGGCGACCAGGGCCTGCTGCAGCTGCTGCGAGACCGTGGCTACACCGTCGAGCCCATGCAGTGACATCGGCAACCCTTTCAACTGAAGACAATAAATACAATGAGTGCAAATGGGGCCGTACGATGGCCGGTTTGTCCTTATTGTATTTATTGTTTTCCTGAGTACAGATGCGGCCCGAAGCATCGATGAACCTTGTTTTCTCAAGAATAGTTTTTGTCACTTGTTGTGTAGATGATAAAATTGCTGTATCTTTGTCGCATTATTCAACAATACTACATTTATTTTGGACCCTGACCCGTTATCGTGCCTGTTATCGGTACTTTGCTCAGCGAGCGGACAGCCGCTTGTCTCTTTTCACACGCCTGACGCGGATAGCATCATCGCCATTATTGTAGCCGTTATGGGACTTTTCCTGTCGGCATTTAATTCGGGCAGCGAGATTGCCTATTTCTCGTTGCGCCCCAGTGATATCGACGACATCGAGGACACTCACCGCCGTGAGCGTGTGAGGGAGTTGCTCGCCAATCCCGAGAAGTTGCTTGCCACGATCCTCGTGGGCAACAATCTGGTCAATATCATGATTGCCATCGTGTTGAACTTCGCGATGGACAGGATTTTTGTATTTCACAGTTCAGCGGTCAGTTTCATCTTCAAGACGGTCATCCTCACCTTCCTGATTCTGCTCTTCGGCGAGGTGATTCCCAAGCTGTATGCCACCAACTTCAACATCAAGTTTGCGGCAATGGCATCGGCTCCGCTCAAGGCGGCCGTTAGCCTGTTCTCGCCGCTGACGGCGCTGCTGGTGCGCAGCACGAGGCTGGTCAACAAGGTCGTGCCGGCCCAGACCGAGGAACTGTCGGTCGATGACCTCACGCGCGCCCTTGAGGTCAGCGAGGTGAAGGACCCCGACGACAAGGAACTGCTCGAGGGCATCCTCTCCTTTGGCGACAAGACGGTGAGCGACATCATGCGTCCGCGTGTCGATGTCGTGGACATCGACCAGGAGGACACCTTCGACGAGGTGGTCCACAAGGTCATCGAGACGGGTTACTCGCGTATGCCGGTCTATGAGGAGACCCCGGACAATATCAAGGGCATCCTCTATGCCAAGGATCTGCTGCCCTACATCGGCAACCGTGACAATTCCTTCAAGTGGCAGCGCCTGATGCGTCCCGCCTATTTCGTCCCCGAGACCCGCATGCTCAACGATCTGCTGGAGGACTTCCGCAAGAAGAAGATGCACATGGCCATCATCGTCGATGAGTATGGCTGCACCCAAGGCATTGCCACGCTCGAGGATGTGCTCGAGGAGATCGTGGGCGACATCAACGACGAGTATGACAACGAGGAGAAATCCTATAACCGCATCAACAAGGACACCTGGATGTTTGACGGTAAGACTTTGTTGAGTGACTTTGCCCGTGTGGTCGATATCGACGAGGATGAACTGGGCGAACATGCCGAGGAGGCCGAAACCATTGCTGGTTTCTTGCTCGACATCAAGGGTGACTTCCTCCAGGAAAAGGAAGTCGTCAAGCACGGTCGCTTCACCTTCACGGTCATCAAGGTGGTGAAGCACCGCATCGCCAAGGTCAAAGTCACGGTCAAGGAGGAGGCCTCGTAGCCGCAAGCCGTTGCTTTAGTCCCTAGTTGGCATCCGCATCCTAGAGACGCAAAATTTTGCGTCTCTACAGTTTGAATCCGCTTTTCTGACCTTTAATCTCTAAACTTGCGCTGCGGCATGCCGTGGCGATCTTGGCACGAGATTTGCTGTAATGGTTTCCAGTATTGACCATTAATAGTGAATCAGGATGTCAGTGAACAAGAATTTCAATATCGATGATTATGCCCGCTACTTCAACGACAGCAAGTTGTGGAAGAAGCTGAGGAATGTGGCCAAGAAGGCAGGCCGCAAGGCTGTCTATTACGTTCTTGTGCTCTACTATGTCTCCCGTGACCCGGCGGTACCCTCGAGCCTCAAGCTGAAGGTGCTGGGAGCGCTCGGCTACTTTATCCTGCCGCTGGATTTCATTCCCGACGTGATTCTGGGTCTGGGATTCACCGATGACCTGGCAGCCCTGGCATGGGCGCTGTTCACGCTGAAGAAGTATATCACGCCCGAGATTGAGCGCAAGGCCCGCGAACGCTTGCGCGAGTGGTTCGGCCCCGAGGAGGGCGAGGAGGCCGACCTGGCCATCCCGCACTTCGACCCTGACGACCCGCGCATCATCGACGTCGAGGCCGAGGAGTTTTGACCCGTGGAAAAAAGGAGACGCAAAACCTTGCGCCTCCTCAAACTACTATTAACCTCTATAAAATTGAAGTAACATGGATTACTTCACGTAGAAATCGCTTGAAACACCGACGCCGCCGGCTTTCAGCTTGCCGTATTTGCCGTCACCCTGGTACTTCTGGGTCCAGACGCGCTCTGAGCAGATTTTGCCGAGATTGTCTTGGGTGATGATGTAACCGTAGATATTGCGGCGCTCGGGAACAAGGCCTTTCATCAACACATCCCAGTCGTTGCTGGTGATGACAACGTCGATGACCTTGGGATCATCGGCCTTGGCGATGGCCAGTGCCTCGGCTTTGAACTTGGAGTGCATGGCACCGGCCTTGGGCATGGCCTTGTAGTCGATGTTTTCGGGGCTGTTCTGCGCGATGGCTTGATCTGCTGCATTGGCATATACATTTTGATTGTAGTACATGTATTTTTGGGTATTACTGTACTTCTCGCCAACTTCATCCCATAGCAGATGGATGTCTTTGGTGAAAATCTGGAACAGGTGCATCTGTTTGGCACATTTTTTGGCACCCTCCAGGTCTGCAGCGCTTAGGTAGGAACCTTGTCCGCCGAGGGTGGCGAAGACATATTTGCCGTTACGACTCACTAGGGTTATGCCTTGAGCCGAACCTTTTGCACGGTATTTGTTCGCCGTCATTAGGCTCCCTTTGGTTGAAACGCTCACAGCGCCATCAGCATCCTCGGTGACTTTCGTGCTGTTGATCAAGACGAGGGTCCAGGAACTGATTTTGTCATAGAATTGCCAATAGCGTTCATTCTCTTTCTGGATGCTTTCCCAGAGTTTTACGTCATAATCTGGTCCGGAATTGATCTTATCGAGCACATGGTTGTGCTTGAAACGGGCATCCAATTGGGCCTTGAGTTCTTTCAGTCCGTCCTCGGTGATGTCCATCTCTGCCATGCGATCCACAAACTCTTCCATGCCGATGCCGTTGTACGTGCCGTCCGGGGCCATGACCCAGGGCAGGGGAGGACGTTGGGTTTCAAGGGCACTCATCTTGACATCTTCCTTTGTCTTTTTGGCTTCCTTCTTCACCTCCTCTTTCTTTTTCTCAACGACCTGCTCGGCTTTTTGTTTCGCTTTCTTCACAAGTCCGCCCAGCTGGGCATTGGCTGTTGTGGGCACGCTCATTGCAGCCATGGTAATGGCGGCAACCAGTAATGTTTTAATCGTTCTTGCTTTCATAATTCGGATCTGTTTTAAGTGTTATTGCTATTAGTGAGAAATGATGTCATATTCGGGACATTCATCCACAATGTCATCGCAAAGATACATAATTTTGCCGAACTTGCAAATTAAAAGAAATAAAAAAACAAGGGTGAGCGACCATTGTGGTGCTCACCCCTGTTCCCTTAGGGTTGGGATTAATTCCGTTGATTAGTTCTGCTCCTCCTTGGGAGTGTCCTGGATCACGTTGATGTAGATGTGACCAGCGCGGTGCTGGAACTCTACAGTACCGTCAACCAGAGCATACAGAGTGTGATCCTTGCCCATGCCAACATTGACGCCGGGACGATGCTGAGTACCGCGCTGACGGCGGATGATGTTACCGGCCTTGGCAAACTGACCACCAAAAATCTTCACGCCGAGGCGTTTGCTTTCGCTCTCGCGGCCGTTCTTAGAACTGCCGACACCTTTTTTATGTGCCATAATCTAGAGTTGTGATTTTTAAATGGTTAATTAAGCAATGACTTCTTTAATCTCAAGCTGAGTGAACTGCTGGCGATGGCCGTTGAGACGGCGATAGCCTTTGCGACGCTTCTTCTTGAAGACGATGATGTGTTCACCTTTCACGAGGGGAGTCTTAACCTCGCAAACAACCTTTGCACCTTCGACGGTAGGTGCGCCAACCTTAACGGCACCGTCGGCATCCACGAGCAGGACGCGGTCGAACTCTACCGAGTCACCTTCCTTGCGCTCGTCGCCGAGATAGTGGACATACAACTTCTTGCCGGTCTCGACACGGAACTGCTGTCCCTGAATCTCTACAATTGCGTACATTTGATAATTTGTAGTATTTAAATGTTTGTCCCTGAGGCGGTCACGCCATGTCGCGCAACACTTTACTGAGCCCCGCGGGCACTAATGCGGGTGCAAAGGTAATGCTTTTTCCCGAACTGGCAAGCATTTAAACTACGAATTTCAAGAATTTTACAAATTAGGTGTCTGGAGTGATTCTGTTCAAGGGCCGCGGCAGAGCCGCGGCACGGGGGACCGGGCTGGCGCGGGGAGTTACGGGCTGGCAGCCCGTAATACCTTGACAACACTTGAGGGTGTGGGGTGGGGCTTGCGGTGCCTTGACGGGGATTTTTACAAGCCGGTGGCTTGCACTACTACAACGGGAGTTGATAAAAAAAGTGAACTGCACCCCAAAAGTTGGACACAAAACTATTGGAGTGCAGTTATTATATGAGACATGATTTTGTAGAAAAGCTAAATGTGGTCCGTTCAATCA
>CACWID010000041.1 GCA_902760865.1 uncultured Bacteroidales bacterium | reverse complement strand
ACAAAGGTAATGAAAGCCGTGCGGCGATGAAAGTTTATTCGTTAAACTTCCATCGCCGCAAAGTTAGGGTACTTATTGTTTTCTTTTTAGTTCTTTGCGCCTTAGCGAGAGCCAAAGGAACGCGGACGCCAATTAGTATAATTCGTAAAATTCGCCGACAGAAAGAGTTCCTATGTTCAGCGCTTAGCGGCCCGGATGGCAGCATTGATGTCCGGCCCGGAGTAGGTCACCATGCCGGTAGAGTCGGTGACGGCATACCAAGGTATCGAGGTGATGCCCAGCAGCTGGATGCCCGGTTCGAGCGGTCCGCCAGGGGCCCAGTAGTGTTTCCACGCGTCAGGATCTTCGGCAATGGTCTTGTGCCACTGCAGGGTGTCGCTCTCGGCCAGCACGTCGATGACGCTGATGCCGGCGTCAAGGCCTGCCAGTTTCTGGATTAACGCGTTACGTTCCTGTTGAGGGCTGGCCCACAGGCTGATAAGGGAGACGCCACCCGTGAGCGTAATATCCTGGAAGTCGCCGCCATGCTTCACCAGCTTCAGGGTCATCAGTCGAGGCAGAGGCACCCTCTTGTAGTTGCTGATGGTGGCCAGCGATTCGGTGAGCGATGCGGGACGGGCTTTCGTGTCAATGCTCTGGAGAAGCTTTTTCACCTTGTCACGGTCAGTGTAGTCGCTATAGTCGGCCACGAGGAGCACTGTCGAGAGCATATCGGTGGGATGCTCGCGCACATATTTCTCGATAGCGGCATCTAACCGGCTGAGGTTGACATCCTTGTAGAAATCAGCATGTTCGTCGCGAAAGAGCTGCCAGTCCTCGTTCACGCGGCTGCCCTTGACCCTGATAGTGGCCGGTGAGGCAGCATCGCCCTTGACCTTGATGTGGTCGCCCTTGTCGGCCACGACGTAAGCCAGCGGAGTGTTGTTGCGGCCGAACAGGCCGACGATGACGGGGTTTCCTGTACTCCCCTTGTAGCTGAAACGCCCCTTCTTTTCGGTCGTGGCCCAATCGTCAACCACGCCCGAATCGCCTCTGAAGATGACCTTCACGCCCTGGCCGCCGACGTTGGCAATGTCCATGTCGATCTTGAACTCATTGCCGCCACACGACGCGGTGATGGCCGCGAGCACCAGGAGCATCAGATAGTATAACTTGTTCTTCATTGCTGATGATTTATAGCTCAGGGCTCTCGCCAATCGCCGTTTTCCTTGATGAGGTCAACCAGCCGCTCGATGGCTGCTGCCTCGGGGATGTTCATCTCGATGCACTGCTTGCCCTTGTACAGGCTGATGCGGCCGGCAGCAGCGCCGACGTAGCCGTAGTCGGCGTCGGCCATCTCGCCAGGACCGTTGACGATACATCCCATGACGCCGATTTTCAGGTGGGTCAGGTGGGATGTCGCCTGCTGGACGCGCTGTACCGTCGATTGCAGGTCAAACATCGTCCTGCCGCAGCCGGGGCAAGAGATAAATTCGGTCTTGCTGATGCGCAGGCGGGCGGCCTGCAGGATAGCAAAGGCATACCGTACGACCTCGGTGCAGCTGTAGCTGTTGGGGGCCTCGAGCCAGATGCCGTCGGCGCGACCGTTCAGCAGCACGGCTCCCAGGTCGGCACCGGCCTTCACCTGGAGCCACTCGTTGGAACTGTCGGTATACGTGTTGCGGACGATCACGGGACAGTTGATGCCGGCCGTGTCCAGCGCATGGATGAGCGCCTGCTGCTCGGCGGGGATGTTGTTGCCGGCAGGGGTGATGATCAGCACGGTGTCAGTGCGGCCGCGCAGGAATTCCAGACGCTCGGGCGACGTCGTGGCCGGCACTTGCAGGAAACGCAGCGGGGCTGTGCCGCAGCGCTCCCACTCGCCCAGGGTGAGAAGCGGGAACACGTTGCGCTCGCCGCGCCATGACGCCAGCGGGACGAGGAACTGGTGCATGCCGTCAATCAAGCCGTCGGCGCTATAGTAGAAGTCCGGCTGCAGGCTGTCACCCTCGAGTTCGTCGGGGCGGTAGCTGGCGATGACCACGGGCTGATGGTTGCCGCCGATGCGGTCGTCGACAGCCACTGTCGCCCGACGCACGGGACACAACGGGTCATAGCCCGGACAATAGTCCCCCTCGATGGGGGCATGCCCGGCACGCTGGCCGATGTAGTCCACCAGCTTGCGGGCCACGGGAACCTCCAGCTCGGGCTCCTCGCTCAGCGAGACGCGGATGGTGTCTCCCAGGCCCTCGGCCATGAGCGCTCCGATGCCCATGGCGCTCTTGATGCGACCGTCTTCGCCGAAGCCTGCCTCGGTCACGCCCAGGTGCAGCGGGAAGTGCATGTCCTCGCGGTCCATGGCATCCACCAGGCGCCTCACGGCCTCGACCATGACGACGACGTTCGACGCCTTCATCGAGATGACAACATCCAGGAACTGCTCCTGAACGAAGACACGCAGGAACTCCATCACGCTCTCGACCATACCGGCCGCCGTGTTGCCATAGCGGCTCATGATGCGGTCGCTCAGCGAACCGTGGTTCACGCCCAGACGCACCGCGGTGCCATGCTCGCGGCACACCGCGATAAAGGGCAGCAGCGCCTCGCGGATGCGCGACAGCTCGGCGCGATATTCCTCGTCGCTGTACTCCAGCTGCTTGAAGGTGCGGGCCGGGTCAACAAAGTTGCCGGGATTGATGCGGACGCCCTCGCACACCTCAGCCGCGGCAAGCGCAGCCTGCGGATTGAAGTGGATGTCGGCGATGAGCGGTATGTTGCAGTCCTGAGCACGCAGGACTTGAGAAATCTCTCCGATGCTGTGGGCCTGTTTCACGCCCTGGGCCGTGAGACGGACATAGTCGGCTCCGGCAAAGGCGATGCGCTGGCACTGGGCAGCACTGGCCTCGATGTCGTCGGTGGCGGTGTTGGTCATTGACTGCACACGCACGGGCCACTCGCTTCCCATCGGGATTCCGCCCACATTGACGGTGACGGTCTTGCGTCGGTGATAATTGAAAGGCATGGGATATTTCAGTTTATAGTTGTTTGAGTTGAGTGTTTATGCGAACAGGCGCATGGTCATCGAGACGCACAGGAACCCCACCACGGCACCTGCCAGCACCTGCCAGATGTCGTGCTGCTTGAGCACCAGTCGCGCCGTCCCGATAAATCCTGCCACGATAATAGTCAGGCACAGCAGCCAGAACAGGTCCAACGCGCTGAGTCCCAGCACATGGATCTCATAGATCAGCGCTATCACGCCGCCGATGCCCGCCGTGTGGGCACTGATTTTCCACTTCAGGTTGATCAGCGCCATGACGACAGTAGTCAGGGCCGAGCCAACCATGAACATCACCAGCCACTGCGGCGAGTGACGATAGAACAGGTAATAGGCGGCCACGATATAGCACAGTGCCGCGAACAGGTACGGGAACAGCCGCTGTTCGCGAACCTTGACGTGCAGGTCCTTCACCAGCTTGAAGTGGCGCATCACGCTCAGGAAGATGAGCGGCAGGATGCAGGTGATGCCCATGCACATGAGCAACACCGCCACGCGCGTGCCGTAGGGCAGCAGGCACAGCACCGACACCCACAGGGCGAGAAACACGCCATAGGTGGGCATCAGCAACGGGCTGAAGACGGTGGTCAGGAAGTTGGCCACCCCGGTGATGAATTTATTGACACTGTATCTGTTCATTTCTGGCTCAATGCGTTTTTGACGGATATAATTGAAGGGCTATTTGGCCATCTTGCGGCGCTCGGTGCTGCTCGGTATCTTCATCGACACGCGGTACTTGGCCACGGTGCGGCGCTGCAGCACGTGACCCATCTCCTTGAGCTTCTCGCACAGGGCATCATCGCTCAGCGGGTGGGACTTGTCCTCACTGTCGATCAGCTTCTTGATGTCGTCGATCACGGCATGGCGTGAACCGCCGTTGATGTCCTCGCTGAAGAAGTCCTTCAGCCTCTTCACGCCCCACGGCAGCTGAACATACTTGTTGCTCACGGCGCGCGACACCACGGTAACGTCCTTGCCGATCATGTCCGCTATCTGCTGCTGACCCAGGGGCTTGAGGTCGCGCTCGTCGCCGCTCAGGAAGTAGTCGGTCTGGCACTTGACGATGGCGCTCATGGTGTTGAACAGGGTCTCCTGCCGCTGCTTGAGCACCTCGATAAACGTGCTGGCACGCTGGTAGGCGTCCTGGATGGCCTTTTTCTCCTTTGCCTCCTTCACACTCAGCGTATTGTCTGAACGCTTGTAGCGCTCGTTCATCACGGCATAGCTCTCGCTGATCTGCAGCGTGGGGATGTTGTTGCGCAGGGTCACGATCAGGCGGCCGGTCTCTTCGTCATGTTCGACGTCAAAGTCCGGGGTAATCTGCTGCGACACGTTGGAGCGGGAGCCGAAGGCATTGCCCGGGAAGGGATTCAGTCCGCGCCTGATCTGGTGCTTGAACACCTGCTCGGCTCGATCGGTACTGATACCCAGCTTCCGGCCCAATGAGTCAAACCGCAGCGACGCCACGTCGTCGAAGTGCTTCTCGACCATCGTGATGGCCAGGCTTACGTCCTCGCTATGCGGCTTACGCTTGAGCTGCAGCAGGATGCATTCGCGCAGGTTTCTCGCAGCGATACCCGGCGGGTCGAGCGACTGCACGATGGCCAGCACCTCATCCACCTGTTTGGCATCGACCACATAGCCGTCGTTGAAGGTGACGTCGTCGGCAATCTCACTGGTGCTGCGGCGCAGGTAGCCGTCGTCCTCGATGTTACCCACAATCGCCTGGGCAATAATCTGCTGCGACTCGTCGAGCTCCATCTCACCCAGCTGGTCGGCAAGGAATTCCTGCAACGTTTTCTCGCTTACCGCGGTCGGGGCATAGTACTCGTCGTCGCGGCTGCGGTTGCTGGCGATAAAGCGGTACCATGCCGACATGTCGTCATCACCGCTGTTCTCGCTGACGGGGTCATCACCGCGGCTGTTGTTCTCCTCACGCGGACCCTTCTCCTGGCTCTCACCGCTGTCATAGCCGCCATCGTCGCCGTCGTTTTCGTCCGACTTCTTCTCCAGAGCATCGATCTCCTTGATTTTGTTGTCGATAAACTCCTCCATCTCGGCATCGTTTTTCTCCAGAATGGTGCCCAGCATGCGCTGTTGCTCCAGGGCCATGCGCTGCTTCTGCTTCTGTTCTTGTGTGAGTCCTTGTTGTGCCATTTCTGTCTCCTTATATGATTTAACCACAAAGATAATACAAAATTCCACACAAGTACCCTCGTTAAACCTCTAAAGTTTTTTGTTCTGAAAAAAACACGCTCATTTTTGCCGTTGTATCAGTAATTTGCTATATATTTGCGCTTACTACTCATATTTTAAAATCGAATCAACTATGATGAAAAAGATTTATACCTCAATGCTGGCGGCCGCGATGCTGCTATGTTCGGGCTGCACCACCGGTTTGCTGGGCGGCCTCGGCGCGGGAACGGGCAATGAGTCCGGCAACGGCACGCTGGGCGACATCCTCGGCAGTGTGCTCGGTGTTCTCGGTTCACAGAACACCATCGACGGACTGCTCGGACTGGTCATCGGCAGTGTCAAGGTCCAGGAGAGCGAACTCTACGGCGTGTGGTACTACACCGAGCCGGCTGTCGCCTTCACCAGCGAGAACCTGCTCGCCAAAGCAGGTGGCGCAGTAGCTGCCGAGAATTGTAAGGAGAAGTTGCTTCCCGTCTATAACAGCGTGGGTATCAGTGCGCAGAATACACAGTTCCAGTTCACTCAGGACCACCAGTTCGCCGGCAAGTTCAGAGGAATACCCTTGAGCGGTTCTTACACCTATGAACCGGAGAGCGGCACCCTCAAACTCAAGACGATGCTCTTCACGACCAATGCCTACATCACCCGCACCGCCCACGGCCTGGGTCTCACCTTCGAGAGCAAGAACCTCCTCAAAATCCTACAGGCTGCGGCAGCCCTCAGCGGAAACAGCACATTGCAGACCGTAGGTGACCTGAGCAAGCAGTACGACGGCGTCCGCCTCGGTTTCGACATCGCCCGCGCCAACTAACCCCTTCACATCCCCACCCCTACTGTAGAGACGCAAAATCTTGCGTCTCAAGTACCGGTCGTTTTGGAAGACAAGAAAGATAACCAATACAAACTATTGATTATCAATAAAATAACTTGTCTTTATTGTCTTCAAAACCTCAGCGTGGAGCAAATAATCTAGCATGCCAAATAAGTTCAATTAGTCACGCCAAGTAAAAAAATTCGTGTAATTCGAAAGAATAAAAAAGAACGCGGATGCCAAATTAGTATAATTCGCGTAATTCGTAGTTTTTATAGGAGCGCGGATGCCTCACTAATCACTAATCACTAATCTGCGAGCGTGCTCGCATAAATAGTTGTTTGATTTAGCGCTTGAGCGTGAACTCAAAGGTCAAGCCACCGCCAGGCGTGGGCACAGCCTTGATGTCGCCGCCATGCAGCAGCACCGCATTCTTGACGATAGCCAGGCCCAGCCCCGTTCCGCCTAATGCACGGCTGCGGCCCTTGTCGATGCGGTAGAATCGCTCAAAGATGCGCGACAGGTGTTCCCTTGCGATGCCCGTTCCGTTGTCGCTGACGGTAAACAACCATTTATCACCCTTTTCCTGCGCCTTGATTTCAATGGCCGTTTCCTCTCCGGCATACTTCAAGGCATTGTCTATCAAGTTACTGAAGATACTATATATCAACGACTTGCTTCCATTCACAATGATATTGACAGGCAAGTAGTTGTGAATGCTCATGTGGCGCTGAGCAGCTCTGAGCGACGTTTCCTGGATGATGTCGGCCACGATGCGCGACACGTCGGTGGGTTCCATCTGGATCATGTCGGTAGCATAGTCCATGCGGTTCAGCGTGGAGATGTCCTGGAGCAGCGACGTCAGACGCTGGGCCTGGGAGCGAGTGCGCTCAAGGAACTGGACGCGCGTCTCCTTGTCGATGTCGGGATGCTCAAGCATGGTCTCGGCATAGCCCAGGATGCTCGCTACCGGGGTCTTCAGCTCATGGGCGATATTCTGGGTCAGCTGGCGGCGCACCTGGTTCTCCTTGTCTGCCTGGTCGCGGTTGATGCGATGATCCATGCGGCGGGTATAGCGCAGCAGCAGCACGCCCAGACCCGTCATCACCAGGAGCGAGAAGAGCACCAGGCGCCAGTCACTGCTCTCGATCAGGGTAAAGTTATGTTTACGGTCATAGTCGTCAAACAAGATGAAGAACGTAGCATAGATAGCGAAAATCACCATCACGCTGATAAACATCTTGTGTCCTTCCGACATTTTTTTCATCATTATTCTTCTCTATTACAACCTCTTGGCGAGGATCATTCATAAATGCTGACATAAGTTCGACGAACCTTCATCCCATCAAAACCAGTACCTTAACTGAGGCTGTGTCATAATTCATTTGCTAGAATTATAACCGCCCTACGGGCGGGAACCTTTAGCTCGGCGAAGCCAAATTAAACAAATTATTTTTAAAATTTTTATTAATATGAATAAAATATTAATTTTAATTTAAAAATTTGTTTAATTTCTCGGCCGAAGGCCGATCAAAACCGAGGCCAACGAATGACGGCATTACACCACAAATTGGTAGCCGAACCCGTGACGGGTTACGATACAGGACGAGTAGCGACCGATCTTCTTGCGCATACGCGTGATGTTCACATCCACCGTGCGGTCAGTGACCACCACGTCGCGAGGCCACACCTTGTCGAGCACCTCCTGGCGCGAGAAGACACGACCACGGTTACCCAGCAGCAGCTTCAGCAGCTCAAACTCGGTGCGTGTCAGCGACACGGGCTCGTCGTCCACGCTGACGGTCATCTTGCTCACATTCATCTCCAGACCCTCGAAGCGCAGTACGTTTTCGTCGTCATTGCTCGGGATGGTGCGAGCCAGCACGGCCTTGATCCTCGCCAGCACCTCCTTGATCGAGAAGGGCTTGGAGATATAGTCGTCCGCTCCCAGGTCAAATCCCTGCAGCACGTCTTCTTCGCTGCCCAGGGCCGTAAGGAAGATGATGGGCAGCTCTGCCGTGTCCTTATTGGCCTTCAGGCGCTGTGCCACGCCGAAGCCCGACAAGCCGGGCATCATCACGTCGAGCAGCAGCAGGTCAAACTGCGACAAGTCTTTGCTCAGGGCCTGCTCGCCCGAATAGACGGTTTCGGCCTCATAGCCCGCAGCCGTGAGGTTGAACTGGAGGATGTCGCACAGGTCGCGCTCGTCATCAATGATTAATATGCGTTGTTTCTTCATAATCAATTGCAAATGTAGGTAAAACTTGCGACATAATCACTTCACCGGTGTTACAAAGCTATTACACTTGGGCATTCTTAGAGCGCTAACCACTAATTTGTTGGAGTTTTTTAATGATTTATTGATTTTTGGCTCACAATTTACAATTCAAATGCTCTCAGTGCGTTAATAATTATATATCTTTGCAGCCCTAATGGACAGCATTATCAGTACATACAGTCCTATTTCCCTCGATGAGATGAGCGGAATCAAGCTGATGAATCGGACCGACACCAAGTTTGTAACGACGGTTGACCGGCTCCAGTTGCTGTTGGCGCTGGCTCGTGACGACTATCGCGCACAGGACATCAGTGGCACACGCATCGCCAGCTACTACACGGCCTACTACGATACGCCCGACAACAATATGTACATTGTCCATCAGAACGGCCACGCCGGGCGACAGAAGCTGCGCATCCGCTCCTACATCGACTCGGGGCTCAACTTCCTGGAGGTCAAGACCAAGAACAATCATGGCCGCACCAAGAAGAAACGTATGGACATGGCGGGCTTTGACCCGAACAACCCTGACCACGGCATCCGCTTCCTGGCCCAGGACGAACAGTTCCGCACCTATGACCAGTTCCTGCGCAAGCACCTGCGCTATGATCCCACGGTGCTCACCCAGCACCTCGAGAACCACTTCAGCCGCATCACGCTGGTCAACAAGGCCAAGACCGAACGCGTCACCATCGACACCGGGCTGCAGTTCCACAACCTGAAGACCGACCTCACGGCCGACCTCACGGGACTCGTCATCATCGAGATCAAGCGCGACGGGTTACAGCCGTCACCCATCCTGGGCATGCTGCGCGAGCTGCGCATCAAGCCCAGCGGATTCAGCAAGTACTGCATGGGGTCGGCACTGACCAACCCGGCACTGAAACGCAACAACTTCAAGGAACGCCTGCACCTGATTGAGAGGCTACTCGGGCGTCCCAACTGATATAGAACACCACACACCTGAACATTAACTACTAAAAGAAAAAGACAATGATACTTTTGCAAGACTTAACAGGATTGGAAGACGGTACCGCCGACACCGCAGCGGCCGTACAGAATGCCGTCGCCAGCGGAATGGCTGTCCACTGGTTTGACAGTGAGGGAGTAACCGAAATGCTCATCCGCTTCGGTTTCTTCATGCTCATGTTGTTCTTCATCGTCTATTTCCTTTACTACCGCAAGACTCATCGCCGGGATTACTTCTTCACGCTCGTCCTGCTCAGTGTGAGCATCTTTTTCCTCATCTACCTGCTCGGCAGCGTCAAGGTGAAGATCGGATTCGCCCTGGGTCTGTTCGCCATCTTCGGCGTACTGCGATACCGCACCGAGACGATACCTGTGAGAGAGATGTCCTACATGTTCGGCGTCATCAGCCTCTCGGTCATCAATGCACTGGCCGACTCGCTGAGCGTTGTCGAACTACTCGTGCCCAACCTGGCCATCGCGCTCCTGATATGGGCGTTCGAGACCTTTGTGCTCAAGAGGAATATCGCCAGCAAACTGATACTGTATGACCGCATCGAGCTCATCACGCCCGAACGGCGACAGGAACTCCTCGAGGACCTCCACAAGCGCACGGGACTGACCATCACCAAGGTGAACATCGGCTCCATCGATTTCCTCAAGGATACCGCCATCCTGAAGATTGAATACGAGAACGACGGCACTGGCAACAGCCACGTCAATGACACTTTAAAGATTCCGAAATACGAATGGCAAGAAGTCAAGGAAAACAACTAGCGCTATTGCTGCTGTTGTTATTGTGTAACACGCTCTTCCCGACACCGTCGCTGGCCGACGATGCCGGGCTTGTGGTTAGTGCTGAGGCTTCTCACAAGATTTCTAAGAAGTTCACAGCCGGGTTTGAGACCGAGTTCCGTTCCCGTAACAACTTCCGCACGGCCGAGCGTGTCAGCCTGGGACCATCACTCAGCTACAAGTTGCTCCCCTGGCTCAAGGCCAGCGTGAGCTACAACCTGCTCATCGAGAACAACAAGGAGCATCTCACCTATCAGGACGATGAGGTCAGCTACAACAACTGGCGACCCAGCTACTGGGGACTGCGCCACCGCTTCAACGTGGCCCTCACGGCAAGCTACAAGATTCAGCGGGTGGAACTGAGCCTGCGTGAGCGATGGCAATACACCTACCGACCCTCCCAGACCATCGACAACTTCGACTTCGACGAGGGCATGTGGGAGGACTACGAGGTCCGCGGCAAGGGCAAGAACGTGCTGCGCAGCCGGTTGCAGCTCGAATGGGACATTCCCAAGTGCAAGTTCGACCCCTATGCCAGCGTGGAGTTCCACACGACTCGTGAGCTCGAGAAGACCCGCTTCATCGTCGGCGTGAGCCACAGTGTCAAGAAGAAACACAGCTTCAAGCTCTACTATCGCTACCAGTTGACGGGAAGCGGCAGTGATGACCCCAACATCCACATGCTGGGACTCGGTTATACCTATAAATTTTGACACCAATGAAGAAAATATTACGCTATAGCCTGATGTTGACTGCCCTCACGCTTGCCCTGGCATCGTGCGTGAAGGACGATACTGACTTGTCCGACGTCATCGCCCAATACCAGGTCGAGCCCGTCAGCATCGAGCCTGACTACAATGACCTGAACGAGGCTCCCGACGTGCCCGTGACCGACGAGAACGACTCGGCCTACAACGACTATGTCGAGAACACTTCCTGGAACAAGGTCATCGAGATCAATTACAGCGGCAACACCGCCACGGTAACCGGTTCGGTACCGGGTGTCACGGTCCGGACCGATGGAGCCCATGTCACGGTCATGAACATGTCGGGACCGGTGAAGTTTGTCGTCAGCGGCAAGACCACCGACGGTTCCCTCAAGTTCTACGGCGACAAGCGCTTCCAGATTCTGCTCAACGGCGCAGAGATTACCAATCCTCACGGTGCCGCCATCAACAACCAGGGCAGCAAGTCGCTCTATGTGGTGCTGGCCGACGGCACGGCCAACTGCCTGCAAGACGGCCCCGAATACACCTTGGTCGATGAGGAGGACCAGAAGGCCACCCTCTTCAGCGAGGGACAGATCATCTTCAGCGGCAAGGGCAAGCTGGATGTCATCGCGGTGGGGCGTGGCGCCATCCGCAGCGATGACTACATCCGCGTGCGCCCGAGCGTGAAAATCAACGTCACCAGCAGCGCGCTTGACGGACTGCGTGCCAACGACGGCATCATCCTTGACGGCGGTGTCATCAACGTGGAGACGACCGGAGCCGGTGCCAAGGGTGTGCGCAGCGGCGGGCAGATGTTGGTGGCCGGCGGACGCCTCGTGGCCATCAGCCACGGTGACACCAGGATAGTGACCACCGACGGCATCACCGACACGGCGACCTGTGCCGCGCTCTACTGCGACACGCTGCTCACCGTCAAGGCCGGTACCCTCAAGCTCAAGACCACAGGCGACGGCGGCAAGGGCCTGAACGCCAAGCAGGACGTCCGTTTCCTGGGCGGCTCGCTCCACGCCGTGGCCAGCGGCACCAAGGAGGTCAAGAAGCCCAAGGGCGTGAAGGTGGACGGCAACTTCACCATCAGCGGCGGATACTTCTACAGCTACAGCCGCCGCAGCGACCCGATAGATGTGACAGGCAACACCTCGGTGGCCCCGGGCTATGCGACCTATTCGCTGACACCTGTGGTATTGACAATAGCCTATTAAACTAGATAAACATCCTATATACAAGATATGAAGAAGATTTTACTACTTGCGTTTTTGACAACCATGATATCTTTGTCCGCCAGTGCCCTCACGGGTGACGTGAACACCGACGGCGAGGTCAACATCAGCGACGTGAACGCCCTCATCGACAGGATTCTCAACGGCGACAACGACTCCAACGGCGACGTGAACGCCGACGGCGAGGTCAACATCAGCGATGTGAATGCCCTCATCGAAATCATCCTGAACGGTGCCCCCGAAGATCCCCCCGTCGTGGAAATCATCCCCAAGGAGATCGAGCTCGACTACAGCGACCTCGTTGAGCCGGCCGAATCCATCCAGACAGATGAGGATGCCGTGGACTATGGCGACTATGTCGAGAACACCACTTGGGCCACCACCGTGAGAATCACCTTCGACGGCGATACGGCCACGGTAACCGGCAATCCCGGCTCGGTCATCGTCACGGTCGATGGCGCTCATGTCACTGTCACCAGCGCAGCCAAGCGTGTGCGGTACATCGTCACCGGCACCACTGCCGACGGCTCGGTCAAGTTCTACAGCGAACGCAAATTCCAGCTGCAGCTCAATGGCGTTGACATCACCAATCCCCACGGTGCCGCCATCAACAACCAGAGCGGCAAGTCGCTCTACCTCGTGGTCAACGAGGGTACCGAGAACATCCTGCACGACGGCGAGACCTACGACATGATGGAGGATGAGGACCAGAAGGCAGCCCTCTTCAGCGAGGGACAGATCCTCGTCAGCGGCAAGGGACAGCTCAGCATCTACAGCGTCGGCCGCCACTGCATGGCCAGCGACGACTATGTGTTCGTGAGACCTGGCACTCGACTCTACCTCAACAGCACCAGCGGACACGGCATCAAGGCCAAGGACTACGTCCACATCAAGGGCGGCGTCATCAACATGGAAATCGCTGCCGACGGCGCTAAGGGCATCAACTCTGACAGCCTCATCTACATCACCGGCGGACGCACCACCATCATCACCAGTGGAACATCCAAGGCCGAACTTGACGAGATGGGCGATTCCATCTCAACAGGATGTGCCGGCGTCAAGGCCGACTACAACTTCACCATGACCGGCGGAACGCTCAACATCAAGTGCACAGGAGACGACGCCAAGGGTATCAACGTCGCACAGCCGCTGCTCTTCACCGGTGGCCAGCTCAACGTCGTCTGCACAGGCAGCCAGGTCAACGTCGCGCCCAAGGGCGTCAAGTGTGACAACCAGTGCATCATCCAGGGCGGATCATTCTACAGCTGCGCCCCCGACGGAAAGGCCCTCGACATCGACGTCAATGACGGACAACCCGTCATCGCCGACGGCTACACCTCACTCACCAACGACGACCCCCGCCTCTTCGAACTCATCTACTAGTAGATAGAAACCCGACTGTAGAGAAGAATGAACCCTAGCGTGAGGCCCCAGCGTTGGCCCCTGTAGAGACGCAAAATCTTGCGTCTCAAGCACCCGCCCCACATCAAAAAAAACAAAGGCAAGCCATTGACTACCAATAGCTTGTCTTTGTTGTCTCCAAATAAACCACAGCGCCCCCCAGATGCCAATCAGCTCGATGAGTCACGCCGAGCAAACAATTCGTATAATTCGGAAGAATAAAAAAAGAACGCGGATACCAATTAGCTTAATTCGCGCAATTCGTAGTTTTTAATAGGAGCGCGGATGCCACTTGTTTAAGTTGTTTCAGTTGTCGTTAATTACTCCGTTACAGACCGGATGGCTTTGTAATTATTGTATTTATTGTTTTCTTTTTAGCTCGTGGCGTCTTAGCGTGAAGGCAGCAGGCGGTTCTCGTTCATGCGGGACATGTATTGCTGGATGAGGGCCTTGACGAACAGTTCCATCGACTGCTGCTCGGGCAGACGCCCTACTAGATTAGCTTTCAGTAGTTTGTCTGTCTTAAAGCGATACACGGCAGTAGTCTTATTGCCGTCAAATTGCAGCATCAGATCTCCCTTCACCAGCTGGTAAATGCCTGCATTGTAGCTGAAGGCCCAGGTCTCTTCGGCCTTGTCGCCGAGCAGGTCGTTGCCGAAGGCCACATAAGGCTTTTCATACCCCAACAGGTGCAGCAGCGTGGGCGTGATGTCGGTCTGCTGGGCGATAGCGGTCTCATTGTGGGCCGGCTGGAGCTGGCCGTCGGGGGTATAGAAGATGATGGGGATGCTGTACAGCCCCAGGTCAGTCTTATAGACGTCATGACTGGCCTGATTGGTATGGTCGGCCACCAGGACAAAGATGGTGTTACTGAACCACGGCTCACGGCTCGCACGCTCAAAGAAACGGCGCAGCGCCAGGTCGGTATAGCGCACGCACTTGTGGATAGGCTGTCCGCCCGCCTCGTCCACCAGCGAGTCACGATACTGCTCGGGCACATGGTAGGGATGGTGCGACGATGCGGTAAACACGGTGGCCAGGAAGGGCTGCCGCATCCCTTCGAGATTGTCGAGCGTGAACTGCAGGAACGGCTCGTCCCAGATGGCCCACTTGCCGTCCCAGTCGTCCATACCGCCATACTTCGGCGACTGGCAGTACTCGTCCAGGCCGTAATAGCTCTGGTAGCCGATGCTGTGGGCATAGGCACTGAAACCCATCGAGATGTTGTGTCCGCCGTGGAAGAAGGCACTGCTGTAACCCTCACGGCCCAGGATCGACGAGATACCGTCCACGTCGTTGAGCGATGCGGGCGTCAAGAAGAACGGCTCGACCATCATCGGCAAGCCCGACAGGATCGACGGCATGGCATCCATGCTGATGCGTCCGTTGGCATAGCTGTATTCAAACGTGTAGGACTCCTGCAACAGGCTGTCGATGAAGGGCATGTATCCCTTGTAGCGACCGCCGTCCAGAGCGCTGTTGAGCGACCCGACATACTCCTTGCCCATGCTCTCGACAATCAGGATCACCACATTCTTGCCCTTGCGGCCCTCATCTGCCATCGGACGGGCATGGACGGGGCTGTAGACGGACTCCATCTGCTCACGCGGCATGTAGTCGGGCGTCACAAAGGTTTTCTTGCCGATGCTGCGTATCATCGAAAAGGGAGTGTTCAGCACCACCGAAGCCTCCACGGGGCGGCTCACGTACTGGTTGGCATTGCTGATGGTAATCGGTCGCGTGCCGGCTGTCACACTGCCGCGGATGCCCACGATGGCCACCGGGACCATCACCAGCAGGGCAACAGCCTGTGACACATAGTACTGGAAGCCGAAGCGGTACACCTCCAGACGCGGACGCGTGTAGCACCGCCACAGTATGAAGACCAGCACGATGAACGCTACCACCCAGTACCAGTGGTTTACAAATTCTGTCAGGAGTATCGACGTGATGTTGCCCTCGTTGGCAAACTCCTTGAACACCGACACCGTCGAGCGGCGCCCGGTATATTGGAAATACACCGAGTCCATCAGGTTCATCGCCACGCCGACGCCGTTGGTCACCACAAACAGCCACCGCAGCCCCCGGTGGAAACCGAGGCGCTCCTTGAGGTGAAGCGGCAGCAGCATCAGCACCAGGTACAGGCTGTTGACATAGAGCAACGCCGATGTGTCAAACACCAGCGCTCCATGCAGCATGCTCCTGAACAACGGCCAGGACATATAGGGCGCGAACGTGGACCAGTTCTCAACAAAGAACACCACCCGTGACAGCATCCACACGAGGTAAGCCACCGCCATGTTCAGCAGCGCCGCCCCGATATTGCTATGTACAATCCTCTTGAACATAATCAAGTCATGGCTGTTGTTTGTTCATGTTTGCTTTGACAGTTTCCAACGATTTACGTATTTGCAGCTGTAATAATTCCCGTGGTGGCAACTCTGTCAGGTATTGTGCGACCTTGATGCCCGATTTGTCTAGCTGCAACAGTTCTATTTGTTCTTCGCTACCCTCGGTACATAGCAATAGGCCAAGCGGCGATTCTTCTCCTTTTTCCATCTCATGGGCTTCTAGCCAGCGAAGATATAATTCCATCTGACCTTTGTACTGTGCCTTGAATCTCCCTAATTTTAACTCTACGGCGATTAAGCGATGTAGACGACGGTGATAGAACAGTAAATCAAGATAATAATCTTCTCCGTCGATAATCATCCTTTTCTGTCGGGCTACAAAACTGAAGCCGTTGCCTAGCTCAATGATGAATTGCTCAAGGTGGGCAATAAGACTGTCTTCAAGGCTCTTTTCGCTATACATTCCCGTTAAGCCGGTGAACTCGAGAAAATAAGGACTCTTAAAAACGAGGTCGGGCGACATCACATCATTGTTCCTTAGATTGATCAATTCATGCTTTATCAATTCATCAGGCTTGGAACTGATGGCAGTACGTTCATACAACATTGAGTCGATCTCCTTGCGAAGCTGATTTCGCCCCCATCTCTCAGATGCTGCCATTGTAATATAAAACTCTCTTTGCAGTTCATCTTTCAAGGGCAAAACCTCTACAAAATGAGACCAAGATAATTGCGTCGCAAGCTGCGACACAATTATCGCATCGGGAAACAATTCCGCAAATTGCATCATTCTGCGGATGTTACGTAGCTCAAACCCTTTTGACCCGAATTCTTCTTGCAATTGTGTCGCAACTTGCGACACAATTTGCTTTCCATACTCAGCTCGTTGGTATTCAAGCACTTCACAATTGATTCGCTCCCCTATATGCCAATACATCATCGTTAATTCACTATTAGCATGGCTAGCTAAGCGTAACCGAGCAGATTCAATAATCTGTCTTAAATCCTGAAGCAGTAATGATGACGTTTCTGTCACATTTTTGAATTCAGTTGCCAATGATATTGATTTTTTCTTTGCCATTTCGGAGGGAACCATTTTCATTCAATGAAAAGTCATTGATCAAACTCTGCCATCAGTTTCAGCATCTGCTCGATCAGGTCGCGGTTGTTGCTCAGCCGCGGCACCTTGCGCTGGCCACCCAGCTTGCCAGTCGAGGCCAACCATCGGTCAAACAGACCCGTCGGCGCCACGACCAGCGACGGCCTCGACAGGAAAATGTCCCCGTTGCGCTTGGCGTCATAGTCGCTGTTGACCTCGCGCAGGTGCTGGTCGAGCAGTGCCATGAAGCGGGACTCGTCGGCAGGGGGATTGACAAACTCGATGAGCCACTGGTGATGGCCACGCTCGCCGTCGTGGGCATAGACCGGCGCGGCGGTATAGTTGAGCACCTCGGTGCCGGTGTCTTGCTCGGTCTGGGCGATGGCGTGGTCGGCGTTGTAGACCATCAGCTCTTCTCCGAAGGCATTGATAAAGCTGCGCGTCCGCCCGGCAATCTTGATCTTTACGGGATTCAGCTGCTCGATGGTCACCGTGTCGCCCAGGCGGTAACGCCACAGGCCGTTGGCGGCAGTAATAATCAGTTCATAGGTCTTTCCGGCCTCAATTTCCCAGATGGGATAGACCTCTGGCGTCTCGCTGTCGCTCTCCTCGACGGGCAGGAACTCATAGAACACGCCCACGTCGAGCAGCAGCAACATCGCTTCGCTCTCCCAGTCGCTCTGCACGGCAAAGAAACCCTCGCTGGCATTATAGGTGTCCAGGTAGTGCATCTTCTCCTTATCGCAGATTTCCTCATACTGCCGGCGGTAGGGCTCAAAGGCGATGCCGCCGTGGAAGAACACCTCCAGGTTGGGCCACACCTCGTGGATGGACGACTTGCCCGTGCGCTTGAGCACCTCCTTGAGCACCGTCAGGAACCAGGAGGGCACGCCGCTCAGGTTGGTCACGTCCTCACCGATGCTGGCCTCCACCAGGCGAGGCAGCTTCTCGCTCCAGTCCTCCAGGAGCGCAATGTCGCGCGACGGGATGCGCACCAGGTTGGCCAGCGGATTAATGTTCTCGATCAGGTTCGCGCTCAGGTCGCCCACACGCACTCCGGGCTTGAGCTTCAGGTTGTTGGCAAAGCTGCCGCCCAGGATGAATGACTTGCCCGCGAAGATGCGGCTAGAGGGATTCAAGTGCAGGTAGTGGGACACCACGTCGCTGCCGCCCTGGTAGTGGTTCCAGCGGAACGACTCGCGCGTGATGGGTATATACTTGCTGCGGCCGTCACTTGTGCCCGACGACTGGGCGAAGTTCAAACAACGGCCAGGCCACAACTCGTCCTTCATGCCGTTGATCATGCGCATGATGTGGGGACGCAGGTTCTCGTAGCTGTACAGCGGCAACGCCGAGGCAAACTGACGGTAGGTCCTGATCGACGAGAAGTCATACTTGCGACCGATGCGAGTGAGGGAGCCTTTCTCGATGAGGCGCACCAACTCGCCCTGCTGAACGGCGTCAGCATGGTCGATGTAGCGGGCCTGCTGCTGCACGCGCCCCAAGAAGTGGCTCCGGAACAGTGGTGTGAAATTAATCATAACCTGCAAAGTTAATAATAAACCACGAATCTTGATAGGACACATCTAAAAAAATGGGGGAAAATGCCTCCCTTAGTCGATGAAAACTCGGGCTAACGCGATGAAAACGCTACGGCAATGCACTTTCCCTCGATCGTGGCACGCGATATGCAGTTTTAGGGGTGATTAGTCTAGTATTTATGAATATTTGTCTAAAAAATTTGCAGTAAATTCATATTCTGGCTAACTTTGAGGCAACAAACATTTAATAACGAATAAAAACATACGCACTATGAAACGCTTTATCTTAACAATGGTGGCTGTGCTGGCCCTCGGGGCTGCAGCCAACGCGATGAGTTACAAGCAGGCCCGCGACCAGGCGTTCTTCCTGACCGACAAGATGGCCTACGAACTGGCACTCAGTGCCGACCAGTATAATGCCGTGTATGAAATCAATATGGACTACATCATGTGTCTTGACGTCTATGATGACATCTTCGGCACCTTCTGGACCCGCCGCAACAACGAGCTCCGTTATGTGCTCTCTCCGGCACAGTATCAGCTCTACATGCAACTGGAGTACTTCTATCGCCCCGTTTCGTGGCAGAACAGGAAGTTTGTCTTTACCATCTACAACCATTATTCCAGAGACCGCTTCTTCTATGCCGCACCTCCCGGATATCAGGTGTACAAGGGCTCCAACCGCTACTTTGACCACAGTGCTTACAACGGACGCACCTTTGGCGCTCCTACCGAGAAGTCACAGCCCAAGCCCGGCATGGGCGGCACGCCCGGTATGGGAACCCCGAAGAGCCAGCCCGGTAGCAAGAGTCAACCCGGCCTCACCAAGAAGCAGGCCGTCAACCAGGGCAAGCAGCACATGAAGAGCCAGCCCCGCCGTTGACCCCTCAACAACAATACAAGAAACAGAACATAATAAGAAACAAAATGTACCAGAGGCCCCCTCCCTCTGGTACATTCATTTAAAACTCGTGTAATTCCGAAGAATAAAAAAGCCCCCAGATGCCCTCAGAAAACTCAGACTATTCAGTTGTTTTAAAAAAACTGGGGGCGGATGCCCTAGTATTTATTGTACTTATTGTTTTCTTTTTAGTTCGAGGCCAAGCACCCAGATGCCATTCGTGAAATTCGGAAGAATACAAGTGCGGATGCTAAATTAGTTCAATTCGCGTAATTCGTAGTTTTTAAACTAACGCGGATGCCCTCAGAAAATTCAGACTTTTCAGTTGTTTTTAAAAAACTGGGGGCGGATGCCCTAGTATTTATTGTACTTATTGTTTTCTTTTTAGTTCGAGGCCAAGCACGCGGATGCCATTCGTGAAATTCGGAAGAATACGAGTGCGGATGCTAAATTAGTTCAATTCGCGTAATTCGTAGTTTTTAAACTAACGCGGATGTCCTCAGAAACTTCAGACTTTTCAGTTGTTTTTAAAAAACTTAGCTTCTTAGCGCCTTAGCGTGGGACCAACCACGCGGATGCCTCACTAATCACTAACCACTAATCACTAATCTGCGAGCGTGCTCGCATAAATAGTTGTCGTTAAAAAACTGGGGGCGGATGCCCTAGTATCTATTGTACTTGTTTTCTAATTTTCGCTCGGGCGCCACCAGCTGGTTGATCAGGGCGGTCACGTCGGCGATGGTTACTTTGCCGTCGCCGGCAGTGCCAAGCGAAGGCCTCCAGCAGGTGGGGCAACATTCGGCCAGCATGAATAGAACATATCTACTGTGCAATACACACTTTCAAGGTGGGTGCTTCCTCCCAATAACATCGTGTTCGCATCAATGTCCCCGCTACCGGCATTGTACACCCATTCCAACACATTTCCGCTCATGTCATAAAGCCCCAATTCGTTGGGCATCTTCATGCCGACTGGATAAGGGTAGTAAGCGTTTTTATCATATAAGTACCATGCTACCATGTCGGGGTCATCGCTGCCGGCCCACTTGTAGCCATGGCTCAGGTTTCCGCCGCGGGCGGCAAATTCCCACTGTTCCTCGGTCGGGAAACAGAAGTCCATGCCAGTCAACAAATTCAGCTCGGCCATAAATCTCTCGCAATCGTAGTATGTGATGTTTTCAACTGGCTGCCGCAAGTCCCAGACACAAAAACTCGGATTCTCACCCATGACCGCTAACCACAGTTCCTGGGTCACCTCGGTCATGCCGATCATGAAATCGCCCACTGTCCTTTCTTCAACAGTCGGATGGGTATAATGCGTGACGTAGTCAAAGGTGCCGCCCTCGACGGGAATCATCGCGAAAGACACACCGTTGACGGTGAACACTTGGGCATTGTCGGGTACCTGAGGTGCCCCTAGGTCTGGCGTTGACCATGTGCCCGTGAGCAGGAAGTTGATCATAACCGTTACGTCCGAAATGTTGGAAGCCCTGTCATAGTTCACGTCGCAGATTGGCATATACTTGCCGCCTGACGTGAGAACGGAGTTGATCATGGACGACAGGTCTCCGATATCAACAGAGCGGTTCCTGTCCACATCGCCACGCACATACTGCGCAAATGATGACAACGGCAACAATAGAACCAATAATGTAAAAAATATTGTCTTTTTCATAATCCTGTAATTTTAAACTATCGTTTGAATTGTTTTAAAACTCCCTGAAAGAAGGGATGACAAGAACATAGACAACTTTAATTAATTTGATTTAAATGATATTGTTCTTCTTGTATTTCTTGTTTTCCCTATTTACCCGTTAGCGGAAGCACTCAGAAAAATCAGATTAATCAGTTGTTTTAAAACTGTCAGCGGATGGCGTCAGGCATTCTGGAGCAGCCGGTTGATCAGGGCGGTCACGTCGGCGATGGTTACTTTGCCGTCGCCGGTGATGTCGGCGATGGGG
>CACWID010000040.1 GCA_902760865.1 uncultured Bacteroidales bacterium | reverse complement strand
TGGGGTCCACCTCCGTTACAGTGGATCGTTGTACAAATTCTTGCATTTGGCAATCTCTTTTTGCCTCTCGAATCTGTCAACTTTTTTCAGTTCAAGTCACTGTGGTAGCATCAACGCCCTCTGACCCCCTCTAATCTTAGAGGGGAGCTACTAACGCACTGATTGACAATTAGTAACTTGTCAAGCGCGTTAAAGAACAAGGGAACGTGCCCATTCAGACACGTTCCCTATACATTTTTCTGTGATTGCGGCAAGCCAGTTCAGCGCTTTATCAGGCTATTACGGGCCCGACCAGCCGCTGAGTGATACAATCAGAACCGGTAGCCAAGAGAGATGAAGACATTGCGGGGCTTAGACGAGAAATCTCTGGTCACCCTCAAGAAACCGAAATCACCGCCTACCGATATCGAGTATCGCTTATAAATCTGAATACCACCGCGCACGCCGATACCAAAGTCAAAGCGCTTATAGCCCACTACATCAGAGAAGACATTTTTCCCTGCCCTCTTGCCGAAGAGTCCGACACCGATGTAGGGACCACCCTCGGCAAACATGGCGATGTTGTCATCAATCTCATACTTGTAGCCTGCATGAATAGGAATGTCAAGGAAGAAAGGGTTGTAACTCACCGAGTCGGTCTTGAACCCCTTCAGCGACAGCAGGGCGGCAGCGTTGACATAGAAACCCGGGGTTACTTTGGGGATTTCTCTCGTCAGCCTCAGTCCCGAATGGAAACCATGGCGAAAACCGATTCCTTCATGGTCGACGGTAGCAAAGTTGATACCGGCAACCGCCTCAAGTTGCCAGTCAGAGGCCTTGGCAGGCATGTTCACGCCCATTGCCAGAACGGCAACAATCATGAATATCGAACACAGATGTTTCATATTACGATGATTTAGTATTCAGTTATTAAGCAGATCATGAGTCCGCACGCTTAGAACCACTTGAGGTAAGCGAAGTCCTGGCGGTGAGGCAGCTTGTCGTTCCAGGGATAGGCACGGTAAGCATAGCGGAAGGTGCCGTTCTCGCGGAAGGGCAAATGGCAGTTGTAGGTCAGCACGTCGCCGTCACGGGCAATGACCTCGAAGGGAGCTTTGCGGTAGAACTTAATCTGACCGTCCTCGTCGCGGTTCACGATGAGCTCGAGGCGCACGTCGTCACCCAAGCCTGCAGTATCCAGACGCATCGTCACGTCAATGTCTGCTTCACCGCTGGCGATAGCATCGCGGTTACCCATAATCTCGCCGACCAGATGTACCTCGTCCCAACGGTCAGCCACCTTCTCCTTCCAGGCCACGATTTCACGAGCCAAGGCATAGTTCTTGCTCATGAGACGAGCAGCACGCTCGGCCTGGGGGCAATAGAACTTCTGGAAGTAGTCCCTCATCATGCGCGACATGGTGTAGTTGGGAGCAATGTGGCAGATGGAGTTCTTGATGTACTGGATCCACTCGGGAGAATAGCCCTTGCTGTTCTTGGCAAAGTAGAGCGGGATGATCTCGTTCTCGAGCATGGCGTAGATGGTAGCCGAGTCGAGCTTGTCCTGCTGAGCCTGCTCGGTATAAGTGCGCTTGCTGGTCAATGCCCAGCCGGCACCCTCGCGATAGCCCTCATACCACCAGCCGTCGAGCACCGAGAAGTTGAGCAGACCGTTCATCTCGGCCTTCTCACCCGATGTACCCGAAGCCTCAAGGGGACGTGTGGGCGTGTTCAGCCATACATCGACACCGGTGATGAGGCGCTTGGAGAGCGTCATGTCGTAGTTCTCGAGGAAGATGATCTTGCCCAGGAACTCGGGCATCTTGCTGATCTCGATGATGCGCTTGATCAGGCCCTGGCCTGCACCGTCGGCAGGATGAGCCTTACCGGCGAAGATGAACTGGACGGGGAACTTCTCGTTGTTGACGATCTTGCTCAGGCGCTCCAGGTCGTTAAAGATGAGGTGCGCACGCTTGTAGGTGGCAAAGCGGCGGGCAAAGCCGATGAGCAGTGCATCGGGGTTGATCTTCTCGACAATGCTGGTGATGCGTGTGGGATCACCCTGGTTCTTGAGCCAGTTGTCACGGAAGTCGCGCTTGACAAAACGAATGAACTTCTGCTTAAGCGTCATGCGCATCTTCCAGATTTCCTCGTCGGGAACAGCCATGAGCGGTGCCCAGGTGGACTCCAGCTCCTGATGATCCATGAAGCTGTCACCGAGGACCTGCTTGTAGAATGCCTTCCACTCGCTGGCGGCCCAGGTGGGCATGTGTACGCCGTTGGTGACATAGCCGACATGCGACTCTTCGGGAGCGTAGCCCTTCCAGATGTCGGCAAACATCTTCTTGGACACCTCGCCGTGGAGCCAGCTCACGCCGTTGCTCTCCTGGGTGGTGTTCAGGGCGAAGGTACTCATGCAGAAACGCTGGTCCTCGGCACCCTTGACGCGGCCCATGTCCATGAGATCTTGCCAGCTGATGCCCAGGCGTTCGGCGTATCCACCCATGTACTTGCCGAAGAGTTCCTCGTCAAAGTAGTCGTGACCGGCAGGAACCGGCGTGTGGACGGTATAGAGCGAAGTGGCGCGCACGACCTCGAGAGCCTCGTTGAAGCCCAGTCCCTCTTCCTGCACATAGTCCACCAGACGTTGCAGGTTGAGCAATGCGGCGTGACCCTCATTGCAGTGATAAATGTCGGCCTTGATGCCCAGTCGCTTGAGCAGCAGCACGCCGCCGATGCCCAGCAGGTACTCCTGCTTGATACGGTTCTCCCAATCGCCACCGTAGAGCTTATGGGTAATCTCGCGGTCATACTCGCTGTTGAGTTCCAGGTCGGTGTCCAGCAGGTAGAGCGTGACACGGCCCACGTTGGCCTTCCACACGTTGACATAGATGGTGCGTCCGGGATAAGGCACCTCATGAACCAGCTGACGGCCATTCTTGTCGAGTACCGGCTCAATAGGCAGGTTGTGGAAGTTCTGTGCCTCATAGTTGGCGACCTGCTGGCCGTCCATCGACAGCGTCTGGGTGAAGTAGCCATAGCGATAAAGGAATCCCACGGCAGTCATGTTCACACAACGGTCACTGGCTTCCTTGACGTAGTCGCCGGCCAGGATGCCCAGACCGCCCGAGTAAATCTTCAGGGCGTTGCACAGACCATACTCCATGCAGAAGTAGGCCACCGAGGGCAGGTCCTTGCGCAACGGTTTCTTCATATATTCCTGATATACCTTGTAGGTGCTGTCGATGCGAGCCATCATGGCTGCGTCAGCCTGGATGGCTTCAATCTTCTCGTTACTGAGAAGCTGGAGCAGCTTCACGGGGTTCTCGCTGTTGGCACGCCAGATATCACGATCGAGGTCGTGAAACAGGGTCTTGCCCTCGCTGTTCCAAGCCCACCACAGGTTGCGGGACAATTCGTTAAGTTTGTTGAGTTTGCCCGGAAGTTCGGACTTTACAGTAATATCCCTCCACTGGGGCTCGTTACTGTTGCTGAATTGAATTTTCATAATTGATTCTATGTATTGTGATTGTTGTTGTATGCTTTATTTTAATGTTTGCGCTGGGCTGCATGCTCGAGGGCACGGGCATAGGCCTCATCATAGTACTTGATGAAGTTTTCCCATGAGGCAGCCTGGCTTGTGGTGCGCACGCCCCTGCGAACCTGCTGCATGAGCTTGTCGCCCATCACATACAGATTCATCAGGCTCATGGCGATGGTCTGCACGGTCTCGTCGTAGTTGCTGTCACTGCGATGAACCACCTTGACACCTACCACGTCGGAGTCGTCGCCGAAGGTGTCGAGTACCCACTGTCCGAAGCCGGCCAGGTCGGTCGTGATGGTCGGCACACCGAAGGCCGAGCTCTCCAGGGGCGTGTAACCCCAGGGCTCATAATAGGACGGGAACACCGCGCCGTCGAGACCGGCCAGCAGGTCGTAATAGGTCATGTTGAAGATGCCGTCATCGCCATTCAGGTAGCTGGGCACATCGATGACAGTCACCTTGTCGTTGGCTGTGTTATGGAAGCCCAGTTCGTTGATGCGACAATAGACCGGGTCGCTGTCGGGATTATACAGATGGTGGGTGATGACCGGGTCAAAGAGGTGATGTCCCGCGCCGTCCTCTGACGCCAAAGCATCGACGAGGTCGGTTCGCGGACACTTCATCCAGGCGGGCACCAGCACCAGTGCGATAACGCGGCGCTTGAGGCTCGTCATGTTCTCCAGATTATTACGCAGGGTTGCCACTGCGTCGAGGTAAACGTCGATGCCCTTGCTGCGCATCTCCAAGCGACCCGACGTGGCAACAATCAAGGTGTCGTCCTCAAAGTGCTGACCCGTCAGGGCACTGGCAACCTGCAGCATGCGCTGACGGGCAGCGGCACGCTGACGGGTGAACTTCGCGCCCTTGGGCACGAAGTGCTGCTCGAAGGCATTGGGGGTCACCATCGGCCGCCTTTCCAGCAGTTGGTGGCACTCGCGTGCAGTGACGTCGCTCACGGTGGTGAACACGTCGGCGGCATGGGCCGCTGCCTTCTCGAGCGAGTGCTTGGACTGCATGTTGAGTTCTCTGGCCATCTGGTCGCCGTTATAGCCCGGCATATAGTCATAGAGCGGCTTGCCGTTACCACAAATGCTGCGGCCAATGCTCGTTGCATGGGTCGTGAACACGGTGGCTACCTGGGGCAGATGGGCCTTGACATGCAGCAGTCCCATGCCTGTCGTCCACTCGTCGAAGTGGGCAACTACCCGCAGGGCGGGATTGGCTTTCCACTTGACGATGCTCTCGATGACGAGGGCTGAGGCATAGGCGAACATACAGGATTCGTCATAGTCGCCATAGGCATGCAGCGAGTCAACGCGATAGCGTCGCCACATGTCGGAGTACAGGGCGTCACGGTAGCGATACAGGGTGTCGAAAGTCACCAGCACGGCAACTGGCTTGCCGGGAACATCCCAGCGTCCTACCCTCACGCGCATGCCCTCGGGCAACTCGGCCTGCCGCTGCCATGCAGCAAGCGGAGTGCGTCCCTCAATGAACGTGGGCGAAGGCTTGTCTTCGCTCCACACATCGGGACCGATGAAAATCAGGTTGTCTTTATATCGTTGATGGAGAGTCTTGGCTTTGGTCGACAGGACGGCATAGATGCCTCCTACCTTATTGCACACTTCCCAACTAGTTTCAAACAGTAAGTCCAACATTTACTTTTAGTTTTACTTCGTAAAGATGGGCGCAAAGGTACAAAAAAAACCTCAATTTTCATTCAAATTGAGGCAACAAACCGCCAAACAATCATTATTTGGTCAATAACATGCTCACTATTAGACACATAACCTAACAGCAATAAGCAACCGATATTTCAGTGTTTTCTGCTGATTTACAGTGAGTTGTCGCCAGCGCAATCGTTTGCTTGCTGTAAAAGCGTTTCTTGTGGGCCATCGTCCCGCTTCTTGATCTTCCAGCCCAGGGCAGCGACAAGAATTGTCATCAGGGGGCTGATGATGTTGAAGAAACAGTAAGGCAGATATGTCAACGTGGGAACACCGAGCACGGTGGCCTGGGTCATGCCGCAAGTATTCCACGGCACGAGCACCGATGTCACCGTCACCGCGTCCTCGGTGGTTCGGCTCAGCAGCCGCGGCTCATACCCCTCCTTGTCATAGACCTCGCGGAACATGTCGGCCGTCAGCACAATGCTGATAAACTGGTCGCCGGTGGTCAGGTTGAGGAACAAGCCCGTCCCGACCGTCGAGGACACCAGGCTCAGGCGGGTGCGCACCCACCTGAGGATGACGCCCGTGATGCTGCTGATCATGCCGCTCGCCACCATAGCAGAGCCAAAGCACATGGCACAGATGATCAGCCAGATGGTATTCAGCATGCCGGCCATGCCGCCGGTAGAGACGAGTTCGTTGAGGGCGTCATAGCCCGTCTGTACCGCCGTTGAGCCGTAATAGGTGATAGCCAGCCCCTTGAAGATGGCGGCTGGGGTGCTCAGAGAAGCATCACCGGCAATCTGGCACAGGATGGCGGGCTGCAGGATGATGGCCACAACACCTGCCATCATCGACGAGACAAACAGCACCACCAGCGAGGGCACCTTACGGGCGATGAGTATGCCGGTCACCACCGGCACGAGCAGGGTCCATAACGAGATATTGAAGGTACCGGCCAGGCCCTCGGTGTACTGCTCGATGTGCAGGGCACCGCCGCTGCTGCCGCCCAGCCCGGCAATAAGGAAGATCACCAGCGTGATGAGTATCGACGGCGTCGTGGTCAGCACCATGTAGCGGATGTGTTCAAAGATATCAACCCTCACCGACGAGGATGCCAGGATGGTCGTGTCGCTCAGGGGTGACATCTTGTCACCGAAATAGGCGCCCGAGATGATGGCTCCCGCCGTCCAGGCCTCGCTCACGCCCAGGGCATCGCCGATGCCCAGGAGCGCCACTCCGATGGTGGCTATCGTCGTCCACGAGCTGCCCGAGAGCAGCGACACCAACGAACAAATGACGCAGGCACTCACCAGAAAGAACCGGGGCGACAAGATCTGCACGCCATAATAGATGAGCGTAGGCACCACTCCGCTGATCATCCACGAGCCGGCAAGCATGCCCACCGCCAGCAGGATGAGCAGCGTGACCGACACGTCACCGATGGTCCTTGTCATCTGATCCTCAAACGTCCGCCATGGTTTATGGTAGAAGGTTGTAGAGATGAAAATGCACACGGCAGCGCCTATCAGCAAGGCAATCTGACTGCCTCCCGACAGCGAGTCGCTGCCGAACAGGGTGATGACCATCACCAGCAACCCGATCAGCACAACGACGGGAATGAGAGATACCAGTGGATGAGGCAATTTGCGGTCAGACATATCATGTTTTAAGTTTATCAGTGATGTTACGACGGATTACGGCTGACATGAGCCGACTCTAATCAGCAAACAAAATTATATAAAAAACCATTAATAGCCGCCGTTTCTACATAAAATATGAAAATTTGAGTAACTTAGCGGCATGAAAAATCAGTTGATTATTGCGCTGCTTGCGGGCTTATGCGCCATCAGCAGCCTGAACTTGAATGCCGTGACCATCCAGGACGGCGTGTCATGGGAATTGGCCACCTACCGCAGTGCCAACATCAAGGACGTGAGCTACTCGCTCTCGTTTGCGGTGCCAGACCATGTGACCCAGCCGGTGTCGTTCCGTGAGACCCTGACCTTTGTCTGGACAGGCCATGAGGACCTGCAGATCGATTTCCAAGGCCGGTCTGACCAACTGGATAATGTCATCACCGTCAATGGCACCGAACTGGCTACTGACCTGCGTCACGAACATATCATCATTCCACAGGCCAGCCTCTTCCCCGGCAAGAATCAGGTCATCATTTCGGGCCGTTGTGGTGACAAGGCGCTCAATCGTCATGAGGATTACTTGTACACGCTCTTCGTCCCCGACCATGCGCGCAGTGCATTCCCCTGCTTTGACCAGCCAGACCTGAAGGCCCGTTTCTCGCTGTCGCTAGTGCTCCCCGACGGATGGACAAGCATCAGCAACGATACACAGAAGCCCATTCCCACCTATCTGTTCTCATTCACAGCGGGCAGATTCCAGAGGCAGACAGCCCTGCGCGACGGGCGCAACATCACTGCCCTCTACAGGGAGACCGATTCCCTCAAGGTGGCCCAGCTGCCTATCGTCTTTGACCAGGTGGCGCTCTCATTGCGGTGGATGGAGGAGTACACAGGCATCCCCTACCCGTTTGAAAAATACGGTTTCGTGGTCTTGCCTGGTTATCAGTTCGGTGGCATGGAGCATCCCGGCTGCATCCAGTTCACTGACTGGGAAATCTTCCTCGGCCCCCAGCCCACGCCCGACGAAGAGATGACACGTCTCAATCTCATTGCCCACGAGACATCCCACATGTGGTTTGGCGACCTGGTGACCATGCGCTGGTTCGACGATGTGTGGACCAAGGAAGTGTTCGCCAACTTTATGGCAGACAAGATTTCGCGAGAACAGTTCCCCGACGTCAACCACGACCTGGCTTTCATCAAGGCTCATTATCCGCTGGCCATGAATACCGACAGGACACGCGGAACGCACCCTATCCAGCAACCACTGGACAACCTGAACAAGGCTGGGCTGCTCTATGGCAACATCATCTATCACAAGGCGCCCATCATGATGCGCAAGCTGGAGCAGGAAAAGGGCGCCGAGGCACTGAAGCAGGGCCTGAGAAGTTATCTCACGAGGTATGCCTACGGCAACGCCACCTGGGATGACCTGATTGCCGAACTCGACAAGTTTGCCCCCGAACACAGCGCCCAGTCCTTCAGCGACGTGTGGGTCAAGCAGAAAGGACTTCCCACCATCACTATCGACGGCACGGACGCACAAGACGGCAGCCTTGAGATCAGGCAACATGATTCTTATGGTCGTGGCTTGTTCTGGAAGCAGGGCTTTGACGTGTCGTTTGCTGATGAGAATGGCATTTCAAAAAGCACTGCCGTCTATATGGAAAAGCCGCAGGCCTATGTTGAAGGAATTGACGGCATGACACCGATTCTCAACAGCAACGGCGAAGGTTATGGACGCTTTGTCATTGACCCTAAAACCCGCCCCCTTCTCGCTGATGGTTGGCGTACCATGCCGGATGACATGACCCGTTATGCCGCTGTACTCAATCTATACGAGAATTACCATCTGAGTACGATCACCGCCAATACACTGGTGGACATCTTGCTCGATTATCTCTCTCATGAGAAAAACGAACTGGTCGCCTCCACCATTGCGAGTTGTCTGGGCAACCTCACTCCTCGACTTGAGACATTGAAACGTGCCACAGCCGAGCGCCGCATGTTCGATATGATGCAGAGCCACAGCCTGCAATCAGTTCGCCAGACATTACTGCGGCAACTGTCGTTGAGGGCCACTACACCCGATGTCGTTGACAGCCTCTATGGCATCTGGCAAGACCATCGCTCGACGCTCCTCAACAACCGTGACTACATGCGCATGGCCTATCATCTCGCCATCATGCTACCCGGGCGCTGGCAAGAGATTCTCGGCACAGAACGGACCCTCCTCAAGACCGACGACGAGCGCAAGGAGTTTGAGTTCATCTCCCGCGCCTGCAACCCCGATGAGATGGTACAGCAGCAACTGTTCAACGACCTGCTCAAGGTCGAGAACCGACGGGTCGAGCCCTGGGCACGCACGATGCTGGCATTGCTCAACGACCCCACGCGCGAGCCATTGAGCAACCGCTACCTGGTGCCCGGGCTAGACGTTCTTGAAGAAATCCAGCGGACTGGTGACATCTTCTTCCCCGGTTACTGGTTGTCAAGTCTGCTGGAAGGTCACAGCAGTGAAGAGGCTAGGCAAACGGTAATCGACTGGATCGAAGCACACTCGATGCTGCCAACGGCATTGATGAACAAACTCCTGGAGAATGCCTACTGGCTGCTTGACAGGAAGGTCTGAAACGCCAACCCTTATCCGGGAATTGACCTGATTTGCTATCAATCATTGGTGTCCATGAAAGAATCACCAATGTTGCATAAACACTTCGATATCAATGCTGTTATACTGGTTTCGCGTGAAGAGACTTGCTATGTCAGGCGGGCAGGTCGAATGACCTGCACAAGGCCGACGGCCTTGAATAACACCAACCCCAGGGCGCACTGGCCGAAGGTCAGTGAGGCCTGGGGACAGGCAACCATATCGATATGGGCCCTGAAAGGGGCCACTCACAGCAACAGGCGCAACCCAGTCAAATCACTTAATTCTGACGCTATTGGCCCCCTTCGAGGCCCGATCCATTTCTTACTCGCAATCCCCAGGCCACACCAGGTCTTTCGACCTGTGCGCCCTGGGGTTAAGGATCGTCAAGGCCGCTGGCCTTGTGCAGGCCTTCAGCCTGCTAAACTTTCCCCGGACACCAATGGTTATCAATCAAGAAAACCCCTCCCGCGAAAACGCCGACTGGAGAAAATTGACCAGCAAAAACCCATTAATGTCGGTCATCACGCTATAAAATATAAAAAAATGAGTAACTTAGCGGCACGAAAGAGAGAGAGGTATGCCCCCTGCCCCTGCAACAGACCGCATCAGTACAGGTGGCAGACCGTCGGGACAACCCCAGCAACTGAATTGACATGAAATGAAACGACCGGCTAAACTCCATCGCCTGATTCCCCGTTGGCACTCGTTTGCGAGTCGGCTGACGCGGTGGATCATGTTGACACTGCTCGTTACCATGGCCGCCATCGCCGGAATCATCTACATCTTCTCCAAGAATGCGATGATCACCGAAGCTGAGAACCGGTACCACGGCTTCATGGCATTGACCAACAAGACCATGGACAACGTGTTGTCGGTTGTCGAGATGGCAGCGTCCAGCAAATTGGTAGAGGTCGAGGACGACCTCGACAGGCCCGACAGGATGACTGCCATCTTGAGTGACATGGTGCAGAAGAACCCCTACATCGTGGGCTGCGGATTGGCGTTCGAGCCCAATTACTACCCTCATCGTGGCAAGTGGTTCGAGCTCTATGCTTTAAGACACTCCAACGGCGAAATCAGAACGTCACAGATCGGCGGTCCCGACCATGATTATCTGCCAGCCGAGTGGTACATGCAGGGCAAGCAGCACGAGGAAGGCTATTGGACCGATCCCTATCTTGACAATGCCGGCGGCAAGACGATGCTGTTCACCTACTCCCTGCCTATCCATGACGCGGGCGGGCGCGTGGTGGGTGTGCTAGGTGCCGATATTTCACTGGACTGGCTCAATAGCCAGCTCATGGAGATTGACATGAAGAACAACAACCTGGCTTCGCCGTCCCAGATGGGTAGTGCCAACAACAACCTGTGCTACAGTTTCATCATCGGCCAGGGCGGTTCCTATATTGTCCGGCCCTACTGGCAACATGATACGCTTTCCGGCAGGAGCATGGCAGTCCACGACATGCTGGATGCCCAACTGATACAATCGATGCTTGAGGGCGATGAAGGGCATGTCGAACTCAATATCAACAAGACGCCGTCATTTTTGTTCTATGCGCCGCTGGAACGAGCAGGCTGGTCAATGGCTATCGTAGTGCCCCACCACACGTTCTATCACCGTGCCGATATTGTCGGTGGAGTGATTCTCGCTTTGATGGCGCTGGGCCTGCTGGTAGGGTTCCTGGTTTGCCGCATCCTCATCCGGCACGCCACCGAGCCGCTAAGGCGCTTTGCCGACTCGGCAGGCGAAATTGCCCAGGGGCGCTTTGACACACCATTGCCAGTCATCACCACGCATGACGAAATCGGCGTGCTGCGGGATTCTTTTGAGGGAATGCAGCAGTCGCTGGCGCGCTATGTCGAGGACCTGAAACGCACGACGGCAGCCCAGGCCTCGATGGAAAGTGAGCTGAAGATTGCCAGTGAAATCCAGCGGGCAATGTTACCCAAAGAGTACCCGCCCTATCCTGACCGTACCGATATTGACATCTACGGGCAACTGACACCAGCCAAAACCGTCGGCGGAGACCTGTATGATTTCTACATGCGTGACGAGAAACTGTTCTTCTGCATCGGTGACGTGAGCGGCAAGGGGGTCCCGTCTGCCCTGGTGATGGCGGTAACCCGTTTCCTGTTCCGCAACATTTCCTCGGCGCTGGATTCCCCGGACGGTATTGTCACGGCCATCAACGAGGCGCTGGTCGATGGCAATGACTCCAATATGTTTGTCACCTTGTTTGTCGGTGTTCTCGACCTGACGACAGGCAGCCTGCTCTACTGCAACGCCGGCCATTCAGCACCGATGCTCATCGGTAAAGGAATCGGATTCCTAGTGTGTGACACCAACATACCCGTCGGCTTGCAATCGGGTTGGAAATTCACGTTACAAGAGGTATCTATCCTAAAGCAGACGACAATCTTCCTATATACCGACGGCCTTTCCGAAGCCGAGGACATGAATCATCGACAGTTTGATACACCTCGTATCAGGAAAGTCCTCAGCCGCCTGCTTGAGCAAAAACGCCATCAGCCTCAAACGCTTATCCAGGAAATGACAGATGCTGTCAGCACTTTTGTCGGTGATGTGGAACAGTATGATGACATGACGATGCTTGCTGTCCAATATACCCGGAAGCCTGACCTGCGATACCAACTGGCAATTACACTTGCCAACGATGTGCAGCAGGTAACTCAGCTCGAATCGTTCATCAATGCCGTCTGCCTCAAGGCGGGACTTTATGACACGTTGACGATGCAGCTCAATCTTGCCATCGAGGAGGCTGTAGTCAACATCATGAACTATGCCTACCCCTCGGGTACAAAAGGGGAAATCCGCATTGAGGCCCAGCTGTTCAGTGACACACTGCGTTTCACCATCAGCGACAGCGGTGTGGCATTTGATCCCACTGCCAAGGGTGCGGTTGACACATCGCTCGGCACAAACGAACGCGGTATCGGCGGTCTGGGCATTCATCTGGTCCGCAAGTTGATGGACACTGTAGAATATGAGCGCCATGGAAATCTTAATGTCCTGGTGCTCACCAAGAATTTGACCAATCCCTAACTTCTCAAGAGTATGAACATATCAGTAAAAAACGATAACGGACATGTCGTGCTGGAATTGAATGGCCGACTCGACACTGCGGTAACCTCCCAGGTCGTCGCCGACATTGATCAGCAACTGGCCCAGTGCGACAGAATCATCAGCCTTACCTGTGACGCTTCAAGACTGGTATACATTTCCAGTTCGGGACTGCGCATTCTCATGGGCCTTGCCAAGCGATATAACGACTTCAGCATCGTCGAGTGCACGCCGGCCGTCTACCAGGTCTTTGATATGACCGGGTTTACTAAAATCATGTCTGTCAAGAAGGCGCTTCGACGCCTCAGTGTGAAGGGTTGCCAAGTCATTGGAGCCGGTGGTGTCGGTACGGTCTATCGCATTGATGATGACACGATCATCAAGGTGTTCCGTGAGGGGACCACCCTTGAAGAAGTACAGACCGAAATCACTATGGCCAAGGAGGCCTTTGTCCTGGGCATGCCCACTGCCATCTCATTTGACATAGTTCGCGTGGACCAGCAGTTCGGTTTAGTGTATGAATTGCTGAAGGCAGATACCTTGAGTTACCTTGTCAAGCGCTCCCCCGAGAAGATAGATCATTATGCCCGATTGTATGCCAGTTTGTTTCGCCAGCTCCATGAAATTCATGTTCCACTTGGCAGCCTCATCCCGAGCGCCATGGACAACGAGGTAAAGGCAGTTAAACACATCGGGCGCTACTTTGACTCAGCAAAGATTGATCTGCTGTTACGTATCGTAGAAAGCATTCCCCAGGGCGACCGCCTTCTGCACTGCGACTTGCAGAGCAAGAATGCCATGATGCAGGGCGAAGAAATCATGCTGATAGATATGGGCGAGGTGGGATATGGTCACCCGTTGCTGGACTTAGGGCATTCCTACGCATCAATGGCCAATCTGCTGGGCTCCTATGAAGAAATCATCGGATTGCCTGGTGACCTGAGTTCTGAATTATGGCATCGCATGATCGGGTATTACTTCAACGGAGCCTCACAACAGGAACTGGAACACCGCATCGAACAGATACACGTGGTCGGACTCGCGCGCAATTTCAGCTGGCTGTCGCTCTCAGATTCGTTCCCCGAGGCGGTAATCCGCGAATGCCAAGAGGCGTTTGACGAGCGCATCACACGCAACAAAGATCATATTCTGGAGGTCTGCTCCACCTTTAAGGATTGGGAGGAGAGTTAGGAGTTAGAAGTTAGGAGTTAGGAGTTAGGAGTTAGGAGTTAGGAGTTGCTAGTTCCTAGATTCTCTAGAAAATCTAGATAGTCTAGAAAATCTAGAAAGTCTAGATCATTGACCATCTAATAACGAAATCCCCTGCCGACGAAGACGCCGACAGGGGACAAATATTAACTTTTAATTACTATGAAAAATAGCCATAACTGGGATTACATCATGCCGCCCATGCCGCCACCCATGCCGGGACCACCGGCGGGCATAGCGGGCTCGGGTTCTTTCTTCTCGGCGATGACGCACTCGGTGGTAAGGAACATGCCGGCGATGCTGGCAGCGTTCTCCAGAGCGATGCGAGCCACCTTGGCAGGATCGATGACACCCGTCTCGAACAACTGCTCGAACTTCTCGGTGCGGGCATTGTAACCGAAGTCATCCTTGCCTTCCTTGACGCGGTTGACAACCACAGCGCCTTCCAGACCTGCATTGGCAACGATCTGGCGCAGCGGCTCCTCGATGGCGCGCTGGATGATGTGGATACCCGTGGTCTCGTCATCGTTGTCACCCTTCAAGCCCTCGAGGGCCTTGAGGCAGCGGATGTAGGCGGTACCGCCACCGGGTACGATACCCTCGGCAACGGCGGCGCGGGTAGCGCTCAGGGCGTCGTCCACGCGGTCCTTCTTCTCCTTCATCTCGACCTCGCTGGGAGCACCGATGTAGAGCACTGCTACACCACCCGACAGCTTGGCCAGACGCTCCTGGAGTTTCTCCTTGTCGTAGGTGGACTTGGTGTTCTCGATCTGCACGCGGATCTGAGCGATGCGGTCGGCAATCATGTCCTTGTTGCCAGCGCCGTTGACGATGGTGGTGTTCTCCTTGTCGACGGTGACCTTCTCGGCGGTACCGAGCATCTCGAGGGTTGCCTTCTCAAGGGTCAGGCCGGTCTCCTCGCTGATGACGGTGCCACCGGTGAGGATAGCGATGTCCTGCAGCATCTCCTTGCGGCGGTCGCCGAAGCCGGGAGCCTTCACGGCGCATACCTCGAGCGAACCACGCAGGCGGTTCACTACCAGCGATGCCAGAGCCTCGCCGTCAACGTCCTCGGCGATGATGAGCATGGGACGATGAGCCTGTACGGCGCCCTGCAGCAAGGGCAGGATGTCCTTCAGGCCAGAAATCTTCTTGTCAAAAATCAGGATGTAGGGGCGCTCCATCTCGCATGCCATTTTGTCGGCATTGGTGACAAAGTAGGGCGAGATGTAACCGCGGTCAAACTGCATACCCTCGACCACGTCAACGCGGGTCTCGGTGCCCTTGGCCTCCTCGACGGTGATGACACCGTCCTGTTTTACCTTCTTCATGGCCTCGGCGATGAGCTGGCCGATGGCATCGTCGTTGTTGGCGCTGATGCGGGCCACGTTCTCAATCTTACCGAAGTCGTCACCTACCTCCTGGGCCTGCTTCTTGATACCCTCGACAACGACCTTGACAGCCTTGTCGATACCGCGCTTCACGTCCATGGGGTTGGCACCGGCAGCCACGTTCTTGAGGCCTTCGGTGATGATGGCCTGGGCCAGAACAGTAGCAGTAGTGGTACCGTCACCGGCATCGTCGTTGGTCTTGCTGGCGACCTCCTTGACGAGCTGTGCGCCGATGTTCTGGAATTCGTCCTCCAGTTCCACCTCGCGGGCTACGGTCACACCGTCCTTGGTGATGTGGGGAGCACCATATTTCTTGTCGAGAATCACGTTGCGGCCTTTGGGACCGAGGGTAACTTTCACGGCGTCACTCAACTGGTCAACGCCCTTCTTCAGCTCTTCGCGAGCCTTGATATCGAATTTGATTAACTTTGCCATATTCTGTTTTTCTGTTTTAAATTGTCAGTTTTTTCCTAAAGCCTAATACCTAAAGCCTATTCAATGACAATGGCCAGGATGTCGTTCTGGCGCATCATGAGCAACTTCTCGCCGTCGATCTCGATTTCGTTCCCTGCATATTTGCCGTAGAGGACGGTATCACCGGGCTTGACGATCATTTCTTCGTCCTTAGTGCCGTTGCCTGCTGCACGCACCTTGCCCTTGAGCGGTTTTTCCTTTGCACTGTCGGGGATGATGATGCCGCCGACAACCTCTTCTGCCTTTGCCGGTTCGATGAGAACGCGGTCGTTAAGTGGTTTAATAGTCATGATTCTTTAATGTAATTTTTAGAGTTATTATTGTTGTTGATCATATTTCACATGATGCTAGACTGCAACGAGTGTGCCAATCAGGATTCAGCCGCCACTGGACCGACAATTTGTCACACACGACTGACAGCGATGGCAGACATTGAATTTCTCCCCCTCTCGCACCTATATATATCAAGAGCGCCGGGACCCATTGTCCCAGCGCTCCTAGATTAACTATTATATAATGTGATACTTGTCGAGAAGCAGGAGATTACTCACCGTCGTCGAGCAGGATGTGCATCACCTCGATGGCACTCTTCATGACGTTGGTGCCGGGGCCGAAGATAGCAGCTACACCTGCCTTGTACAAGTAGTCATAGTCCTGCATGGGGATCACACCGCCAGCGGTGACGATGATGTCCTCACGGCCGAGCTTCTTGAGCTCCTCGATCACGGCGGGAACGAGGGTCTTGTGACCAGCGGCGAGCGAAGATACGCCGAGCACGTTCACGTCGTTCTCGACGGCCTCGCGGGCGCTCTCCTCGGGAGTCTGGAACAAGGGACCCATGTCCACGTCAAAGCCACAGTCGGCATAGCCGGTGGCAACGACCTTGGCGCCACGGTCGTGACCATCCTGACCCATCTTGGCAATCATGATACGGGGCTGACGGCCTTCCTTCTTGGCAAAGAGGGCGGTCAAGCGACGAGCCTCCTCCAGGTCGGGATCGTTTTTGGTTTCTGATGAATACACGCCTGAAATGGTTTTAACGATTGCTTTGTAACGTCCAACGACTTCCTCGCAAGCATCCGAAATCTCACCCAGCGAAGCGCGGTCCTTAGCGGCCTCGACAGCCAGCTCGAGCAGGTTGCCCTTGCCGGTCTTGACACACTCGGTGATGGCGGCGAGGTCGGCCTTGACCTTAGCCTCGTCACGGTTGGCGCGCAGCTTCTCGAGACCTTCAACCTGTTCCTTGCGAACCTCAGTGTTGTCGATCTCCAGGATGTCGATGGGAGCCTCCTTCTCGAGGGCATACTTGTTGATGCCGACGATGGTCTGGCGACCGCTGTCGATGCGGGCCTGAGTGCGGGCAGCAGCCTCCTCGATACGCATCTTGGGCACGCCGGTCTCGATAGCCTTGGCCATACCGCCGAGCTTCTCGATCTCCTCGATGTGAGCCCATGCCTTCTGCACCAGTTCGTTGGTCAGCGCCTCTACATAGTAGGAACCTGCCCAAGGATCGATAACCTTGGTAATGTAGGTCTCCTGCTGGATGTAGATCTGGGTGTTACGGGCGATACGAGCCGAGAAGTCGGTGGGCAGTGCGATAGCCTCGTCGAGGGCGTTGGTGTGCAGCGACTGGGTGTGACCCTGTGCGGCAGCCATAGCCTCGATACAGGTGCGGCCCACGTTGTTGAAGGGATCCTGGGCGGTCAGCGACCAGCCAGAGGTCTGGCTGTGGGTACGCAGCGACATCGACTTGGGATTCTCGGCGCCGAAGCTCTTCACGATCTTGGCCCACAACAGACGACCTGCGCGCATCTTGGCGATCTCGGTGAAGAAGTTCATCGAGATACCCCAGAAGAACGACAGACGGGGAGCGAAAGCGTCAACCGACAGACCGGCGTTCACACCAGTGCGGATGTAGTCCATACCGTCGGCCAGCGTGTAAGCCAGCTCGATGTCGGCGGTAGCGCCGGCTTCCTGCATGTGGTAACCCGAAATGGAGATCGAGTTGAACTTGGGCATATACTTAGAGGTGTACTCAAAAATGCTGGCGATGATCTGCATCGAGAACTTGGGAGGATAGATGTAGGTGTTGCGCACCATGAACTCCTTCAAGATATCGTTCTGGATGGTACCTGCCATCTCCTCGAGCTTGGCACCCTGCTCCAGACCTGACACGATGTAGAACGCCATAATGGGCAGCACGGCACCGTTCATGGTCATGGACACTGACATCTTGTTCAAGGGGATACCGTCAAACAGCACCTTCATGTCCTCTACCGAGCAGATGGACACACCTGCCTTGCCGACGTCACCGACCACGCGCTGGTTGTCGGCGTTGTAACCACGGTGGGTGGGAAGGTCAAATGCTACGGACAGACCCTTCTGGCCAGAAGCCAGGTTGCGACGATAGAAAGCGTTGGACTCGGCAGCGGTCGAGAAACCAGCGTACTGACGGACGGTCCACGGACGGAACGGGTACATCAGCGAATAGGGGCCACCCAGGAAGGGAGGAATACCTGCAACAAACTCCAGGTGCTCCAGACCCTCGATGTCCTCATGCGTGTAAATGGGCTTAATGTCGATCAGCTCGGCATTCTTCCACACCTCGCCCTTGGGAAGGGGATTGTGCTTTACATTAAAAGCATCATTGGCAATATCTATATTCTTAAAATTCGGTCTCATAGTCGTCTCGTCATTTTAAAAGTTTAGCGTTGAGGGCTTTTAACGTAGCAAGCACGTTGGTGCGTACATTGATGAAGTTGGTGATACCCATAGCCTTGAATTCGTCGGTCTCGGGACCTGCGAGCACGAGCTCGGCACGGCCGTCGAGTTCCTTGACTGCCTCGGGAATCAGAGCGGCATACTCGTCGTCACTGGAGCAGAGCACAACAACGTCGGCCTTCTTCTCCATAGCGGCATCGATACCCTCCTTGACGGTCTTGAAACCATTGTTGTCGATCAGCTCATAGCCAGCGCAAGCAAAGAAGTTGTCGCTGAACTGGGCACGGGCAAGGCGCATGGCCAGGTTGCCGATGGTGAGCATGAACACCTTGGGTGTGTGGGCAGCGTGCTCGGTAGCGAGGCGAACCTCCTCGAACTGCGTTGCCAGGCGCTTGGTGTTGAGCGTTACGGCACCCTCAGTCTCCTCGTGGTTGCAGCTGCAGTGGCAGTTGCACTCCTTGCAGGCGTCAGCCTTGTCGGCAGCCTTCTCGGTGAAGTTGGGGAACTGGTTGGTACCCAGCAGCTGCTCGCGGCGCTTAGCCACCTTGTCAAAGCGTTCCTTGGCGGTAGCGTTGACGGCGTTGATGATGTCGCCGCTCTCGAGAGCAGCCTTGAAGCCGCCCTTGTCCTCCACGTCGAGGAAGAGCTTCCAGCCCTGCTCGGCGAGGTTCTTGGTCAGCATCTCCACATAGTAGGAACCGCCGGCGGGGTCAACGACCTTATCGAGGTGGCTCTCTTCCTTGAGCAGGATCTGCTGGTTGCGGGCGATGCGCTCGCTGAAGTCGTCGCTCTCCTTGTAGGGAGCGTCAAACGGGGTGACAACGATCGAATCCACACATGCCAGGGCGGCGCTCATGGCCTCGGTCTGGCTGCGCAGCAGATTCACGTAGCTGTCATAGATCGTCTGGTTGTAACGGCTGGTCTCGGCATTGACGTTCATCATGCACGAGTAGTCGTTGGCGGGATTGAACTGCTTCACGATGAGGGCCCACAGCTCGCGTGCGGCGCGGAACTTGGCAATCTCCATGAAGTAAACGGTCGAAACGCCCATGTTGAACTTGATGCGGTTGGCCACCTCATCGGCGGTGAAACCGGCCTCGGTCAGCATGGCCATCCACTCGGCACCCCAGGCCAGGGCATAACCCAGCTCCTGGTAGATGTAGGCACCGGCGTTGTTCAGTGCCAGCGAGTCAACGCTGAGCACGCGCAGGTGAGCGACGGGCTTCACGACATTCATCATCTCGGTAGCCATGGCAACGATGTCGCCAGGGAAGGGCTCACCGTGCTTGAAGGTGCGCTTGAACGGGTTGAAGGTGATCGAACCCACGAAGGTGTCCTCGCAGCCGTTCTCCTTGCAGAGTTCAACGAGCTCCTTGGCATACTTGAGGGCGCACTTGGGGCAGCACATGATGTTGATTTCACAGGCGGGAAGGGAGATGCCCTTGAAGAGGTCCTTCAGGTCAACATCGGCGCCATGCATGTGGAAGCCGATCGAGTTGATGCCCTTGTTGAGCACCTCGAGAGCCTTGGCATTGGCAGCCTTGACATCATCAACATTGATGTTCTGGCGAACCTTCCAGTCGTTGTTGTAGCGCGTTCCGCGGACATAGGGGAACTCGCCGGGGAGTGATTTGGTCTGCTTCAGGTCAGCAATGTCCACGCTGCGATACAGCGGCTGGGCATTGAAACCCTCGTTTGTCCGCCAAACCATTTTCTTTTCAAAGTCGGCCCCTTTCAGGTCAACTTCGGCCTTGGCACGCCACTCCTCGGGAGTGACAGGCGCGAATTGGTCGAACAATTTCTTTGTTTCTGCCATAAAATAGTAAATTATATAGTAACCTTAAAATTATATAAGTTTCTAGTTTTTAGTTTCTAGTCCCTAGTTATCAGTGACAGCTAAGGCATAGAGGCTATTTCAAGCGGCAAAGGTACTACTATTTCCCGAATTACGTACCAAATATTTTTATTATTCATTATTAAAAAAAGATAATACTACCCGGTTCACGATCAACCGGAAATGGCCATCAATCACGGTTTTCTGTCAATTATTAAAAAAATCGCCACAAGAGATTGCCAAATAAAAAGAAAAACGTACCTTTGGAGAAAAAATATAATGATTGACAGAGCTATGATGAAAAGGATTTTGATTTTAGGATGTCTGCTGGCACTGATGCTGCCAGTGTGGGCTGGTGGTAAACACAAGGATAACGGACCCGTAGTGGCTGCCTATGTCACGGGTTGGAACGAGGATATGCCCCTACCCGACTGCTCGGTGCTGACGCATATCAACTACGCCTTCGGCAACGTGAACAAGACCTTTGACGGGGTAATCATCCAGCGTCCTGACCGCCTGCGCCAGCTGGCAGGCCTGAAGAAGGACCACAAGATCTACGTCGTGCTGAGCATCGGCGGTTGGACGGCCGGCGGTTTCAGCGAGATGGCCTCGACCGACCAGCGCCGCAAGGCGTTTGCCAAGGACTGCAAGCGCATCGTCAAGGAATATGGCCTCGACGGCATCGATATCGACTGGGAATATCCCAGCAGCAGCGAGGCGGGTATCACGTCAACGCCCGAGGACATCGACAACTTCACCTTGCTGATGAAGGAACTGCGCAAAGCCCTCGGCAAAGGCTACCTGTTGTCATGCGCCACGATTGCCGACGGGCGCTTTGTCGACTTCAAGGCCATCGAGCCCTATGTTGACCTGGTGAACATCATGATGTATGACGTGGGCAACCCACCCTACCACCACGCGTCGCTCTATCGCAGCGAGATGTCGGGCCGCGTGACGGCACAGGAAGCCCTCCAGGCCCACCTCGACGCGGGGATGCCGATCAACAAGCTGGTGCTCGGCGTTCCGTTTTACGGACGTTCGGTCAAGGGCTTCGGGAACGCCAACTATGGCGCTCTGGTCAAGCGCACCGATGTCACGCGCATGTGGGATGATGTCGCCAAGGTTCCCTATCTGGTCAACAGCGACGGCCAGTTTGTCTGCACCTACGAGGATGCCGAGTCGCTAGCATGGAAGTGCAAGTTCATCAGGGAGACCGGCATGCGCGGTGCGATGTACTGGGAGTACCGCTGCGACGACGAGGCCGGCACACTGCGCAACGCTGTGTGGCAGGGAGTCATGGCCCCACAACACTAAGCCGCTAAGCCGCAAAGAACTAAAAAGAAAACAATAAGTACCCTAACTTTGCGGCGATGGAAGTTTAACGAATAAACTTTCATCGCCGCACGGCTTTCATTACCTTTGT
>CACWID010000039.1 GCA_902760865.1 uncultured Bacteroidales bacterium | reverse complement strand
GTCGCTAGCGTTCATCCTGAGCCAGGATCAAACTCTTCGTTGTTGTATTATCGTTTCTTTTTCTTCCGAAAAAATTAAATGAAAACGCAACACTCGACCGAAGTCTTTCCAGGTCTGTTTCCCTGGCCTCAAAATCAGGTTGAATCTCGTATCTCACTGCTTGTGTACATCGTCTTTTTGACGACTCGGAATCGACGGGAACAACTTTACATTGTCCCTTGTTCTCTTGTACTACTCATTGCTGCAAACATGTCAAAGAGCTATTGTTTAGCGCCACACCAGTGGCGAAAAGCGGTGCAAAGGTACTGCCATTTTTGGAACTGGCAAATTTTTTCGCAACTTTTTTTCATCCAATTTTTCGACAATTTCCTCAAAAATCAATTCAACCGACTAATGCTCAGCCGGTTGAATGATAAAAATTTTTTTTGAAATTTTTTTGATTTTTCTGATAAAAGCAGAAAAATGGCGTCAAAATCACTGAATCATGCGGAAAACGCGGATGCCGATATTGCTCTTGGAACGCTCCAAAAACTTGAACAACGATTTGCTCTCAAGCATCACCTTGCCACCCGACATCGAAGCATGAAGCAGACAGGGGTCTCCCTTCTCGTTCACGATGATGATGCCGTTGTGGGAAACGTCCAGTCCCTCGATATTGGTGACCAGCGTAACGAAGTCACCCGAACGCAGGGCTGCCTTGACGGCCTTGTCGTTGAGCCACGAGCGCTTGAGGTAAGGGAAACGGTGGTTGCGCAACTCATGGCGCCTGATCTTCTCGACCATCGCGCTGTCGTTCTTGAGCTGGCTATAACTGTCGGGGTGATGAGTCATGTAGTCGATGTTCTTGACCATGTAGTCAACATGGGGCAGGTCGGGAGTGACCTCGACGAGGTTACCACGGACATTGTTGTCGATGATCCACTCACTGATGTAGTGAATCCTGCTGGAGTAGTCCCCCATCTTGCCACCACGGTAACGGACGTTCTCGATGTTGGCGGCATAGTCACGCCAGGAATAACGCTTGCCGAGCGTAGTGCGCGTGAGCGCATAGAGCGACTCGATGAAGGTGAGGCAGTCCAGCTGGTGAATGTTGATGGTGAGCATTTCCTTGTCCCCCTCGAGGGTATGGGCCACATAGGGGGTTCCCAGCAGCTTGCGGGCATAGAACTCGATGAGGGCGTTGGCATCGGTGAGGCCGCTCTCATAGCCCTGCATCAGCAGATTGTTGATCACGACGGTATCGCTATCGCAGTGGAAACGCATCTCCGTCACACTTGCCGCATGGGCTTCCTGCCGCACCGGCTGCTTGGGAGCGCACGACAGCAGCAGAATCAGAATCAAGAACAAGAAATTCTTCATTGTAGTTCGGTTTTAATTGATTGGATGCACAAAATTATAAAAAAATACTCCACCCATCGGCATCAGGGGTCCTTTATTTTGACCTTTCTACTCATTATATATATAAAAGAATAAAAAAAGGCAGGCGGCCCGCCGTGGGTCGCCTGCCCTATCTCATCGGGCAAACTATCAGTTGCCCCCCTGCGTCAGCAGCATGTTGACCAGGTTGGTCACGTCGCTGATGTTCATGATCGTATCGCCATTGACATCGGCGGCCGGCCAGCCAGATGCCGTGCCCGTCAACAGCAGATTGATCAGGAACGTCACGTCGCTGATGTTGCGCTTGCCGTCACCGTTCACATCGCCTACCAGGGCAGGAGCGGAAACCTCGGTCACACCGATGACGTAGAGTTCCCACTTGCCGCTCACGGGCGAGTGCTGGGCATCATCGGGAGCAACGGCAGCCAGCATCACGTCAACGGCCCTGACGATGCCGGTCATCTCGTACTCACGGTTCACACGGATGGTGCTCCCCGGGTTGAAGCTCGACATATCCTCCCAGTAGCCCTGCTTGACGGAAGCCAGGAAAGCTCCGGGCAGGTTCTCGGCATTGACATCGCCGTCACTCTTGGGTATCGCCATCACAAACGTGGTGTCATTAATCTGCTCGCGGCAGACGGCCCACTTGACGACGGCATACTCCTGCGGCTGCGGCTCGACCATGAAATACTGGTCCTGAGTCACGAAGTTGGCCGGCAGGAAGGTATTGGGCGTGTAGGAAGCCGCCGTTGCCGTAACAGGATTGGCACGCAACTCGATGGTGGGATTGTCACGGTCAACGAGTCGGCCCATCAAGGTCTGACCCAGCAACAGGCTGCCCTGGACGGATTGACCCTCACCGTCTCCGGTGACAGGCTCCTGCAGGATGAGTTGTGCCCAGTTGCTCTGGTCATAGTGCGTATCGCCGGCCGAAGGCGGCTCGGGCAAGAACTGCGTGTTGTAACTGGGATTGACGGCATAGCCATCATTGTCCTTCACCCAGAGCCACTTGCCCTGGCCATTCAGCCACACGCCGGTCAAGTCATCGGCAATGACATATTCCTTGCCCACCGTGCCCTTAGCGACGATGTCGGCAAGCGTCATCACGTTGCTCTTGACGACGCCGATGGGTCCACTGGCATCATAGTAACCGCCATTGACAAATTCAAAGTCCGTAGTCTGGGTCATCTGACTACCGTTGTCGCTGAAGATCACGAGTGCAGGCTGCGTGGTGATGTCACCCTGATAAACCCAACGATAGACCTGGTTGCCGTTAGAGGCCACCCCGACGGGCGTCGCGAGAGCCTCTCCGGGCCAGCTGCTGCCGGTATAGATGACGGTATTGTCGGTCACCCAGGCATAGGGGTCAGCATAGTGGGCACTGTTCTCGAAATAACAGTAGAACACATCGTCACCCAGGCTGACAGCACATGACGGCAGGCTCGCCGTCTCAGGCGCATCGACAACCGTGTAGCCCGAGTAGCCGTCATAGGTGAAGTAATGGTCACCAGGCTCCAGGCCCTCGATGTTGGCCGTCTGGGCGCCGTTGCCGTTGTTAAAGATGATGTTGAGCGACTGGGCCACCTGTGAATAGCGGTACCAGCCATCGTTGTCCTTCTCGGTCAGCTTGGTGCCGGGCCAACCCGCAGGCGCGAAATTCACGCCGTCGATTACCTCCCAAGCGTAAACGTAAGGAGCGTTCTCGGCAGCGACATAGATGTTCACCGTGTTGCTGTCGGCGACACAGTAGGTGCGGGCTACCTGATTGATGACACTGCCATCGCGGAGCACACCGGCGCGCAATACATATTGTCCCTCGTCAGAGAACGAGACCTGACCTTGATAGGTCACCTGATGGCCGTTGGACGACGAGGGCTCAGAGCCGTCGATGGTATAGACAATTACCGCGTCACTGTTGCTGGCGGTCAGGTTGGCAGTCATCGGTGCCGTGTAATCACCGCTGGCCTTGTCAACCGAGACGCTCGGATTATAGAGAGCGGGCATGTAGGTCGAAGTCAAATCATAGGCCACGCCATCGGTGAAGCTGAAGAACGCATCGCTGGTGATGCCATTGATGTCGGCCGTCTGGGTAGCACCGCTGCCATAACTGAGGATCATGTTGAGCTTGCTGGCGTTGATGGTGGCATGCAGCCATCTCACACCGCCCACAATCACACTGTTGGACTCATCGAGGCGCCATCCGGGGAAGGGGTCGGTCAAGGCATTGTCCTGATCATCAAATGCAAACAGATAAGGAAGATTGCCGCCGTCGTATTTCACGTAAATCCTGATTTTGCCGTCCTCGGCGCTGCCGTCCAGCACATAGTCGCGGGTGACAACGCTGTTCGGGCGCACTTGTCCATTGGCCAGCACACCCACCTTGAGCGTCGTGGTCTTGTCGAACGAGAAGTCCATGCCCTCGGCATCAGTAATCTGGGGGCTGTAAGCATTCGGCATCTTGCCGTCGGTGGTATAGACCAAGACGGTGCCCTCGCTGGAGGGTTTCACGTTCACCTCGATCGGGGCGCTATAATTGCCGCTGTTACGGCTCACGACAGGATAGCCATAGACGAGATCCTGCTTGATGTTGCCGTCCACCTGGTCGGCCAGGGCTGCAGTGATGCTCAAGCGGCACGTGCCCTGATCGTTGCACCACACCTGGGCAAATCCGTCGGGGACTCCCGCGTTGACCGCCTCGTCGCCCAACTGCAGGTAGAGTTCGCCCTTCTCGCCCGTCACTCTCCAGGCGATGCTGTAGGAGCCGATCTCCTCGGCATCCCAGACCGTGCTCTCGTTGGTGATGCCGGCGGTGCGGCGAGCCTTGATGAACCGTCCGATAAGGTCGTGCCAAGCGGGATTCATGAAGTGAGGATAGAACAGGCAGGGCGTGCCCGGCATGGCAAGGATGAAGCAGTTGGCCTCCACGATCTGCTTGTTGACGCGATGCATATAGTTGCTGTTGCTGGCATCCGTCGGCAGGTCCTTGAAGGTGTCGTGATTGTCGATGAAGGTCACCGCATAGCGCTTGAAACGGTAGTCCCACATGAGGCCGTCATTCTTGAGCAAGCGGAAACTGTGGCCGCTCTCGTCGTTGAAGGCCTGCCTGATCTGCTCCTGCAGGGGAAAGTCGAACGCTGCACTCTGGAATCCGCCTTCATCATAGACGCCCTTGATCCAAGCCTTGATGTCGCCTGACGTGCCCCAGAACTCACCGACCGAGAACGTGGGCCTCAACGCGGTGTTGTAGTAGGCAAAGTGCTTGGGCTCAAAGCCGCGCGCATAGTCATAACGGAACCCGACATAGCCCAACTCGTCCTTGAGGTAGCGCAGATAGGTCAGGACCTTCTGCTGCGTGACGGGACTGTGATGGTCGAGGTCGCGTGCCCACGGGCCCTTGCCGGCGTCACCGCCGCAGTCGGTGTTACCGCTGCCCCTGCCGCTCTCGTCGTCCCAGCAGATGTCCCGGCACTTGCCGTTCTCGTCCCAATCCCACTGGATGCTGTAGGTCTTGCCCGTGGTGGGGCCGACGACGTCGATCTCGTCCACAAAGTCGGCGGCAAACTCTTCACCGCTCCAGGTGCTCAGTCCCCCCTTGTGGTTGGCGACGACATCCTCCATAGCGCCCGTTCCGGCAGCCTTATAGGCACTGATGAGGTTGATGAGTTCGCTCTCGGTGCCGAAGTAGCTCTTGGGGCTCCATGTCGTGCCGTTGACGTCATAGGTCAGGCCACGGCCATGGTCAAGATAAAACACCGGCACAAAGCCCATGCAGTCAGGATTGTTGATGATGTCGCCCCGACGGGTCACCACCCAGGAGCCGTTATGCCCGGCACGCCAGGCCTCGTTCTCGGTGTTGAAGACCGTCTTGTCGGAGCAAACCGTGGCACCGCTCTGGGGCAGCCACAGCAGGTCGATAAAGGGAGCGATGTTGTCCTTCTGGTTCAGCAGTTCGACCCAGTTGGTGACAGGGACATACCACTCGTCGTTCTCACCCCATCCCGCACCATACATGGTCGCCATCGCCTCGTTAGAGTGGCCATCAGCAGGGCGGAAACTATCCCAAAAGAAGCCTTGCAGGACTACGCCTCCGTAGTCAGAGGGCCATCCCTGGGCCATCAAGCCCAACGAAGACAGCAAGGCTAAAGCAAAAAATGAGTATAATTTTTTCATAAACCTAAACAATTATTGGTTAATATTCCTTCTGATTCATCACACTTCGGATCTATGCTGTCATGATATGACAAGCGCAAAGATAAAAAAAAACTCAAAGAAAACGAAAATGCGGTCAAAGTTTCTCAAAAATAAACCAAAAGCGCGATTTCTTGTCTAAAAAATATGTAATTTAGCAGATTGAAATGATGAAGATGAAACGATTACTTATCATGCTGGCGATAGCGGTGCTAGTTGCCGGCAGCCTTTGGGCCAAGGACGACGAGGTGATTGTCACCCGTCAGCTCTCGACAGGACAACGCGATGCCCTGCCCGAGAAGACCGTCACCGTGGAGATGAAGAAACTGACCTTCAGCGATAAGTCCGATCCCTTCCTGGTCCACGCCATCTTCCGTGTGATGGACACCATCGCCGCTGAAGATTACCAGAACCGGACCTTCGTGCTGATGCTGGAGTCCAAGGGCCAGGACGAGTATGTCGTGGCCGCCAAGAGCGACGACATCGTGACCCAAGGCAAGCAGGACGCGACCATCTACTATGGCGACGTGGAGTATAAACGTTACCACTTTGTGGTGCTCACCGGCAAGGACAACAAGCCCCTGCTGGAGACGACGTTCAAGCGCCAGGGCAAGGTGAAATTTGTCCAGGAGTTTGAGTTTGTGGACTTCAAGACGCCCATCTACCCTACCAGCGTCATCTGCAAGGTCGTTTCTGGCAAAATTCCGCAGTTGCAGACTGTCGAGATCAACAAGGAGCCCGACCTTGACAGCGACTGGTTTTATTGAAAGCCCAGCCCGCATTCAAGACTAAGGAATCACGACAAAAAAGCATATAGACGATGAACGAGGACCTAAAAACCAACAAGAATTATGTGATTGCCATCGGCCGCCAGTTCGGCTGCGGCGGTCGCGAGGTGGGCCAGCGTGTAGCCCAACTGCTGGACATCAACTACTATGACAAACAACTGCTGCTCGAGGCCTCCAAGGCAAGCGGCATCCACCCCGAGATGTTTGAGGCCGTCGATGAGCGCACGCCCAAGTTCTTCCCGAGCTTGTGGCCGCTGAACCTGGCGATGGCCGGCTCGACCTTCCTGGGCGAGACACCGATGAGCGACGATACCATCTACAAGGCCCAGTGCCAGGTGATGAAGGAGCTTGTTGACCGCAAGTCCTGCGTCATCGTGGGCCGCACCGCCGACTTTGTGCTGCGCGAGTACTGCCCCGTTGTCAGCGTGTTCCTGCATGCCCCCATCGAGGACCGCGTGAAGCGCATCATCGAGCGCGGCGACTGTGACACGCGCGAGGCCGCCGAGAAGCGCAGCGACAAGGCCAACAAGCTGCGTGCCGAGTACTACAACTTCTACACCGACAAGCTGTGGGGCCATGCCGACAGCTATGACCTGTGCATCGACTCGAGCCTGCTGGGCGTCGAGGGGACGGCACAGTTTATCGTCGAGTTCGTCAAGCGACGACTGGGTTAACCGAGACATGACATGTCGCTGAGGGGCCTCGTCCTGCCGATTACCTTGCTGATGCTGACATGCGGTGCCAAGCCCATGTCGGCCCAGGTGAGCGTTGACTACTATCGTGGCGACGGCAGCCGCTACGTGTGCTCGCAGCAGGAGGTCCTGTACGACGACTACTTCCATGCGGCGCGGTTTGCAGTGTCGGCGACGGCCAATGCCGCCGGCCTGGTGACGTTCACCCTCGAGGTGACCTACGACGAGGGCCTGCTGCAGGTCTCGGCGGGCGACAGCCTGACGCTGGTGCTGCGCGGCGGCGATCGCATCATCCTCAAGACCGACCATGACATCGAGCGCGGCGACATCGTCAAGCGCCACTACCTGACCTACAACGACTACTACGTGACATGCCGCTACCCGATGAGCACCTATGACATCCAGCGCATCACCCGCAACCGCGTGACGAAACTCTCGTCACAGACCGACCGCTTCACCTTCGACCGCAAGCTGGACAAGTTCCAGGACCGCTTCAGGCGACAGTTCACGGCGGTGTACCGCTACCTGATCGGGGGAAGATGACAACGGACGGGAACGGAGAAAACGGATATTACCGGGGACCCATTAACAAACGTGAGTTCAACGATAATAAGTTACTGATGCTCAATTCCTCCCCTAAGATAGAGGAGGTGGCGCGTAGCGCCGGAGGAGTATGATTCACCCTCAAAGCACTTACTCTTGGGGCATCAACGCCCCCCGGCCCAGTGTATCGTAATTGCGACACGGTAATATAACCGTGCTATCGCACGGGAAATTAAGCAAATTAATTATAAAATTTTTATTAATATAAATAAAATATTAATTTTAATTTAAAAATTTGTTTAATTTCCCGCCCATAGGGCGGTTATAATTCTAGCGATTGATTTATGACATACCCTCAGTTGCTAACGCACTGATTGACAATCAATAATTTCGTCGAACTCACGTTAACAAAGGCGGCCGGGACTGAATCCCGGCCGCCTTGCTGTATCGTTGTGATTGACGGTTTACCTCACTCGAAGCACCTTGCCCTCCTCGATCGTGTTGGAACTCAAGCCGTTGAGTTTCTTGAGCTGTGCTACGGTCATGTTGTTGGCGGCAGCGATCTTGCCGAGGTTGTCACCCTTCTGTACCTTGTAGGTCGAGCGGTCTTCTTTGCGGCTCTCCCGGGTTGACTTGCGGGTGCTGGCAGTTACCTGGGGCTGTTCCTTCTTGTTGTTCTTCTTGCTGGCGGTCTCTCTGTCCTCGGCAGCAGACTTCTTGGCCTGGTTGTAGCGCTTGCTGGGAGCATAGTCGCGGGCCTTGGTATAGGTAGCTTTTGAGAAGGTGTAGCTGTCGGTGTGGGTGCAGCGGTTACCGAAGTCGAAGATGGCTTCGGGGTTGATGGCATAGCCCATGAAGCGGGTCTCGAAGTGCAGGTGGGGGCCCGTGCTGCGGCCGGTGTTGCCGCTCAAGGCGATGGGCTGGCCGGCCTTCACATACTGGTCGGGCTTCACCAGGAAGCGTGACAGGTGACCATAGACCGTCTCCAGACCGTTCTCGTGACGCACGATCACATAGAAACCGTAGCCGCCACGCTCAAAGCGGGTCAGGCGCACGCGGCCCGAGAAGGCCGAGTAAACGGTGTCGCCGACAGCGGCACGCAGGTCAATACCCTTGTGGGTACGGCCGAACTGGGGACGATAGCCATAGTGGCTGGTCACGTAGTTACCCTTGATGGGCATCACATAGTGGCGGACGTCGAGCACCTTGGTGTTGGGCACGTTGGCATCCTTATAGCAGTTCACGAGATCGCTGTCCCAGCCCTCGGTGTAGATGTCGGGCTCGGGCTCACACTCCTCGTAAAGTTCAGCGGCATATTTCTGAGCTTCCTGGACACGTATCTGGTCCTTCACGCGATTCTGCTTAGCGAGCAGGTCGTTGTGTCTCTTGCTGTAATTTGAGACGGATTGCATATTCTGAGCCGATATGCCAAGCGCAAAAAGGGTCATCGCCGTCAAGGCGAAATATAATCGTTTTATACTCATTTCAGGTTATTTTCTAAGTCCATTTGTTTTTAAGAACGTCCAAAGGTAGGCATTTATTTTGGAAGGAGGGGTATTTAGTGTGCTAAAAAGTGTAAAGTTTGGTTTCGTTCTCTAAACAAAGCGGGCTAATATTCTTGAAATCAACGGAATAAAAAATTCACATTTGCAAACAGTTTTGATTCCGAAATTAGCAGGATTAAACAGGGGATAATCAACTGATGAGCCCCCAATTCTGCTGCTTGTCAAAGACCTCGCGGATGTGGGCGGCCATCTTGCGGCCCCAGGGGGTTTCCATCTGCGGATCGTCGCGCAGGTAGTCCTCGGCGGCGTTGCGTGCCATCTGGATGATCTGGCCGTCCTGGGCCAGGTTGGCGATGTGCAGGTTGAAGGCGATGCCGCTCTGCTGGGTGCCTTCCATGTCGCCGGGACCGCGCAGCTTCATGTCCTCCTCGGCGACGACAAAGCCGTCGTTGGTCTGGGTCATCACCTGCAGGCGGTGACGGGTGTCGCGCCCCAGGTCGCTGCGTGCCATCAGGATGCAATAGCTCTGGTCGGCGCCGCGCCCTACCCTGCCCCTGAGCTGGTGCAGCTGGGAGAGGCCAAAGCGCTCGGCATCCTCGATGACCATCACCGAGGCGTTAGGCACGTTCACGCCCACCTCGATGACCGTGGTCGCCACGAGGATATGGGCACGGCCGCTGGCAAAAAGCATCATCTGATGATCCTTCTCGGCGGGCTTCATGCGCCCGTGTACCATCGCCACGTTATAGTGGGGAAATACGTCCTTGACTTGTTCGTAGCCTTGCTCCAGGGCATGCAGGTCGAGCTTCTCGTTTTCCTCGATGAGGGGATAGACGATATAGGCCTGGCGCCCCACGCGCAGCTGGGAGCCGACGAACTGGTACATCTTGAAGCGGTCGGGCTCATGGCGCAGCACCGTGGTCACGGGTTTGCGGCCCGGCGGTAACTCGTCGATGACGGACACGTCGAGGTCGCCATAGACCGTCATCGCCAGTGTCCTGGGGATGGGCGTGGCGGTCATCACCAGCACGTGGGGCGGCGCGGTGCGGTTCTTGCTCCACAGGCGGGCGCGCTGGGCGACACCGAAGCGGTGCTGCTCGTCGATCACGGCGAGGCCCAGGTTGTGAAACTGTACCGTGTCCTCGATCAGGGCATGGGTGCCGATGAGGATCTGCAACTCGCCGCTCATCAACGCCTCGTGGATGGCGGTGCGCTCCTTCTTGCGCGTCGAGCCGGTCAACAGTGCCACCTTCACGCCAATGGCATCGGCCATCGGTTTGATGGTCTCGAGGTGCTGCCCGGCAAGAATCTCGGTGGGCGCCATGATGCACGCCTGATAGCCGTTGTCCAGCGCTATGAGCGCCGTCATAAAGGCCACGATGGTCTTGCCCGAGCCCACGTCACCCTGTAGGAGCCGGTTCATCTGCTTGCCGCTGCCCATGTCGGCACGCATCTCGCGGATGACTCGTTTCTGCGCCCCGGTGAGCGGGAACTGCAACACATTATTATAAAAGTCGTGGAAATAGGCTCCCACGCGGCTGAACACATGGCCGACCAAGCGGCGTGTGCTGCCTTTAATATAATGTAGTATGTTCAACTCGAGGAAGAACAGCTCCTCGAACTTGAGGCGGAACTGGGCGCGCTGCAGCGTCTGTTGGTCCGTCGGGATGTGGATGTTGCGCAGGGCCTCGGCCAGCGGCATGAGGTGGTAGCGCTGCATCAGTTCGGGCGGCAGGGTCTCCTCGATGTGCTTCACGCCGGGCGTGTCGAGCAGCGTGAGGACGAGTTTGTGGATGGCGCGCGAGGTGAACGAGCGGTTGCGCAACACCTCGGTCAGGTTATACACGCCCTGCAGCCCCTGGGTGACGACGTCGCTGCTGGCCAGGTCCACCTCGGGGTGGACGATGTTCAGGTGGTTATTGAACAGCGACGGTTTGCCGAAGAGGATGTATTCCGTGTTGGTGTTGTAGGTGCGCTGTATCGAGGCCACGCGGTTGAACCAGACGACCTCGATGGTGCCAGTGCCGTCGGTGAACAGGGCCTGCAGACGGCGTTTGCGTCCCTCGCCGACGGCGTTGAACGTGAGGAAGCGTCCCCGCAGCTGGACCGCCGTCTCGTCGCCATGCAGGTCTTTCACATGGTTGATGACGCTGCGGTCGATGTAGCGGAAGGGGAAGTAGTACAGCAGGTCATAGTAGGTCGAGATGCCCAGCTCCTTGCGGAGCAGCTCGGCACGCTTGGGCCCCACGCCGTGCATGTACTGTATGTCGGTGTGGCGCAGGTCAGGCATTTTTCAACAAGTATTCGGCAAGGGCCAGGTCCATGGGACGGGTGATTTTCAGGTTCGCGGGGTCGCCATCGACCAGGGTCACACGGTGCCCTGCTCGCTCCACGACCGAGGCGTCGTCGGTAAACGTCGGGTCATAGTGTTGCTCGTAGGCCTCCAGCAGCAGGCGGGCGTCAAACGCCTGGGGCGTCTGCACGGCACGCAGCGACGAGCGGTCCAGCGCATGGCTCTCCTCGCCATCCACCTGACGCACCGAGTCGTTGAGCATCACCACCGGGATGGCGGCACCGTCACGACGCGCTGCCTCGAGGACGCGCCCGATCAGGTCAGGCGACGCCAGCGGGCGCACGCCGTCATGCACGGCAATCACGTCAACACCGGCAGGGTCACCGATGCTGTCGAGCGCATTCTTCACGCTGTGCCAGCGGGTCTTGCCGCCCGCCACCACCCGGTGAGCCACAGCGAATGCGTACTTGTCGCACAACTCTCGCCACAAGTCCATCTGGTCGGCGGGCAAGGTCACAATGACGTCAAGGGAACCGTTCCCCTGCTCCCAGAAGGCCTCGATGGTGCGCATCAGGATGGGCCGTCCGCCCAACTCCAGGAACTGCTTGGGCACCTCGGCACCAAACCGCGTGCCACTACCGCCAGCCACTATAATCGCTATCGTCCTCATTTCGCTATCGTTTTTTGCGACCACAAAGTTAGTGAAAACTCAGGGAATGTCCAAAAAATAATCCGCAAACGTCCCCCTTCAGCCAGGACAACAATGACACACCGTCCTCGCCGAGTAATTGAAAACAAGAAATACAAGAACAACAATTCAATCGATTGAAGGAACCGATCCCTTTTTTCACGTCAATAGAATTCTACATATTCTGCTTCATGCAGATAAGCATAGCCATCAAATTGCCGTCTCCACTGATGCCGGCACTCTTTAGGCAGATATAATGTCTCGATTTGGGAATCCTTAAACTGACGCAGATATTCACATTCAAAAATACGCTTGAATCTTAAGCTTCGGATGTGACTATTTCCGAAAGCGAATGTACTAATCGTATCTACATTTTCAGGAATTTCTACTTCTGGCAAAAAGGCATAAGCAAAGGCATTGCTTCCTATTGACTTTAATGTGCTGGGGAATGAAAACTCGTTCTCGACCATTCCCTCCCTGAAAAAACCGCTGTCAATCGAGCTCACGCCTTCGGGAATAATCAGTGTATGCACACAGGGCTTGTAATAATCCTCTTGAAATGTATAACGCTCTCTAAGCACTGTTTTATCCAATAAATTATCAGTAGCTGGAAAGAATCTAAGCAATACCCCTTTATTGTTACACAAGAAAAGTCCTGAATTGTTTTCAAAAATCATTTCATGCTTATACGCATTCTTGAAAATGCCATCTTCTTTTTCATCAGTATGTCCGTATACATAAACATAATATCCTGCCTCTTCTAAGAACTTCAATAATTCTGACAGAAAAGATACGGTTGACTTGGGCAACCGTATGTATTGACGCGTCCATGCCAAGGCAGCCTCTATTTCATACTTGGACTTTTTCCCAGAACCAATAAAACTATGGTAAATAATAAAATCCAGCAATCCCACCCATGAGATTGACTTCTGATCGATATCTCTAGCTTCATCCTCCGTGAAATAGAAATGACCGTAATCTTCATCGGAATGCGAGAAACCAAAATGTTCACACACTTGTGCGTCAATCACATTTTCATCCACAGATGTGTGATTTGAAGTTCTTAAGATGCTAAAATGTCTAAATGCCATAAGGAAAAAAGTGGGAAAAGGGATAGTTCTTCTTACATTTCTGTTTTTACGACCACAAAGTTAGTGAAAAATCAAATAGGAACCTTAAGCCTCGGCTTAAAATTCCTATTGTCATTACGTATTGATGTCGCAGTGCGGTTATTCGGCTGACATGGCGAGTCTGAATCCGATGCCATTGGCCTTCTTGTTGGAGCCATAGCGGTAAGTGACACGGCACTTGTCGGCGCTCGTGGTCCAGCCACCAGCCACTATAATCGCTATCGTCCTCATTTCCTATGTCGAGTTCTTTTTCGTGACTACAAAGATAATGAAAAATCAGATAAGGATGGTCATTATGCTGCAACTTGACTCATTTTTATCATGGTTGACATCTCATATCATATTTGTCAATATAACTAAGTAACTTACGGAATGTGTAAAAAACATGTACTAAAAACAAATAAACAACAAACTTTTCCTATCTTTGCAATGACAATAAAAGTGTTATACTTTTTATCTTTAATCATTATTCTATTTCGCTTTTTACACCTTTCACAATAGTATTATTTTGAATCAGGAATTGATGAACAGTCATGTATTTATCACATAAATAAATAGAAGCATATGGCACAACCTAAAGAATATTTCGCCTTTATCAGTTATAAGCGGGAAGATGAAAAATGGGCCCGGTGGCTGCAGCACAAGTTGGAGCATTATCGTCTGCCAGTTAAAATAAAAAAAGAGAATCCTTCTTTACCAAATAGTATTAGGCCTGTATTCAAAGATACATCTGAGTTAGCCGCTGGTGTATTAGTAGACGAAATCAACGATGCTCTAAAAAAATCAAAATTTCTTATTGTCATATGTTCACCAAGGGCAGCACAATCAGAATGGGTTGAGAAAGAGGTTCAGACTTTCATAAACTCGGGACGGAAAAACAACATAATACCATTTATAATTAGCGGTACTCCTTTCTCAAAAGAACCCGATGAAGAGTGCTTCCCTTCTGCCCTTATCAATTTAAAACCAGAAGAGGAACTTATTGGGATCAACGTTAATGAGACAGGACGTGACCCAGCCTTTGTAAAAGTCGTCGCACACATGTTAGGTTTAAAATTTGACTCACTATGGCAACGACACGAAAGAGAGCAGAAACGTAAAAGATGGTTTGCAATTGGCGGTTTTTCTTTATTAGCATTGACAGGCATCCTCATCGGTTTATATTTTATGGCTCAAAACCGCCAACTATCAATTAATCGTAACCGCTTTTTATCTGAAATTGCAAGCCGACTTGTTGATGAAGGCGACCCCTATACAGCAAGAATGTTGGCTTTAGAAGCAATGTCTCCACCTGTAATAGAAGCAGAAGTCGCCTTACGCAAAGCATACGCTAGCAAGAATGCAATTTTTAAAGGCCATGACGGATATGTCAATATGGCCAGTTTTAGCCACGACGGAAAACATATAGTTTCAGCGGCACGCGACAAGACTGCACGAATATGGGACATAAAGACTGGACTTTGTATTGATACTTTACGGGGGCACACTGCTGCTGTCAAATATGCTATTTATAGTCATGACGATTCACAAATTGTAACCGCTTCAAGCGATAATACTATTAGAATCTGGAACACTACTACTGGAAAACATATAAGTATCTTAGAAGGGCATAAAGACTATGTATCATTTGCATGTTTCAGCAAAGACGACAGCAAAGTTCTTTCAGCATCTGGAGATTGCACATTGCGTCTATGGGACGTCAAGAATCAAAAGTGCATAAAAATCTTTTCAGGACATACCAATGGCGTCACTGCTGCATGTTTCAATCCAGACGAGACCCTTATCATATCTGCTTCAGAAGATAGCACTTTGCGTATCTGGGACATAAAGACTGCTAAATGCATCAAAACTCTTCATGGGCACAATGACAGAATCACAAGTGTCAATATGAGCCCCAAAGGGGAAAGAATCGTTTCTGGGTCTTATGATAAAACAATTCGCATATGGGAGACCAAATCCTGGAAGAATTATCGTACTATTACAACTCCATCAGTAGTAAATGATGTTCAATATAGCCATGATGGCAAGTTATTGGTTTCTGCTTCAGGTGACAAAATGTGCTACATCTGGAATGCAGAGAGCGGTAATTTAATGTCAGTTTTAGAAGGACATAGAGACTATGTTAATAGTGCATGTTTTGATGCTACAGGGCATTATGTGTTGTCATCGTCAACCGATAAAACAATCAGATATTCGAATTTTAGACGGGATGAACATTGCCTTCAATTAGATGGACATACTGATTACATTAATTCTGTTTGTTATAGTCCCGACAACAAAATGATAGCCTCAGCATCCAATGATACTACTATTCGTGTCTGGAATGCCCTGAGCGGAAAATGTATTCATGTGTTCAAAGGACATGAATCCTATGTAAAAATGGCAGTTTTCAGCCCTGATTCCAAATTAATAGCATCATGCTCCTGGGATAATACAATTCGAATATGGAGTTTAAAGAATAGACGTTGTGATTATGTTTTAAAAGGGCATAAAGCCTGCGTTAATTCCATTTGTTTTAGTCCTGACGGCAAAAAAGTATTGTCGGCATCAGATGATAAAACAGTATGTGAATGGGATATAAAATCAGGCAAACATCGTACCATTCTCACGTACACTAAAAGAGCAAAAATGGCCAGTTACAACTCCGACGGCACAATGATCGCATCATGCTTTGATGACGGCAAGATTTATTTATGTAAAACCAAAACCACTAAAATAATACATATTATCGAAGGACATAACCACTTTGTCCATTCAGTAGTTTTCAGTCCTGATGATAAACAGATTGTAACAGCGTCAGAAGATAATACAATAGGCATATGGAACGTCAAAGACGGAAGACCCAAGATGTACCTTACTGGTCATAATAATTATGTACGAACTGCATTTTATAGCAAAGACGGCAAATTTATCGTTTCTGCTTCTGGAGACGGAACGGTTCGTGTGTGGGATGTAAAAAGTGGTAAAAACATTAGCAAACAATCTGACTCTCAGATGATTAATTTTGCTTGTTTCAATCCTACAGGCACAAGAATTGTTTATAACTCTGGCCTAAACGTTATCAAAGTCTGGGAATTCCTTGACACAAAAGATTTAATAAATAAATCCAAGGAGAGTCTCAAAAATAGGGAATTTACTAAAAAAGAGAAAGAACTTTACCATTTAGATTAACTCAAAAATATCAAACAAAATGAAATACTTTTTTTCTTTTATTTTAGGTATTATCAGCCTGCACATGGGTTACTCTCAATCCTTATCCTTTTCCGTTAACGGGATTGATTTTAAGATGGTTTATGTCAAGGGAGGAACGTTTCAAATGGGAAGTAGTGATTGGGATTCATTTTCAGACGAAAGACCCGTGCACACTGTAACTCTTAAATCTTTTTATATTGGAGTAACAGAGGTTACCCAGGCTCTATGGGAGGCAGTAATGGGTTACAACCCATCAAAAAAGAAAAATCCAAATTATCCCGTAGACTGCGTGTCCTGGAACGAATGCCAATTATTTATCAAGGAAATCTGCCGTATAACCAAGAAAAGGTTTCGACTGCCGACAGAGGCTGAATGGGAATATGCTGCACGTGGCGGTAATTACAAAAACAAATATTCAGGTAGTAATGTGGTCGGTATGATAGCATTCATGGACGACAATAGTGCATCCACCCCTCACATTGTAGCACAAAAAAGATCTAACGAATTCGGAATCCACGACATGACCGGGAATGTATGGGAATGGTGTTCTGATTGGTATGCAGAGAAATATAGTAACAGTAAGAATGCAACCAATCCTAAAGGACCCTCAAATGGAACTGAACACATTGTAAGGGGCGGCAGTTGGAATTGCATACCACGAGTCTGTCGTGTTACTAATCGTTTTAAATGCGCTCCAGACGGATATCGTGATGATTTAGGTTTGCGCCTTGTTCTTGAAATCAGCAGTAAATGAGGCCCGCTATTGAATACGACGCCTATATAGTTTTCTTGCAACCGTCTAGTCTACTATAAAAATTTAAAAAGGAACTTTAAGCCTCGGCTTAAAATTCCTTTTTAGGTTTCAAATAGGTAAAATTTCTAAGGTAAAAAAGATTGTTTCAGGTTTATGGTGCAAAAGTATAGCGAAATTTTGAACTAAGTGCACTCCGACGATATGTTTTACAACATATTTTTCTGAAAAATCCTCCTTAGAACGGCCTATCTTGTTGACAATCAGTCAGTCAAACGATTGCAAAAAAATATCATTCCTTGTAATATTTCAGCTCAAAATGGCCCGAGGTGTCGAGAACGACATAGGTACAGAGCTTAATCCAGTCGCCCAGGAAGATCACCGGCGGCATGTCGTCACTGCTGTTGAGGCGGGCGATGTGCAGGTGCCCATAGACGAACGCCTCGACGTCGCGGTGGGCGGCATAGTACTGGCGGGAGAAGTCCATCAGGCGGCAGGCGGCGTCCTCCGAGATGGCGAGCAGCGTCTCGGGCGAGCGGCGCGTGCGGTTGTCGTTGGACCAGCCTGAGGCGATGGGATAGGTCCACCGGGGGTGGATGCCGGCATACAGCCACTGGCACACCTTATTATAAAAGCACCAGCGCGTGAAGCGATACATGGGCGGCTGCTCCCCGACGTCGTCGCCGTGGGCGATGAGGATGCGTTTGCCCTGGGTGACGACCTCGGTGTGTCCGTAGAGCACCGTCAGCCCGATCTGGTCACGCAGGTAGTCGAACAGCCACACGTCGTGGTTGCCCGTCACCCATGTGATCTTCACACCCGCATCGGCCAGCTCGGCCAGCTTGCCCAGGAACCTGATGTACCCCCTGGGAACCACATACTTGTACTCATACCAGTAGTCGAGGATGTCGCCCAGCAGGTAGAGCTCGGCAACATCGTCCTTGATGCTGTCGAGAAAGCGGCAGACGCGCCTCTCCTTGTCCAGGGGGTCGGTCATGTACTTCGCCCCCAGATGCAGGTCTGATATGAAATATGTGTTCTTGCCGGCCATTGTCAGTCATTAGTCACTAGTCGTTAGTCGCTAGTCGATGGATATCGCCCGGAAAAGTGCTCAACTCCTAACTCCTAACTCCTAACTTCTAACTTCTAACTTCTAACTATTAAACTACATCATTCCCAGCTCGAGTTTGGCCTCCTCGGTCATCATCTTGGGAGTCCACTCGGGCTCGAACACGAGTTTGACCGTCGCGCTTGTCACGCCATCGACGCTCTCGACCTTCTGCCTCACGTCCTCGAAAATGAAGTCGGCGATGGGGCAGTTGGGCGCAGTCAGCGTCATGTCGATGTCCAGGTGGCCGTCGTCGTGCAGGTCAATTTTGTAGATCAGCCCCAGACTATAGACGTCCACGGGCAACTCGGGGTCATAGACCGTCTTTAACATCTTGATGATGTCTTCCTCGATTTTGAGTTTCTGTTCTTGTTCCATAACTGGCGACAAAATTAGTGAAAAAGTCTCAATGCGCACACAAAAGCGGTGAAAATCAAAATTTTTTATAAAAAATGCTGAATATTAGCACTTAATTGGAAAAAAAAGTCTATTTTTGCAGTCGCAAAATCGTTAGGGGCTCATTTCTGGGCGCTTTTTATTTGTCACGTCAAACCGAAAGGTCCAACCCAAGCACCTAACTTTCAAGCAATTAGAATTAGTACGTTAATTAATTATTTAACCAAAACATTAAATTAAAGATACTACAATGACTAAAGCAGAAATCGTAAGAGAGATCGCTAGTTCCACCGGCCTCGACAAGGCTTCGGTTCTGGAAACCGTGGAGAAGTTCATGGACACCGTTAAGGATTCGCTGGCCAACGGCGAGAACGTTTACCTGCGCGGTTTTGGCAGCTTCATCGTGAAGACCCGTTCACAGAAGACCGCCCGCAATATCAGCAAGAACACTGTCATCATCATCCCGGAGCACAAGATCCCGGCCTTCAAGCCCGCGAAGGTGTTTATGGACCAGGTGAAGTAATCCCGACCGACAGCACATCATAACATTCACAATTAATTTTTACTGATATGCCTAACGGAAAGAAACGCAAAGGCCACAAGATGGCCACGCACAAGCGCAAAAAAAGACTGCGCAAGAACCGTCACAAAAACAAGAAGTAATTTTTGTTGCGTAGTCAACAAGTGACGACTGTGAGATAGCGGGAACAAACTAATTGACACGCACGATGAACCCCCTGGACATGAGCCAAACATCCGCTTGGAACCGACAGGGAGCTTATCACGTCAATTGGTTTGTTCTTGTGTTTTTATCTCAACGGAAGCCGGACCGCCGCCACGACACGCTCCACCCGCACGGCAGCGCACCGCTTCCATCGCTCCCCCACCACCCTCGCACCGCCCAGCGGCATCGCGTCCAGCGGGACGCACCACGATTGCAGCCGCGAGCAGCGTGCAGTTTTATATATCACATTATATAATATATAAATCTTATCATCATTTTTTATGGTTTTTCACTCACCCTTCTGCGATGAGAAGTGAATTAGTAGTTGACGTTACGCCCAGGGACATGACAACTGCGCTGCTCGAGGACGGGCGCCTGGTGTCACTGCAACGGGAGACACGAGACATCTCCTATGCCGTGGGCAACATCTACCTAGCCAAGGTCAAGAAGCTGATGCCGGGACTGAACGCCGCGTTTGTCAACGTGGGACATCCCAAGGACGCATTCCTTCACTACCTTGATTTGGGGTCACAATTCAACACTTTCGCTCAATACATCAAGACGGTACGCGAGAATCCCAACAAGCGTCCTGCTACCATCAGCAAGGCCAAGAGCCAGCCCGACATCAACAAGCACGGCAGCGTAACAGACGTGCTCACACAGGGACAAGAGCTGCTGGTGCAGATTGCCAAAGAGCCCATCTCGACAAAGGGTCCCCGACTGACAACCGAAATCACCTTTACCGGCCGCTTCCTGGTCCTGACACCGTTCAACGACCGCATCTCGGTCTCACAGAAGATCAAGGACCACGGCGAGAAGACACGACTCAGGCGCCTCATCGAGAGCATGAAGCCCAAGAACTTCGGAATCATCGTGCGCACATCGGCCGAGAACAAGCGGGCAGCCGAGCTCAACAACGAGCTCAAGGCGCTGCTCAAAGCATGGGACGACACCATAGCAAAGTTACAGCAGGCGACACCTCCAAGCCTCGTCTATGAGGAAGAGAGCCGTGCCGTCGGCGAGATACGGGACATCTTCAGTACCGAGTTTGAAAGCATACAAGTCAACAATGCCGAAGTGTATGAACAGATCAGTGACTATGTGACCCAGATAGCCCCCGATCGCAGCGATATCGTGAAACTCTATAGCGACGACGTGCCGATTTTCGACAAATTCGGCATCACCAAGCAGATCAAGTCGTCTTTCGGAAAAACGGTATCCTTCAAATCGGGCGCATACATAATCGTAGAAAGCACCGAGGCCCTGCACGTCATCGACGTGAACTCTGGCAACCGCTCGCGCACCAGCACCGACCAGGAGAGCAATGCGCTGAACGTGAACCTGCTGGCCGCCGACGAGATAGCCAGGCAACTGCGCCTGCGAGACATGGGCGGCATCATCGTGATCGACTTCATCGACATGGCCAAGGCCGAGCACCGACAGGAGCTGTACAAGCACATGCGCGAGGTGATGCAGAAGGACCGCGCGCGCCACAACATCCTGCCGCTGAGCAAGTTCGGACTGATGCAAATCACGCGTCAGCGCGTTCGTCCCGCACTGGACATCGCCACTGCCGAGACTTGCCCCTCCTGCGGAGGCAAAGGCGAGGTCCAGCCATCACTGCTTTTTACCGATAAGCTGAAAGACAAGATTGATTATCTCGTCAACACTCTGAAAGTGAGCAGCTTCATTATGTATGTCCATCCATTTGTCGATGCCTACCTGAAAAAAGGCATCATGAGTGAATACTGGAAGTGGCGCAGGGAATTCAAGCGTAAATTCCGCATCCTGCCCGACCAGTCACTCAACTACCTGGAGTATAAGGTAATCGACAAAGAACGAAACGAGATCGACCTTAAAGAGGAAAAAGACACCAGCAGCAGCGAGACCAGCAAGAAAGAGCGCCGCTCCAAGAATCGGAATGCTGATGCTGACACCGAAGAAAACGACCAGTAGTGCCCCACGACCCGGGGACACAAGGCCCGAAAGAACAACGCCGCCCGACACAATACCAGTCGGGCGGCGTTACTTTTTGCACCCATTATTCAACTCGCTCAAGAGAGCGCCTCTGACGCACAACAATGTAGAGACGCAAAATTTTGCGTCTCCCGGTCGGATGATTGTAACGCCTAACGGTTGGAGACGCAAAATTTTGCGTCTCTACAGGTCATCGGTAGTACAACCCACTGAATGCCAGCAGGTAACTCCAACTCCTCCCCTAAGATAGGGGAGGTGGCGCGTAGCGCCGGAGGAGTATGAAAAACGTCTTGCAAACACTTCCTCTTGGGGCATCAACGCCCCCCGGCCCCCTCTAATCTTAGAGGGGGAGTTGCTGACGCACACGCGTGAAAAAAGTAGAGACGCAAGATATCTTGCGTCTCTACAAATTCGTTTGCTATCAGCTAATAGCTAAAGGCTAATGACTATCAGCTAATGGCTAAGCTGATTACTTCATCACCTTAACAGCGCTGGTGGTGCCGTCGGTGTAGGTGGTAACGACGATGGTCATGCCGTTAGCCTCCTGCAT
>CACWID010000038.1 GCA_902760865.1 uncultured Bacteroidales bacterium | reverse complement strand
TGAGGTTGTCACGGCAGCAGTGCTCCAACCATTGCCCACATAGATAGTCCGCAGATTATAGCAGTGAAAGAACATGTAAGCCATATTCGTCACCTTGGATGTATTGAAACTGCTCAAGTCAAGACCCGTAAGGCCGTCGCAATAATCAAACATGGCAAACATGTCGGTCACCTTGGACGTGTTGAAATGGCTCACATCAAGGCTTGTCAATTTATGGCAGCTAAGAAACATGGCAAACATGTCGGTCACCTCGCTGGTGTTCAGGTAGCTCATGCCCGTGATGGATTCAAGATTCCCCATCTCACAGAACCAAGCGTAGGTGGTCGTCGGGCGGGCACCAGCGAATGAAGAGTTAAAGACCACTTTGGTCACATTGGCATTGGTGCCGTCTGTGTACCAACCAGGATTGCTGGATCCCGTGTTCAGGTTGTAGGTCGTGCCCGTGCGGGAGCTCCGCAGGTTGTCGTAGTAGAACGTCAACGTCTTGTTCGACGGCGTGTAGTTGGCATAGGCCTCGGCTGCAGCGGCGCCGAGGGCGCATATCATGGCCGCCAGCAGGACGACCAGTCGAATGGGTAATCTCTTCTTTTTCATAACATTCAAGTTTTAAGTTAGGATTTTCGGCAAATTTAGCAACATTTTGCGACAAAAACAAATAAATATAATGAATTTTGCAGCAAGTTGGCTCAGCAAACAGCGATAATAAGAAAAACAATAAAATATAGTTCTCGCGCTACTCGCATAATTTGTTTATCTCAAGAAAAATCCGTACCTTTGCGGGCTCAATTTATCGGCAATGGCTATTGGAGGAGACATCATCATCAAGGGGGCCCGCGTCAACAACCTGAAGGACGTTGACGTGGCGATTCCGCGCGGCAAATTCGTCGTCGTGACGGGCCTGTCGGGCAGCGGCAAGTCGTCGTTGGCCTTCGACACGCTCTACGCCGAGGGGCAGCGCCGTTATGTCGAGAGCCTTTCCTCCTACGCGCGCCAGTTCATGGGCCGCATGACCAAGCCCGACTGCGACTTCATCCGCGGGCTGCCGCCGGCCATCGCCGTGGAGCAGCGCACGGTGACGCGCAACTCGCGCAGCACGGTAGGCACGAGCACCGAGATCTATGACTACCTCAGGCTGCTGTTCGCCCGCGTGGGCAAGACCTATTCGCCCATTTCGGGCCAAGTGGTGAAAAAGCACACCGCCAACGACGTCATCGACACCATCAACACCTACCCCGACGGCACACGCCTGGCGCTGCTGACCGAGGTCCTCGTCCCCGAGGGGCGCGACCTGCGCACCCAGCTTGACATCCTCGTCAAGGGCGGCTACTCCAGGCTGATGACGCGTGACGGCAAGTTCATCGACATCTCCCAGGTGATGGCCAGCGACGGCGACCTGGACGCCAACGACTACCGTCTGCTCATCGACCGCTTGGCCGTGACCCATAACCGCGACGACGAGATGCGCCTGCTGGACTCGCTGCAGACGGCCTTCTACGAGGGCAAGGACGAGTGCATCGTCGTGGTGTGGCAGCAGGACGGGTCGATGACGGAGCACCGCTTCTCCAAGCGCTTCGAGCTCGACGGGATGACCTTTGTCGAGCCGAGCGACCTGATGTTCAACTTCAACAACCCCGTCGGGGCGTGTCCCACGTGCGAGGGCTTCGGCAGCGTGATCGGCATCGACGAGAACCTGGTGATTCCCGACAAGGGACGCTCGGTCTATGACGACGCGGTGATGTGCTGGCGAGGCCAGATCATGAGCGAATGGAAGCGCGAGTTCATCCATGTGGCCTCACGCCACAATTTCCCCATCCACAAACCTTACCACGAACTGACGCAGCAACAGCGCGACCTGTTGTGGCACGGCACGGGCGACAGCGAGTGGAGCGGCATCGACGGTTTCTTTGAGTGGGTCAAGAGCAAGGCCTACGCCATCCAGTTCCGCGTGCTGCAGGCCCGCTACCGCGGCAAGACCGTGTGCCCTGACTGCCATGGCACGCGCCTCAAGCCCCATGCCCAATATGTCAAGGTGGGCGGCATGACCATCAGCGACCTGGTGCGCATGCCGGTCAAGGACCTGGCCGCGTGGTTCGGTCAGCTACAGCTAGACGAGACCGACGCCCTGATTGCTAAACGCCTGCTCACCGAGATCAACAGCCGCCTGGAATACCTGTGCGAGGTCGGCGTGGGCTACCTGACGCTCGACCGCCTGTCGGCGACCCTGTCGGGCGGCGAGAGCCAGCGCATCAACCTGGCCACCGCCCTGGGCAGCTCGCTGGTCGGCTCGGTGTATATCCTCGACGAGCCCTCCATCGGCCTGCATCCGCGCGACACCCACCGCCTGATACACGTGTTGCGCATGCTGCAGCAGTTGGGCAACACCGTTGTCGTCGTCGAGCATGACGAGGACATCATCCGCAGCGCCGACTACCTCATCGACGTCGGCCCCGAGGCGGGACGCAACGGCGGCCGCATCACCTACCAGGGCACCGTCGATCACCTGGCCGAGGCACAGGAGAGCTATACGGCCAAATACCTGACGGGGGCACTGTCCATCCCCGTCCCCAAGCATCGTCGCCAGTGGAGCCAATACATCGAGGTCAAGGGGGCGACCCACAACAACCTCAAGAACATCAACGTCAAGTTCCCGTTGGGCGTGATGACCGTGGTGACCGGCGTGAGCGGTTCGGGCAAATCCACCCTCGTGGGCAAGATCCTCTACCCCGCCCTCGCGCGACAGTACGACCAGACGGCCGAGGTGCCCGGCAGCCACAGCGGCATCGGCGGCGACCTGGGCCGGCTGCAGGCCGTGGAATTCATCGACCAGGGACCTATCGGCAAGAGCACGCGCAGTAATCCCGCGACCTACCTCAAGGCCTTTGACGAGATACGCCAGCTGTTCGCCCAGCAGCAGCTGTCCAAGCAGATGGGCTACAACAGCAGTTTCTTCTCGTTCAACTCGCCCGGCGGGCGCTGCGAGGAGTGCAAGGGCGAGGGCACCATCACCATCGAGATGCAGTTCATGGCCGACATCACACTCACCTGCGAGGCCTGCCACGGCAAGCGCTTCTCGCGCAATGCGCTGGACGTCACCTTCCGCGACAAGACCATCAGCGACGTGCTCGACATGACGGTGAACCAGGCCATCGAGTTCTTCAACGAGTCCAACACCTATAACGAGCACAAGATCGTGCGCCGCCTCAAGCCGCTGCAGGACGTCGGTCTGGGCTACATCAAGCTCGGGCAGTCGTCATCCACGCTCTCGGGCGGCGAGAACCAGCGCGTGAAGCTGGCCTACTACCTCAGCGGTGAGCGTCAGGGCAACACGCTGTTCATCTTTGATGAGCCGACGACGGGTCTGCATTTCCATGACATCAACACACTGATGCGCTCATTCGACCAGCTCATCGGCAACGGCCACACGGTGGTCATCATCGAGCACAACCTGGACGTGATCAAGTGTGCCGACCACATCATCGACCTCGGCCCCGAGGGCGGTGACAAGGGCGGCAACATCGTCGTTGAGGGCACGCCCGAGCAGGTCGCCCAGTGCAAGGAAAGCTACACGGGCCATTTCCTGGCCGAGAAACTCGCCTCACGCTAAGGCGCTCACCAGCAAACAGTCACTACACCCAATAAAATCATAAATTATTGTGCGAATCATGGACACAAAAAATCAAGAAATACTTAGGGACATACGCAAAGAGTTCTTCGCCTTCCGCAACGGAATCATCACCGACAAACTCAGAAAAGCCAACGACCCGCACCCCGTCATCATGGGGTGCCTGCTGACCGACATCGTGACCATCACGCGGGGCATGAAGGACAGCATCGCGGACGATGACCGGCTTGTCGCCATGGCCGAAGAGTTGTGGAGCGACACCAATTCCCGCGAGTGCCGCCTCGCCGCGCCCATGCTCTACCCCGTCGAGAGGATGACGCCCGAGACCGCCCTGCAGTGGTGCCAAAGCGTCGAAAGCACCGAGGTCGCCGACAACCTGTGCCACAAACTGCTGCGCTACATCGACGGCAGCGATGAACTGGTGAGGCTGCTCATCAGCGATGCCAAGCCCCTCGTCAAGTACACCGGCTACCGCCTGTTGTTGAACCTCCTACTGCTCGACAAGATGCAGCCCACCGCCCAGCTGCAGATCATCATCAGCAATGAGGCACAGCAAGCCCACGGTGCCCTTGCAGCACTATTGCAAGACCTCCTCGAGGAATTTCAATAAAACAATCACATTTTCTGCTTTTCGACAATCGCCTTTACGCTACAGTTGCGTTGTCAAGTATGCAGCGATGTCATCGCTGCGCCCCACCCGTCACTCGTCCCACAGCAGGTCGCGGATGACGGTGTCGCTCAGCATGATGCCGTCAGCCGTCAGGATATAGCGGTTTCCGCCAACGACATGCAGATTGCCCTGATTGATGTGGCGCTCGGCCTCGCGGGTGAAATGTCGCCATGCCTCATCGCCGAAATCGCAGCGCAACTTGCCGGCATCCACACCGCGGGCAGTCCTCAGCCCCAGCATCACCCGCTCGTCGTAGCGTTCCCACCACTGCATCATTTCTTCCTGGCAAGCAGGCTTCCCTGACGCGATCGTGGCGATATACTCCTGCAGATCAGCGGGATTGTAGCGCCTGACCGCGCCGTCATAGCTGTGCGCTGCCGAACCGAGGCCCAGGTAGGGAGTCTCGTCCCAATAGGATGAATTGTGGCGGGAATGATAGCCCGGCAAGGCAAAATTGGAAATCTCATAGTGCTCGTAGCCGGCCGCCGCCAGCATTTCCACGAGCGTGCGGTACATTTCCAGGCATTGTTCCTCGGGCACCTCGACGACCTCGCCGCTCTCTCGCTGCCGCCACAATCGGGTGCCCTCCTCATAGGTCAACCCGTAGGCCGAGATGTGCTGCGGCTCCAACGCAATGGCCTCTTCCACCGACCGGGCCCACGACGCGACCGTCTGTCCCGGCAGGCCATAGATGAGGTCGATGCTGATGTTGTCGATGCCAGCCTGACGCAGGGCGTTCACCGCCTCGACAGCCTGGCGGGCGGTATGGCGGCGACCGATGGCCCGCAAAATCGGGTCCTCGAACGACTGCACGCCCATGCTCACGCGGTTCACGCCCAGTGCCTTGACTGCAGCGCTCCATTGGGGAGTCACATCATCGGGATTAGCCTCGACTGTAAACTCTTCCACGCTGCCCAGGTCAATCACTTCGCCCAGCCCCGCGAGAAGCCGCTCCAGCAGCGGCAGCGGCAGCTGTGACGGCGTGCCGCCGCCCATGTAGAGCGTCCGCACAGCCTCGCCGCGCAACTCGGCGCAGCGCAGGCGCGCCTCGGCTACCACGGCCTCGACATAGGCCTCCCCCGTCTGGGGCAGCTTCAACGTCGAGAAGAAGTCACAGTAACTGCATCGACTCGCACAGAACGGAATATGGACATAAACACCTGCCATAACGGTGCAAAGTTACAATTTTCACACCAAACCACCAAATGGGACAAAAGAACCGTCCCTGTGTCCCCAAAAACGGCGTAAAAAGCCTATTTTTGCGCCTGTTGATATTTTTCTTTTTAATAATGTTGGTGTTATCAGCAAAAATTACTAATTTTGCAGGCTGTTTAGCGAACAGAACAACAATTCACTATATAACAACCATTTAACAACAAAATTAAACTAATGAAGGTTTACAAAACAAACGAGATCAAGAACATCTCTCTCGTCGGTGGCAAGGGCGCTGGTAAGACCACTCTCACCGAGTCTATTCTCCTTGAGGGCGGCGCAATCAGCCGCAGGGGTTCCGTCGATGGCGGCAACACCGTGAGCGACAACACCCCCGTTGAGAAAGAGTATGGTTACTCAGTTTCCTCAACCGTGTTCTATGCCGAGAAGAACGGCAAGAAGCTCAACTTCTTTGACTGCCCGGGTAGTGATGACTTCGTGGGCAATGCCGTGACCGCACTGAGCGTGACCGACACTGCTGCCCTGGTCGTTGACGGCCGCAATGGCGTCGAGGTAGGCACCATGAACAACTTCCGCACCGTGGAGCGCATCGGCAAGCCGCTGATGTTCGTCATCAACCGCCTCGAGGACGAGAAGTGTGACTTTGACAACGTATATAACCAGCTGCGTGAGACCTACGGCAACAAGGTTGTCGCTCTGCAGTTCCCCGTGAACGCCGGTCCCGGCTTCAACAGCGTGGTTGACGTGCTGTCCATGAAGCAGTACACCTGGCCCAAGGACGGTGGCAAGGCTACCGCCGCTGACATCGACGGCGCACACGCCGACAAGGCCGAGGAGTTCCGCATGGCACTGCTCGAGATGGCTGCCGAGAACGATGAGGAGCTGATGATGAAGTTCCTCGACGAGATGACCCTGACCGACGAAGAGACCATTAAGGGTATCCGCCTGGGTATGGTTGACCGCAGCATCTTCCCCGTCGTGCTGGTTAGCGCCGAGAACAACATCGGTACCGACCGCATGCTCGACATCATGACCGAGATCGTTCCCGACGTGACCGAGATGCCCGCTCCCAAGAACAACAACGGTGACGAGGTGCCCTACGACGAGAACGGCCCCGTCAGCATCTTCTTCTTCAAGACCTCTGTAGAGTCTCACATCGGTGAGGTTTCCTACTTCAAGGTAATGAGCGGTACCCTCAAGGCTGGTGCCGACCTGACCAACATGAACCGCGGCAGCAAGGAGCGCCTTGCCCAGATCAACGTGGTTTGCGGCCAGAACAAGACTCCGATCGACGAGCTGCACGCTGGTGACATCGGTGCTGCCGTGAAGCTCAAGGACGTTCGCTGTGGCAACACCCTCAACGAGAAGGGCTGCGAGCACATCTTCGACTTCATCGCCTATCCCGCTCCCAAGTTCCAGCGCGCCATCCGCGCCCTGAACGAGAGCGAGACCGAGAAGCTGGGTGCCGTCCTCAACCGTATGCACGAGGAGGATCCCACGCTGCTGATCGAGCAGAGCAAGGAGTTGCGCCAGACCATCGTTTCCGGTCAGGGCGAATTCCACCTGCGCACCCTGAAGTGGAACATCGAGAACAACGACAAGATCCAGATCGAGTATCAGGAGCCCCGCATCCCCTACCGCGAGACCATTACCAAGGCTGCCCGTGCCGACTATCGTCACAAGAAGCAGTCTGGTGGTAGCGGCCAGTTCGGTGAGGTTCACCTGATCGTGGAGCCCTATCGCGAGGGTATGCCTGAGCCCGACACCTACAAGTTCGGTAACCAGGAGTACAAGATGAACATCAAGGACAAGCAGGAAATCCCCATGGAATGGGGCGGTATGCTGGTTGTCTACAACTGTATCGTCGGTGGTGCCATCGATGCACGCTTCATCCCCGCCATCGTCAAGGGTATCATGGACCGCATGGAGCAGGGCCCGTTGACCGGTAGCTACGCTCGCGACGTGCGCGTCTGCATCTACGATGGTAAGATGCACCCGGTTGACAGTAACGAAATCTCCTTCCGTCTGGCAGCCCGTAATGCCTTCTCCACCGCATTCCGCGATGCTAACCCCAAGGTTCTCGAGCCCGTCTATGACGTCGAGATCCTGTTGCCCGCCGACTGCATGGGTGGTGTACAGAGCGACCTGCAGGGCCGCCGCGGCATCATGATGGATATGTCGAGCGCCAACGGCCTGGAGCGCGTGAAGGCCCGCATCCCCCTGAAGGAGATGTCGAGCTACAGCACCTCCCTGAGCTCCATCTCGGGTGGCCGCGCTTCGTTCAGCATGAAGTTCTCGAGCTACGAGCTCGTGCCCGCCGACGTGCAGGCTCAGCTGCTCAAGGAGTACGAGGAGAGCAAGCAGGACGAGGATTAATCCCCGATTCCTCATTACATTATATAATAATGGGCGACCCGCACTGGGCCGCCCATTATTGTTTATTGTTTATTGAAATTATCCACCCAAAAAGTCAAGAACTGGCTATCATGTCCTGATAGAGAGCCACTGGACCCAGATGCCACATCTTGGTTGATTCGTCCTCGAGCCTTCGGTAGGTATCTGATGAGTAGATATCTCTGATGGCTTCAATAATGCTGATGCCTTTGTCTTCGGTCAACATATCAGTCAACCAAGCCACTTTAGAAGGGAGCAGCAAGTAAAGGTTGTCCTGATTGATTTCCATTGCATTCATTATGTCACCTCCTTTGCTTCGATAAATGTTATGGCCTCTAAAGATTCAGGTGTATGGAACAAGTATTGATCAACCAATTTGTAGGTCTTCAATTCAGCAATAAGGCTCTGCTTATTCAGCAAACCGCCTTCATACAAAGCAAAAGCAGCATAGACCCGATCATTAGCGACGGGGCCATAAACGATATCATAAGAATGATTAAACCCACGCTGCGTGCGGTTCATCATGACAAAATCAAGCCATTCTTCGTTAGCTGAGTCAAATATCAGGCATTTCAGCCCTGACATTACCCTCTCATCAAGCTCAAAGACATTGACATATCCATAGTCAACGTTTCTTTCATTCATTTTTCGTCGCACCCAATCTTCAGCCTGACTAAAAGATGTGGTCGTGTAGAAACCACTGCCGTAATCCAATGTGCGATTAGGCTCCCTGATTTCGGGAACATCAACGATTTCCAGACTACCATGATACAGCTTCATACACTGCCCTCCTTTCTGAGCTTGATGAACTGGTCAATATCCTCCATGATCCATTGGCGGCTCTGCGTGTGGAGCACCTCATAGTGTTCACTCAGATAATCGAACACCCCATATTGCTCTAATTGGCTCATTGCCTCAAGGCCAGTCAGATGATGCTCATTCTTGTACTGCTCAATACAGAATGAAATAAAATAGGCGATATCCTGCTTTTTTTTATCCACGCTTATTCTATTTATGATTTGCATGCAAAGATAGTGTTTTTTGTTGACATTCCAAATATTTAACCGTTTATCCGCAAGGCAGCAAGAATCCACAGGCAAGTGACCGATTCTTTAGCACCCTTTTCCTTGAAAGCGGGCGTTTTAACATTTCGCGTTAATTTTTTGAGCAAAAAGTGAAAGAAAATTTTGGTTTTTCACAATAAAGTGTTAATTTTGCCGTTGATTGTTAAAATGACGATTTTGAAATAGAAGGGAATTCTCATGAAGAGATCTACGATATGGATATTGACGGTAGTGATGGCGATAGCCCTGCTGGGACTACTCACCATGCAGATCGTGTATCTGGAGAAGATGGTGGCCATGCGCAACAGCCAGTTCAGCGAGATCGTGATGCGTAGCCTCTACAGCGTGTCCACCATGCTGGAACAGAACGAGACGAAATATTTCCTGGACAAGGACCTGGCCGAGGCCGAGCAGACCTACTCCGGCATCAGCAAGAACAGCTTCGGCTTCAACGATAATCTGGATGCGCCCATCGACACGACATTCAGCTCGGATGCAGCCACCAAACGTCCTGCCAACATCAACACGCTCAAGGACCTCAATGTCAAGGACCTCAACGACTCCTACCAGCGCAAGCAGGAGACCCTCAAGGGCCAGTACCTGTACCAGAAGAGCCTGCTCAACGAGGTCATACTCACCATCCTGAACCACTCGAGCGACCGTCCCATCCAGGAACGCGCCGACAGCGCCACGGTAGCCAGCTACCTGCGTTCAGAGCTGGAGTTCAACGGCCTGACGCTGCCCTTTGAATTTGCCGTCGTGAACCGCGCCAATGGCGTGGTCTATAAGACCGAGGGCTATGCACCCATGTCACAACAGGACGTTTACAGCCTGCTGCTGTTCCCCAACGACCCGAAGAACAAACAGAACACCCTGAACGTCACCTTCCCCAACAAGAGTGACTACATCTTCTCGTCGGTGAAATTCCTCGTGCCGTCACTGGCCTTCACCTTCCTGTTGCTGGGCGTGTTCCTGTATACGATTTCGGTCGCCTTCAAGCAGAAGAAGCTGAGCGAGATCAAGAACGACTTCATCAACAACATGACGCACGAGTTCAAGACGCCCATCTCGTCGATCTCGATTGCCGCCCAGATGCTCAACGACGACAGCGTGCGCAAGAGCCCCGAGATGCTCAAGCACGTGTCAACGGTCATCAACGACGAGACCAAGCGCCTGCGCTTCCAGGTCGAGAAGGTGCTGCAGCTCTCACTGTTTGACCGCAAGAACGCCACCATGCGCCTCGAGGAGGAGGATGCCAACGCCAGTATCTACAGCGTGATCAACACCTTCAAGCTGAAGGTAGAGAAATATGGCGGCCACATCACCGCCAACCTCGACGCCGAGGACCCCATCATCAACGTGGACCGCATGCACTTCACCAACGTGATCTTCAACCTACTGGACAACGCCGTGAAGTACCGCCGCGAGGATGTGCCGCCCGAACTGGTGGTCACGACCGTCAACCCCGACGAGGACCACATCCAGATCACCGTCGCCGACAACGGCATCGGCATGAAGCGCGAGGACCTGAAGAAGATCTTCGAGAAGTTCTACCGTGTGTCCACCGGCAACCTGCACGACGTGAAGGGCTTCGGCCTGGGCCTGGCCTACGTGCACAAGATGATAGACCTCTTCGGCGGCTCGATACGCGCCGAAAGCGAGGTCAACCAGGGATCGAAATTCATTATCACATTACCACTATACAAATAATTTAAAACAAGAGAACATTATGGAAGAGAAACTGAGAATTCTGTTGTGCGAGGACGACGAGAACCTGGGAACCCTCACCCGCGAGTATCTCGAGGACAAGGGATTCAAGGCCGAACTGTATGCCGACGGCGAAGCCGGTTACAAGGCTTTCCTCAAGGGCAAGTATGACATCTGCCTGCTCGACGTGATGATGCCCAAGAAGGACGGCTACCAGCTCGCCCAGGAGATCCGCGCCGTCAACAGCGACGTGCCCATCATTTTCCTCACCGCCAAGGCCCTGAAGGAGGACATCCTCGAGGGCTTCAAGATCGGTGCCGACGACTACATCACCAAGCCCTTCTCGATGGAGGAGCTCGTGATGCGCATCGAGGCCATCCTGCGCCGCGTCAAGGGCAAGAAGGGTAAGGAAGTGACCGTTTACAAGATCGGCAAGTTCACCTTCGACACCCAGCGCCAGGTGCTGTTCACCGATGACCGCAGCGAGAACCTGACCACCAAGGAGAGCGAGCTGCTGAGCCTGTTGTGCGCCCACCTGAACGAGATTCTGGAGCGCAACTTCGCGCTGAAGACCATCTGGATCGACGACAACTACTTCAATGCCCGTTCGATGGACGTTTACATCACCAAGCTGCGCAAGAAACTCAAGGAGGACCCCTCGATCGAGATCATCAACATCCACGGCAAGGGCTACAAGCTCATCGCCCCCGAGGTGGACACCGAGGAGAAGTAGTAACCACCCTTCCCCACAAGCCTCACGCTAAGGCGCTAAGATTATTAAAAAACCTAATAGGCATCCGCATTCCCGTCAAACGGTGAGTGCGGATGCCTCACTAATCACTAATCACTAAACGCTAATCACTAATCATTAATCACTAATCACGACCGAATACTCGTGTCCTAAATTGCGTTAAATCTGTACCTGTTCTAGACTATATCACACGCATACTCTTGCAACATATTGCCAAAAACTGTAATTTTGCGGTACTCAAAACAAGAACTTGTGATTGATAGAACAATGATATACCTTTACAGAATATACCAATGGTGCATTGTGTCGCCCATCATGCTTGTTCTCAGCATCCTCACCGCGCTCGTCACCATCATCGGCAGCCTGTTCAACCAGGACTATTGGGGTTATTTCCCGGCCAAGTGGTGGGCCCGCATCTGGTGCTGGCTGCACCTGGTGCGCATCCGCGTTGCAGGCCGTGAGCACGTGGACCACGAGACGAGCTACGTGTTTGTCGCCAATCATCAGGGGGCTTACGACATCTTCTCGATATACGGTTTTCTGGGGCACAACTTCAAGTGGATGATGCGCAAGGGCATCACCAACATCCCCCTCATCGGCACCGCCTGCCGCATGGCGGGACACATCCTGGTCGATACCCATTCGACCCAGGGCCTGCGTGACACGATGGCCGCCGCCAAGAAGAAGCTGCACGGCGGCATGTCGATTGTCGTCTTCCCTGAGGGACGTCGCACCGGCACCGGCAAGATGGGACCCTTCAAGAACGGAGCCTTCAAACTCGCGCTGGAGTTCGGGCTTCCCGTAGTGCCCATCACCATCGACGGCAGTTACAAGGTAATGCCCCGCAGCACGTTCAACGTCACCCCGGGCACCATCACCCTCACCTTCCACAAGCCCATCGAGCACACCGGCGGCAACGACATCGCCCAGGTGAGCCACGAGTGCCGCACACTCATCCAGCAGGACCTCCCCCAAGACATGCGGGACTAAAGCCCTCGTATTTCAAATTCTACTACCGAACATCCTGTAGAGACGCAAAATTTTGCGTCTCAATTCGTTGGACATTACCAAATGCTACCCTTGAGACGCAAAATTTTGCGTCTCTACAGGCCTTGTGGAGTGCTAATTGAACGTGAGTTTGACGAATAAGTAACTGATACTCAATTCCTCCCCTAAGATAGGGGAGGTGGCGCGTAGCGCCGGAGGAGTATGATTCACCCTCAGAACACCTACTCTTGGGGCATCAACGCTCCCTGCCCCCTAATCTTAGAGGGGGAGTTGCTAACGCACTGATTGACAATAAATAATTTCGTCGAACTCACGTTAATTGAAGTGACGTACACGACGAACAGGGCCGCAAGCGTTAGCTTCGGCCATGGGTAATCCATCGAAATAGCAAGTGAAAATAATTAAATGATCAGGTCGTTCTTGACGGTCTGCTCGAGGTCACGGCTCAGCTTCTTCCACTCCTTGGAGTTGAGGTAGTCCATGATGATGTGTGCATGCTTGACGTTGTGCATGTCGCTGCCCAGGTAGTCAATCATTCCGTTCTTGGCAAACCAGAGAGCGCTCTCACGAGCCTCCTCGCCGAAGTAACCGGTGAACGACAGGATGTTGATCTGGAACCGTGCTCCCGCGTTGTGCAGCTCCTCATAGCGCTTGCGGCGGCGCGAGTAGTAGGTGTAGCGCTCGGGATGAGCCAGGATGGTCTTGTAACCCTTCACCTGCATGTCAAACAGCAGGTCATTCAGGTTCATCAGCTCCTGCTGGAAGGAGTTCTCGAGCAGGATGTGATTGCCCGGCATGGGGATGAGGTGGTCGGCGGCATATTCCTTGTCGAAGTACTCGTCCATGCGGTATTCGGCGCTCAAGTAAAGGTCCATCTCGAGGCCGGCGTCGGTCACAGCGTCCTTGAGCTTCAAGAAGGCGTCCATCAGGGTCTCGCGCGTGTTCTCGAAGGTCACTGCCGTCACGTGTGAGGTGAGGATGACACGGCTGATACCCATTTCCTGCTCGGCGCGCAGCATGTCGAGCGATTGTTCAATAGACCGTGAGCCATGGTCCACACCCGGCAGGATGTGGCAATGGATATCTGTATTATAGAAGAGTTTAACCTGCTCTTTTTTGCTTCCAAAGATTCTGGTGAGAATACTCATTCTAAATTCTATTTCTGAAAAACTTCAAATCAATTTTGACCTGCAAAAATACTCATTATTTTACAATCAGCCACCACATGGACCGATTTTTTTAGCATTTTAGCCAAACGCGTCTCAAAATCACAGATGTAAGTCCGCTTTTAGCGCATGACATTACCGTTTGCCATAACAAAAAACGATAATTAACAGATTATTTCCATCTGAATCATGAACATTCCACTAAATAACATATATTTGCAGCCCCAAGCAATCATAACCATCAAAGCAATGAGAGTGATCATTATCGGGGCCGGAGCCATCGGAGCTCACTTGGCCGACTTATTCTCAAAAATCCACCAGGACATCGTCATCATCGATGATGATGAACAGAAGCTTGAACGCATCCAGTCGGACTGCGACCTGATGACCATCCATTGCACCTCGGCCACTCCGGTGAGTGTGCTCAAGGAGGCCGGTGTCCACAAGGCGGGCCTTTTTATCGCCGTAACGCCCGACGAGAACAAGAACTTGAGCCTGTGCGTGCTGGCCAAGTCCATGGGTGCCCGAAAGACCGTCGCCAAGGTCGAAAACGTCGAACTGACCGACCGCCAGGTCGTCGAGTCGTTCCGCGCGGCAGGCATCACCAGCATCATCTACCCCGACAACCTGGCCGCCCTCGACATCATCAACGGCCTGGAGCTCACGTGGGTTCGCCAGCGGTGGGAAGTGCATGGCGGCGCCCTCACGCTGCTGGGCATCAAGGTGCATGAGTCATGTGAAATCCTGGGGCAGCCGTTCAAGGACATCTTCAAGCCCGACTCCCCCTACCACGTCGTCGCCATCAAGCGCGGCACCGACACCATCATCCCCACGGGCAATGACATGCTCGTCAGCGGCGACTATGTCTATTTCATGACAACGCGCGATTTTGTCCCCAGCATGAGAAAAATCCTGGGCAAGGAGAACTACCCGGACGTGAAGAGCGTCATCATCGTGGGCGGCGGCAAAACGGCAGTCCGCGTGGCCAATATGCTGCCCCACGGCATCAAGGCCAAGATATTTGAGTCGGACCCGCGCAGGTGTGAAGAACTTATCGACCTGGTGAATCCTGACCGCGTCATGGTCATCAACGCCGACGGACGTTCGGTAGCCAACCTGATGGAAGAGAACATCAAGGGGTCACAGGCATTCATCGCGCTCACGGGCAACGCCGAGGCCAATATTCTCGCCTGCCTGACCGCTAAAGAGCTGGGCATCCACAAGACCATCGCCATGATCGAGAACATGGACTATGTGGGCATCGCCGGCAACGTGGACATCGGGACCATCATCAACAAGCAGGCACTGACCGCGAGCCACATCTACCAGATGATGCTGGACGGCGATGTGCGCAACATGCGCAACCTGCTGAACGTCAATGCCGACATCGCCGAATTTGTCGCCAGTCCCGGCTCGCGCATCACCCGCAAGCGGGTGCGAGACCTGAACTTCCCCCGCGAGGCCGAGCTGGGCGGCATCGTCCGCGGCGACAAGGGCCTGCTGGTCAATGGCGACACCCTCATCCAGGCCGGTGACATCGTGGTGGTATTCTGCCACGGGACCGAAATAAGCCGTATCGAGAAATACTTCATCTGACCACCCCGATGCTCAACTACAAGCTGATATTCAAGATTTTGGGCACATTGCTGTGGATCGAGGCAGCATTCATGACGCTGTGCCTGCTCCTGTCATTGTGCTACCAGGAAAGCGACATCACCCCCTTTGCCATCACGGTGGCCATCACGGCCGTCACGGGGACGGTGTTGAGGCTATCGGGACGTCACGCCAGCAGCGCGCTGAGCCGCCGCGATGCCTACCTGCTGGTCTCGGTCGTGTGGATCGCCTTCGGCATCTTCGGCTCACTGCCGTTTCTCATCGGCGGCTACATCCATAGCGTGACCGACGCCTTCTTCGAGACGATGTCAGGGCTGACGACCACCGGGGCGACCATCATCAATCAGGTGGAGGGTCTGCCTCACGGGCTGCTCTTCTGGCGCTCGATGACCCAGTGGATCGGCGGCTTGGGAATTGTCTTCTTCACCATAGCCATCATCCCGTCGTTTGTCGGCGGCTCGGTCAAGGTCTTTGCAGCCGAGGCGACCGGCCCCGTCAAGACCAAGATGCACCCCCGTCTGAGCACCATGGCCCAGGCGCTGTGGGGCATCTACCTGCTGCTGACGGCAGCATGCGGCGCGCTGTTCTTCGTCTTCGGCATGGACTTGTTCGACGCCGTCAACTATGCGATGACCATCACGGCCACCGGCGGCTTTGCCACCCATGATGCCAGCACGGGCTACTTCCACAGTCCCGCCATCGACTACACGGCCATCGTGTTCATGTTCCTTTCGGGCGTGAGCTTCGCCCTGCTCTACGCCGCTTTGATCAAGGGCAAGGTCCGCCAGCTGATCAAGAACGCCGAATTCCGCTTCTATGCTGCACTGGCGCTCATTCCCGCTGCGCTCATCGTCTATTTCCTGCTGCGTTACAACGACTACACCGTCAGCGACGCCATCCGTGTCTCGCTGTTCCAGACGGTGTCGTTCCTCACCACGACGGGCATGTTCAACGAGGATGCCGCCCAGTGGCACCACATCACCTGGGTGATCTTGAGCTTCTGCATGTTCTTCGGCGGCTGTGCCGGGAGCACGGCGGGCGGTTTCAAGTGCGCGCGTGGCGTCATCGCCCTCAAAATCCTGCGCAACGAGATACGGCACATGCTGCACCCCAAGGCCCTGCTGCCTGTCAAGTCGGGTGACTCGACGGTGGCCACATCGGGCCAGATTACATTATTGGCCTTCTTCATCGCTTACATTGCCCTGTGTTTCACCGCCTATTTCATCATGATTCTCACCGGCGTGGACAGCACCAACTCGTTCACCATAGCCCTCAGTTGCGCCAGCAACGTGGGGCCCACCCTGGGACTGGAAATCGGGCCGACCATGTCCTGGAGCATACTGCCCGCCGGCGTGAAATGGATTCTGTCGGGACTGATGCTCATGGGCCGTCTCGAGATTTTCACCATCCTGGTCATCTTCTCGCCCTCCTTCTGGAAAAACCAGTAGCCGTCACCTCGAGCCATAGCGTAAAAATTGATGCCAAAAAGCCAGCAGCGTCAACTTTTATGACTATCTTTGCGGCGCAATTAACAAACAGTTATTCATCATATTAGTTCTAAATCATCATGTTCTCTCTCCTGAACAGACTGCAATACATCCTTCAGAGGCCATATCGCTCGGCCCTGAAGAAGGAATCCAAAACCGTAAGGAGGCTGCACAAAATCAGGATCTTTCACTGGACCTACAATCTTGTCATGTATTTTGTACTGGCGCCGTTGCGGTTTGTCAACGCCGTGTGGTACGACCTGCTGGTCTATGGTGTATTCAGCCTCAAGGACCATTACCTCGAGATTTTCAGGCCCCGTGTCAACCTCTGGACTCGCCAGAAGAAAGGCTTTGTCTATTTTCTCTACTGGCTCTTCGGTCTTCCCGTCAGGGTCCTCAAGAACAGCTTTACCTTTATCGCCAAGCTGCTCGAGGGAGCCTTGTTCACGGCCATTGACACTATCGTGCCCACGCTGACAATGATGCACGGCACCAGGCTCAAATCATCGGTCAGCATCTCCGTCCCCGGCATCTGGAGAGTCGGTGGCGGCAATTTTGCGGGCACAGGAATCTACTTCACTATGGACAAGGACACTGCTAAACATTATTCTGGCGGTCATGGCTCAGGCGACGAAGGGGTCATCATCTATGCTCGCGTGGCCCTTGGCCATAACCTGAATCTGTCAGTTGCCCCTGACAAGGCCCAGGTGTACCTGAAGAATCATGATGGTACTGAGCTGTCGCGATGGGGTCTGAAACATCATTACACTTCCTATGAATGGTGGCGTGACGACTACAATTGGTGGGAATACTGCATGCTCTCGGACAGGGTCGGCGAGACCATCAAGACCTGGCGCATACGCATCCTGTACATCTACAACCTGTCGGACAAAAAGGTGCAACGCATCTGGGGCGGGAAATCCTTCTGGTTGGGATGACGCCGCACATGATGACGGCCAGAGAGCCCTTACAAAAGCCTAGATAACCCTTATCAATCAGCAAAAAACAAAAAAAATCGAGGAAAAAGTTTTTCCAGTTCAAAAAAAGGTTGTACCTTTGCGCGCCATTACAAAAATTGGGCGTTTACCACCGCCACAAAATTGTATTGTTTAACACTTTAAAGATATATCGAAAAAATGAAGAAGGATATCCATCCCAGCAACTATCGCGAGGTTGCTTTCAAGGACATGTCTAATGAGGAGGTCTTCATCACCCGCAGCACGGTGAACACCAAGGAGACCATTGAGATCGACGGTACCACCTATCCCCTGGTGAAGCTTGAGATTACCAACACCTCACACCCGTTCTTCACCGGTAAGCAGAAGCTCGTCGACACCGCAGGTCGCGTGGACAAGTTCATGCAGCGCTACGGCAACCGCAAGAAGAAATAAGAAGACTAGACAGCATCACTGTCGTGAGCGCTCGCGGCAGTTACTACAAGACACAGCAGCGCGCCCTCCTCGATTGGGAAGGGCGCGCTGCTTGTTTTTCACGATGACGAGGCCACACAAACCAACGTGGTGCTACAGGGCAAGCCTGAAGCCGCGGTAATGGCCTGCGGCAGACTGCACCGTTCCCGAGCCGCGATAGCTGACGCGGCAGGCCGATGCCGCACCGCCCCAGCTGCCGCCACGTGTCGCGCGGCCATAGCCGCTTGAAGGGCCCGCGGGGTCGGTCTGGGCTCCTGCGCTGTAGGGGCCATAATAGTCCTGGCACCACTCCATCACGTTGCCGCTCATGTCATACAAGCCCAACTCGTTAGGCGCGAGGGTCTTCACAGCATGGCTCCCGAAGTCGGGGTCGTCCATATCCACATAATAACTGTTACCGTCATACCATGCCACCTCGTCCACATTGTCGCTGCCGGCATACTTGTATCCCTTGCTATGGTTGCCGCCACGGGCAGCAAATTCCCACTCGGCCTCGGTGGGCAGGCGGAAAGCCTGGCCTGTCATTTCATTAAGCCGAGCGATAAACTGCTGGCACTCGTCCCAAGAAACGTAATCCACGGGGCGCTGCGGGTCATCGGTCATGTCGCTCGGGTTGTAGCCCATAACGGCCTGCCAGAGTTCCTGGGTCACCTCGGTCTCGCCGATGCTATAGCCTGAGAGGGTCACCCGGTGGGCAGGACGCTCGCGGTCGGCAGCCTCGGCATCGTCGTCGGCGGCACCCATCATGAAGGAGCCACCCTCGACCTGTACCATATTGAACGACACGCCAGCCACGGTAAATGTCTCAATCGGCGACTCGTCATGCCACTCACCATTGAGCAGAAAGCCGATAAGCTCAGTGACGTCGCCGATGTTAATCCGTCCATCCCGGTTCACGTCGCCTCGCAAGTCATCATCTGCCGAAGCCTGAACAGACATCAGCAAAACAAAGAAGGACACAAAACAAGTTTTCCTAACCAGAGACGTCATTGAATCAGATTAATAATCAATAAGAGAAATATAAGTATCAAACAGGTTGGCTAGGGCTCCTTGATAGCCCAGGAAGTAGATAGCCAAACTAAACACGACATAAACCAAGAAGGCCAGCATGGGGCGCTTTAACACTTGCCTCCAGCCACGTTTGCGCCACTCCTTGAGGTTGACCAGTCTCACGATTTCCATAGACAGCCACAGCAATGCGGCCCCGTCGAGAGCTGATATCAGGGTCTTCCATGTGTGGTGACCTATATTCCCCTCATACTGCCACAGCAGCAGACGGCAAACATTCGTTACTATCCTAAATAACAAGATTCCTAATGGCACCGTCATGACTGTTCTCCACAAGGTGCCCCACCAGCCGAAACCGAACAATTGCTTGAAATCGACCATCAGCATGATGGGGAGCAAGACGACAAAGACTGTAAACCCGACAAATTCATAATCACCATCGGGCACCAACAGACTGACGACTAAAAAGGCCAACATCAGCCACAAGTAGAATTGTGACGCAGCAAGCACTTGGACAAAGAAACCTTGTGGCAAAGTGTGCTTCGTACACCTGGGCGAGTAGCGGAACAGGGCCCAGACTGGCACCACAAGGAACGTGAAGCAGGCAAGAACAAACCATTCAGTGTGACTGTCCAGCCAATCTGATATCACGTCAAGATAATACCTCACACCTGTTGACGTGATAGGCTCTGTCACTACTTCTTCTTCAGGGTCTACCCAGTTTCCTATCAGCATCACAGCAAAGCTCACGAGCAAGAGCATCTTGACCGGCGGGAAGCTCACTTGACGCTTGCCGCTGATGTAATCCCGCATCATGTATCCAGGGCGCCACATCAGCTGCCACAGCGAGTAGGGCAACGAGCGGGTGCCCACACCCCACACGTCCAGGACGCCTTGCCACACACTGCGCCAGGTGACGGGGCCGCTAGTGGCCTTCAGGCCGCAACGGGGACAAAAGTTGTTGTCACACTCGGCTCCGCAGTTGCAGCACACATGGTGTCCATGCGAGTCATGATACTCAAACGGATTTTCCTGCCAACGACGGAACTGACGATATTTTTCCTTAATCCAACTCATGGCATCAGTTATGATAGTACAGGATGCATCTGCCCAGGACTTGAAGCGGCGGTATAGTTACCTGTGAGGTCAAATCACATCGTCGGTCACAGGTGCTTTCTCGATGCTGGCGGCACGGCGCTCACGTCGCTCGGCCAGGTATTCCTGCAGGCTGGTGAAGTTGAACAGCAGCAGGCAGATGCCCGTCATCAGCACCACGGTCGAATCGCTGTCACGCAGCGAGGGCAACAAGAGCGACAAGAGGCCGCACAGCACCACAATGAGCGGGCACAGGTAATACCACCCCTTGATTTTCAGACTCTTGCTGGACAGCAACAGGTAGATGACATGAAACAGTCCCAGCACCACCAGCAGCATGCCCATGAACATCTGCAGGATGCCGTCGAACAGGTGGGCCTTGATAATCATCACCAGACCGAAGCACAAGCCGCCCACCGCGGGCAGGACGCCCATATAGTCGGCACTGGTGCGGGCATCGGCGTGGCGCACAGCGACCATCACCAGATAAATGACAGCGGGCAACATGAACATGGCACCCATCACCCGGCAGCCCCACAGCATGATGCTGGGAACACCATGAAAGATGATTAGAATGATGCCTGCAAGCAGCAAAATCACGTTAGTAAGCAGGTTTATACTGACCTTTTTCATTAGTTTTGTAGCGTTAAACAGGTAGCTGTTAATAATTTTTCTACAAAAATATCTCAAAATCATCGATTAGCAAAAATATTAAACAAAAAAGTATTATCTTTGCAGGGAATGGAAGAAAAACGAAGGCACATACTCGCCATCATCAACCCTGTGTCAGGTACTGGCAGCAAGGACAAAATCCCTCGCCTGATCGACACCGTGATTGACCATGAACGTAATGACGTGAGCATCATTATGAGCGAGTACCCCGGCCACGCCCGCGAGCTTGCCCAGCAGGCGGCAGACGATGGCCTGGACTTTGTCATCGCCATTGGTGGCGACGGCACGGTCAACGAGGTGGGGAGCGGCTTGTGCGGCACCGATACGGCCCTGGCCATCGTGCCCTGCGGTTCGGGCAACGGGCTGGCGCGCCACCTGCGCATCCCGATGAATGCCAGCCGCGCCCTGCAGCTGCTCAACGACGGCACGGTCGGCCAGTTCGACTACTGCACGGTGAACAGCAAGCCATTCTTCTGCACCTGCGGCATGGGCTTTGACGCGGCGGTGAGCTACAAGTTCTCCAACGAGGGGACGCGCGGGTTCATCACCTATATCAAGACCACCATCACCGAGTATATCAAGTACAAGCCTCAAGAATACCTCATCGAGATCGACGGCAAGAAGATGAGCGAGAAAGCATTTGTCATCGCATGCTGCAACGCGGCACAATATGGCAACAATGCCTACATCGCCCCACGCGCCACCATGCAGGACGGCCTGCTCGACGTGACGGTGATGCACCCGTTCAACATCGTACAGAGCCCATTGATCGGCGCCCGCCTGTTCCTGCGCAAGCTTGACCACGACCACCACGTGAGCATCTACCGCGGCAAGCGCGTCGTCATCGACCGCCGCCGTGAAGATATCGTCCACATCGACGGCGACCCCGTCATGCTGCCCTCCAGGATTGTCATCGAGAACGTCAGCAAGGGCATCAACATCCTGGTACCTCCGTCACTGCCCGACAGCGTGTAATCCTACTCCAAAATTCAAACACGACAGAATATTAACTGAAATAAAATATGTATTCGCAACAATGAGTTGTCACTGCCCAAGGAGATGCTGCGCACCAATCAGTCGGGGGCCTATCACTGCACCACCATCGTGGGCTGCAACACCCGCAAGCAGCACGGCCTGCTGGTGATCCCCGTTCCCGAACTTGATGACAACAACCACGTGCTGCTGTCCTCTCTCGACGAGACGGTCATCCAGCACGGTGCGCCTTTCAACCTGGGTCTGCACCGCTATAAGGGTGACACCTATAGCCCCAACGGCCACAAGTACATCCGCGAGTATAACTGCGAGCGCGTGCCGACGACGACCTACCGCGTGGGCGGTGTGATCCTGAAGAAGGAGAAAATCTTCATCACCCACGAGAACCGCATCCTCATACGCTACACGCTCGTGGATGCCCACTCGGCAACGACCCTGCAGTTCAGGCCCTTCCTGGCCTTCCGCAACGCCAACGACCTGTGTGTCGAGAACGCCGTTGCCAGCCGTGACTACCAGGAGGTGTCAAACGGTATCGCCACCTGCATGTACAACGGTTATCCCACCCTCTACATGCAGATGAACCACAAGCCCCGCTTCGTGTTCGACCCGCACTGGTACAAGAACATCGAGTACACCAAGGACCAGGAACGCGGCATCCCCTACAGCGAGGACCTGTACGTGCCCGGCTACTTCGAGGTCGAGATCAAGAAGGGCGAGCCGCTCATCTTCTCGGCCGGCGTCGAGGAGGTGAATACCCGCACGCTCACCAAGTTGTATGAGGACGAGATCAAGCCGCGCACACCGCGCACGAGCTTCTACAACTGCATGAAGAACAGCGCCAAGCAGTTCTATATCACCAACAAGGAGGGCCACTACCTGCTGGCCGGCTACCCCTGGTTCAAGATCCGCGCCCGCGACGAGTTCATCGCGCTGCCGGGCTGCACGCTGTCAGTGCACCACCGCCAGGACTTCGAGCTCATCATGGATACCGCCCAGCGCGCCCTCAACGACTGGATGCGCGACGGTACCCTCGACAAGCACCTCGACGGCCTGGAGCTGCCCGACGTGCCGCTGTGGGCCATCTGGGCCGTGCAGCGCTATGCCCACGACCTCAATGCCCAGGCCGCACGTGAACGCTACGGCCAGCTGGTCAAGGACATCATCAACTTTATTGCCGACGGCCGCCATCCCAACCTCAAACTGGAGCCCAACGGCCTCATCGCCACCGACGGCACCAAGCGCCCCGTCTCGTGGATGAACAGCACCCACCCCGACGGAACGCCGCTGATTCCGCGCACCGGCTACCTGGTCGAGTTCAACGCCCTGTGGTACAACGCGCTGCGTTTTGCCGTTGAGGAACTCTTCGGCGAGCTCGAGGAGGAGAAGGACTTTGTTGCCCGCTGCAACGACATTGCCGACAAGTGCAAGCCCGCCTTCATCGAGACGTTCATGACCGACTACGGCTACCTCTATGACTATGTAAACGGCAGCTACACCGACCTGAGCGTAAGGCCCAACATGATCATCGCCGCCGCCACCGACTACAGCCCGCTGGACCGCCGTCAGCGCAAGCGCGTGCTCGACATCACCACCCGCGAGCTCCTGACGCCCAAGGGACTGCGAACACTGAGCCCCAACAGCTACGGGTACATCCCCTGGTATGTGGGTACTCCCGAGGAGCGCCAGACGGCCTACTATGCCGGCAGCGCCCGCCCCTGGCTGATGGACTTCTACAGCAAGGCCTACATCCGCGTCTTCGGCCTGAACAGCATCTCGTTCATCGAGAGGATGATGATCGGCTTCGAGGACGAGATGAAGGAGGGATGCATCGGCTCGTTGAGCGAGCTCTATGACGGCAACCCGCCCTTCATCGGCCGTGGGGCCGTGAGCTTCGCCCCCAACGTGGGCGGCATCCTGCGCGTGCTGCGCACCTTCAAGAACCTCCACATTATCGACGAATAATAACTGAACTACGATATGAAAGCATTAATGTTTGGCTGGGAATTTCCGCCTCACATCTTGGGAGGACTGGGAACAGCAAGTTACGGGCTCACTAAGGGCATGTGGCAAAACGGTGACATGGACATCACCTTTGTCATCCCCAAGCCCTGGGGCGACGAGCCCAAGGAATTCGCCAACATCATCGGCGCCAACAGCACTCCGGTGGCATGGCGAGACGTGAACTGGGACTATGTGCAGAGCCGCATCGGCAACGTGATGGACCCGCAGATGTACTTCAACCTGAGGGACCACATCTACGGCGACTTCAACTACATGAGCACCAACGACCTGGGGTGCATCGAGTTCTCGGGACGCTATCCCGACAACCTGCTCGAGGAAATCAACAACTACTCGATTGTGGCCGGTGTCATCGCCCGCACAGTGGACTGCGATGTCATCCACAGCCATGACTGGCTCACCTACCCTGCCGGCATCCACGCCAAGCAGGTGACGGGCAAGCCGCTGGTCATCCACGTGCACGCCACCGACTTTGACCGCTCGCGCGGCAACGTCAACCCCACGGTATTCAGCATCGAGAAGGACGGCATGAACAACGCCGACCACATCATCACCGTGAGCAACCTGACGCGCCGCACCGTCATCGAGAAATACGGCATCAACCCCGACAAGGTGACCACCGTACACAACGCCGTGGAACCCCTGAACGAGGAGCTGCTCAACCTGGAGGCACCTCCGGGCAAGACGAGCAAGGTCATCACCTTCCTGGGACGCATCACCATGCAGAAGGGCCCCGAGTACTTCGTCGAGGCCGCCGCACAGGTGCTCCACAAGGTCAACAATGCCCAGTTTGTCATGGCAGGCAGCGGCGACATGATGGACAAGATGATACGTCTGGCCGCCAAGCGCAACATCGCCGACCGCTTCCACTTCACCGGCTTCCTCAAGGGCAAGCAGGTCTATGAGATGCTGGCAGCCAGCGACGTCTATATCATGCCGTCGGTGAGCGAGCCCTTCGGCATCTCACCGCTCGAGGCGATGCAGATGGGCGTGCCGTCGATCATCAGCAAGCAGAGCGGTTGCGCCGAGATCCTGGACAACGTCATCAAGACCGACTACTGGGACATCAACGCCATGGCCGACGCCATCTACAGCATCATCAAGTATCCCGCGATGTACAACGAGCTGCGCGAGCAGGGACTGGCCGAAGTGGCACAGATCACCTGGGACAAAGCCGGCGCCAAGGTCATCAAGATTTACCGTGATCTCATCAACCGTTAACACCCTCTAGACCATCTAGAAAATCTAGAACATCTAGATCATCTAGTCCATCTAGACCAAAACAACAACAAGAAAACAAACAATAAAACGACAATAGAGATATGAAAGCGATTTGTTTTTATTTCCAGATTCATCAGCCATTCAGGCTGAAGCACTACCGCTTCTTTGACATCGGTAATGACCACTACTACTATGATGACTTTGCCGACGACGACATCATCACCCGCATCGCCCAGCGGTCCTACCTGCCCGCCAACGAGATGCTGCTCGACATGATCCGCGAGCACGGCAAGAAGTTCAAGGTGGCCTTCTCCATCAGCGGCACCGCCCTGGAGCAGCTGGAGCAGTATGTGCCCGAGTTCGTCGACTCGATGAAGGAGCTGGCAGCAACGGGCTGCGTCGAGTTCCTGAGTGAGACCTATGCCCACAGCCTTTCGTCACTCTATGACCCCGACGAGTTTGCGCTTCAGGTCAAGGCCCACGACGAGAAGATCTTCCAGCTCTTCGGCCAGCGTCCCAAGGTGTTCCGCAACACCGAGCTCATCTATGACGACGACATCGCCTCGATGGTCTATGCCCTGGGCTTCAAGGCCGCCATCACCGCCGACGCCAAGCACGTGCTGGGCTGGCGCTCGCCCAACTTCCTGTACAGCAGTGCCTCGGCTCCCAAGCTCAAACTGCTGTTGAAGAACGGCAAGCTGAGCGACGACATCTCGTTCCGCTTCAGCAACCCCGAGTGGGCATCCTATCCCCTCACCGCCGACAAGTACATCAACTGGATCAACGAGCTGCCCCAGGAGGAACAGCTCATCAACCTGTTCATGAACTATGACGCCTTCGGTGAGCTGCAGCCCCGCGAGAGCGGCATCTTTGAGTTCATGCGCGCACTGCCCCGCTTTGCCGCCGAGCACGACATCCAGTTCTGGACCCCGAGCGAGGTGGTATCGAAGTTCAAACCCGTCGCCGAACTCGCCGTGCCCTACCCCATGTCCTGGACCGACGAGGCCCGCGACACCAGCGCCTGGTTGGGCAACACCCTGCAGCAGGAGGCCGTCCGCAAGCTCTACAGCATCGGTGAGCGCGTGCGCCTGTGCCGTGACCGCCGCATCAAGCAGGACTGGAACTACCTGCAGGCCAGCGACCACTTCTTCTACATGTCCACCAAGCACAACGACGACGGCTCGGTACACAGCCACTACAGCCCCTATGACTCGCCCTACACCGCGTTCACCAACTACATGAACGTGCTGAGCGACTTCATGACGCGCGTCGAGGAGCAATACCCGACCAGCATCGACAACGAGGAGCTGAACTCGCTGCTGCTGACCATCCGCAACCAGGAGCAGGAGATCGAGAAGCTGCACCGTGAGGTCGAGATGATGCGTAACAACATCGTCAACGACACCACAGGCGACTTCCCCATCGACGAGAATGTTCCCGCCCCAGCCGAGGAGGAGAAGCCCGCCCCCGAGCCTGAGCCCAAGAAGAAAGCGCCCGCCAAAAAGCCTGCTGCTAAAAAGGCACCCGCCAAGAAGGCTGAGCCCAAAAAGCCTGCAGCCAAAAAGGCACCGGCCAAGAAGGCAGAACCCAAAAAGCCCGCAGCCAAAAAGGCACCGGCCAAGAAATAATCCCTGACCAATAAGGGGGGTGAACAAATTCCGGTTTGTTCACCCTCTCTTTTTGTGCTAAACTCATTACTGCAAGGCCATCGAACATCAATTCGATTGTTTTTTAAAAATGTTGAAAAAAACCATGGCGGGGCTGTTGCCTGACATAAAAATAATGGCTAATTTTGTCGGTTAATAGTAAACGATCATTCAACTAAAAAACGATACTACAATTATGGCAAGACTTCGCAATTTCATGCTCCTGTGCCTGTGTGCACTGATGGTGGTTCCCGCCCTGCGCGCCGAGCACCTGATGATTATCGCTGTTAATGACACCCACAGCCAGATTGACCCTGCCAGCGACGGCAAGGGCGGTGTGGCACGCCGTCGCGCCATCTATGACAAGCTGCGTGCCGAGAACCCCAACACGGTGCTCATCCACGCCGGTGACGCCGTCCAGGGCACGCTGTTCTTCTCGCTCTACCGCGGCGAGGTGGAATATGCGCTGATGGACACGCTGGGCTATGACGCGATCATCATGGGTAACCACGAGTTTGACAACGGCATGGATGAGCTGGCGGCACACTACCGCAACGTCGATGCCGTGAAAATGAGCGCCAACTACGACTTCAGCGCCACACCGCTCGACGGGATGTTCCAGCCCTACTGGATCAAGGCCGTGGGCGACAAGCGCGTGGCCTTCTTCGGCATCAACGTCAACCCTGCAGGACTGATTGCCGACATGAACAGCGTGGGTCTGCGTTACCGTTATGCCCCCGATGTGGCAGATGCTACAGCACGTTACCTCAAGGAGGTGCTGGGCATGGACTATGCCGTCATGGTATCACACATCGGCTACAGCAGCTACGAGCCCACCGAGCCCAATGACTCGCTCATTATTACTAAGAGCCATTACATCGACATGGTCATCAGCAGCCATTCACACACCACCATCCAGCCCGGCAGCGGCATGGACCGCGTAGCCAACGCCGACGGCAAGATGATTCCCATCGGCCAGAACGGCAAGGCAGGCAAGCTGGTCGCTACCTACGACCTGGACCTGGAGAGCGGACAGGTAGTCTATAACCACATCCCCGTCGATGCCAGCTGGGATGCCGCAGCCAGCCGTTACACCGCGATGAACGAGTGGCTCGACCAGTACCGCCACGGTGTGGACAGCATCATGAACAACCCTGTCGCCACCAGCGCACGCTACCTGAAGAACTCCAGCGACGCCCTCCAGAACTGGGTGAGCGACGCCGCGATGGACATCATCAAGGAACTGTCCGGCATCAATAACATCGACTGCGCCATCATGAACAAGGGCGGCATCCGCACCGACATGCCGCAGGGCACCGTCACCGAGGGCGTCATCGGCTCGATGTTCCCCTTCGACAACCGCTTCGTTGTGCTCGAGATGCCCGGCCAGGCGCTCATCGAGAGCATCAAGCTGATGTGCGGCCGCGGCGGTGATGCCGTCAGCAAGGAACTGAAGGCTACCTACAACGCCAAGGGCGAACTTGTCAAGGCCACCCTTAAGGGCAAGAAAATCGACCCCAAGAAGACCTACATCGTTGCCACGATCGACTATCTGGCCAACGGCGGCGACTATATGGACCCGATGAAGCCGTGCAAGCGCCTGTTCGTCGACACCCAGAAGTATGGCAACCACATCCTGAGCTACGTCAAGCGCCTCGAGGCCGCCGGCAAGAAGATTGACGCCAAGGACGAGGTGAGGATTAAGAGGAATTAGACTTTAGACACTAGACGTTAGACACTAGACGTTAGACGCTAGACGTTAGATACTAGACTTTAGGTTTTAGGTTTATAGGTTATCATCCAAACAACGGAAAAACAATGACCAAATTCAAACGCATTTTACTGGTGACTGTGGCAGCAGTGCTCGCGTTGAGTGCTGCGGCCCGCAGTACGAGCACAGTCAGGGTGCCCAACCTGTTCAACAACGTGGACGAGGTGGCGATGAACCAGTGGGTGGACAGCGTGTTTAATTCGCTCTCGGCCGACGCACGCATCGGCCAGCTCATTGTCGCAGCTGTCACCCCCCGGAGCAACGATGCCACGCGCGAACTGGTGCGTAGCCTCGTCACCCGGAACCTGGTGGGCGGACTCATCTATGAGAACAGCACCATCGCCGAGCAGGCCGAGGTCACCAACCTGGCCCAATCGCTGGCGACAGTGCCCCTGATGATCACCATCGACGGCGAGTGGGGACTGGGCATGCGCCTCAAGGAGGTGCCCAACTTCCAGCGCAACCTGATACTGGGGGCCATCGACAACGACCAGCTGCTCTATGAATATGGTCGCGAGGTGGCACGCCAGTGCCGACGCATCGGCATCCACGTGAACTTTGCCCCGGTGCTTGACGTGAACGACAACCCGCTCAATCCCGTCATCGGCAGCCGCTCCTTCGGCGAGAGCCCTGAGCTGGTGGCCAGGCATGCCATCGCCTTTGCCCGCGGTCTGGAGGACGGCGGCGTGATGGCCGTCGGCAAGCACTTCCCCGGTCACGGCAATTCCAGCGAGGATTCCCACAAGACTCTGCCCGTCATCAACAAGACGATGCAGGAAATCAATACCTGCGAGTTGCTGCCTTTCCGCAAGTTCATCGAGGCCGGATTGAGCGGCATTCTCACGGCACACCTGCTGGTGCCCGCCATCGATGGCGGCAAGGCCCCCACCAGCCTGTCACCGGAGTGTGTGGCCGACGTGCTGCGCAACCAGCTGAACTTCGACGGCCTCGTCTTTACCGACGCCCTCAACATGAAGGGGGCCACACAGATGCTCAAGGGCTCGGCGTGTGTTAATGCGCTGCTGGCAGGCAACGATGTGCTGCTTATGCCCGAGAACATCAGCGACGAGATCGCGGCCATCAAAAATGCCGTCGCCAGCGGCAAACTCAAGCAGAGCGACATCGACGAGCGTTGCAAGAAAATCCTGCGTTACAAGTATGCCCTCGAGTTGACCGGCAAGCAACAGGTGAACACGTCCAACCTGATGTACGACATCAATTCACAGCGGGCCGAGGTCCTCAAGCGCCAACTCACCGCAGGCAGCATCACCGTCATCAAGAACAACGACAACATCCTGCCGATACACAACCTGCAGAGCCGCCACATCGCCGTAGCCACCATCGGCAACAAGAAGGGCACGGCCAGCAAGTTCACCCGTCGCTGTGCCGACTATGCCCAGATCAAGCGCTTTGACCTTGACAAGGCCGGCAGCGCCGCCGAGCTCGCCGAGCAGCTGCACGACGGCCACTTCAACACCATTATTGTCGAGGTCGGCGAGGACAACGAGGAAAACCGAGCAGCTCTCAACACCGTGGTCAAGAGGTGCAAGAACGTCGTCGTGGTCATCACGAGCAAGCCCTATGACCTCAAGAACTATGGCACCGCCATCACCCACAAGCACGTCAAGGCCGTAGTGCTCACCTACGAGAGCTCCACGCTGGCCGAGGACTATGCCGCGCAGACCATCTTCGGCGGCAACGCTGCCGGCGGCAATCTGCCCATCTCGCTGGCCTTTAACGGCAAGAAGACACGCTATGAAGCGGGCCACGGCATCCACTATGGAGCCAACCGCCTGGGCTACTCCATCCCCGCCGAGGTCGGCCTGGACAACCGCCTGACGGCCCAGATCGACTCGGTGTGCCGCCTGGGCGTGCAGCAGCATGCCTTCCCCGGATGCCAGGTGATTGTGGCCCGTCACGGCAAGGTGGTTTACAAGAATTCATTCGGCACCATCGACTACAGCAGCAACGTCAAGGTGACCGACAACACGCTCTTCGGCCTGGCATCGGTTTCCAAGGCCACCGGCACCATCAGCGGTGTGATGAAGGCGTTTGATGACGGCAAGTTCCGCCTCGACGACAAGGCCAGCGAATTCATCCCCGGCCTGCGCGACGGCGACAAGGAGGACATCACCTTCCGCGACCTGCTCTACCACGAGACCGGCATGCCGGCATCGCTCAACATGTGGCTGATGATGATGGATCCCGCCACCTACAGCGGACCGCTCATCACCGGCGCCGAGGATGCCACCCACACCATCAAGATCATGAGCGGCTCGTGGGGACACAAGGATGCCAAGTTGCGCACCGACATCCTGTCGCCCGTCAAGACCGACAAGTTCAACATCGCGATTGCCGACGGCATCTGGGGCGGCCGCGTTACCTATGACTCGGTGATGAACCGCATCTACCACGCCAAACTCGGCAAGAAGAAATACCTCTACAGCTGCTGCAACTTCTCGCTCCTGGCCGACGCCGTGCAGCGCATGACGCACTCGCCGCTCAACTACTACGTGAACAACTACATCTTCGCTCCGCTGGGCGCTTACCACACGCTGTACCGCCCCCTGAGCAAGTTCTCGCGCGACGAGATCGCTTACACCGAGAAGGACACCTACCTGCGCCGGCAGCACATCCACGGCTACGTCCATGACGAGCTGGCTGCCTTCTCGGGTGGTGTGCAGGGCAATGCGGGCCTGTTCAGCAACGCGAACGACCTGGCCAAGCTCTTCCAGATGTGGCTCAACGGCGGCACCTATGGCGGTGTGCGACTGTTGAAGGCCTCTACCGTCGAGACTTTCTTGACCCAGAAGAGTCCCAACAGCCACCGCGGATTGGGATTTGACAAACCCGTCATCGGCGACCCCGATGCCAGCAACACCTGCCCCGAGGCAACGCCCGAGACCATCGGTCACACGGGCTTCACGGGGACGTGCTTCTGGGTGGATCCCAAGAACGATATGATCTACATCTTCTTGAGCAACCGTGTGAGCCCCACGCGCAACAACCCGAACTTCGGCCGCATCAGCGCGCGCAGCCACATCAATTCGCTCATCTATCGCGCCATCCGCGACTAATCAGCCATCCCCCTAGATTATCTAGACCATCTAGAATATCTAGCCCACAACTAACAATAACAGATTATTGACAATGAAAAAAATCGCATTCTTTTTCACGGCCTTGTTGCTGCTGGCATCATGCAGCAAGGGCTACAAGGTGACCGTCACTTTTCCTGACGACAGCGCCAACGGCGAGACCGCCTTCCTGACCAACTATGACACGGGCGACACCCTGCTCAGTGCCACTATCGAGAACCAGATGTGCACCTTCGAGGGCACGGCCGACAAGGGCTTCTTTGCACGCCTGCTCGTGGGCGGCAACCGCTACGGCTTCATCGTGGAGCCGGGCGAGGTGAAGCTCGACATCGCCGACGGCAATGCCGTCAGCCCGCTCAACGACAAGATGGCAGCCTGGAGCAAGGACATGGAGCAGATGGTCAATGACTCGACCCTCAGCGAGGCCGAGAGCGACGCCCTCTATGCCGAGGGGCTGAAGAAGCTCTATGAGGAGAACAAAGACAATGCCATCGGCGCATGGGCCTTCACCAACTACCTGATGTATAAAGACTTCTCTGAGGCCGAGATTGACGACATGCTCAAGACGGCGCCTGCCGAGTATGCCCAGCTCAAACGCGTCGAGAAGGCCAAACAGGCCGCCCACCAACTGACCGTCACCGCTGTGGGACAGAAGTTCACCGACTTTGAGGTGCCTGCCGAGGACGGCTCCGTGCAGAAGCTCTCCGACCACGTCGGCAAGGGCAAAGTGGCTGTTGTGGACTTCTGGGCTAGCTGGTGCCCGCCCTGCCGCGCCGAGATTCCCAAGCTGCAAGCCCTCAAGGCCAAGTACGGCGACAAGTTTGACGTGCTGGGCGTTGCCGTGTGGGACAATCCCGACGACACCCGCAAGGCCATGCAGGAGCTCAACATCACCTGGCCCGTCATCATCGGCACCCAGCAGCTGAACGAGCCCACCGACCTCTATGGCATCAAGGGCATCCCCCACATCATCGTCTTCGGCCCCGACGGTACCATCATGGCCCGCGGCCTCACCGGTGACGACCTGGCCAACAAACTCGCAGAGGTCCTGAAATAACGATCAACCACCTTTCAACATCAGAATAATACTATGAGAAAGTTATTATCTATCATCACCTTGTTCATCGGCCTCTGCACAATGGCAGGCTGCGGACCCTCTAAAGCCGAGACCGAGGCCCAACGTCTCGCCGACAGTGCCCGCGTGGCCGACAGCCTGCACAGGGTGGACAGCATCCGCATGGCCGACAGCATCCGCGTTGCCGACAGCATCCGGGTCGTCGACAGCACTGCACGTGTGAAGAAAGTCATCCAGTTTATCACCGACATGTACGATAACGGGAAGTATACTGATTACGACTTCCTGAGGAAACATTGCACTGACAAAATGCTCCAGTACCTACATGACAACTATGAGTATGACTGTGAAAGTGGAGATTGTTTTGCAGTGTGGATGTTCCGCTCTGATGAACAGGATGGGCCGGATGAACCCAATGGGATCATCTCGGTTGAGCCCAAAGGTGATGATTGGTACCTTTACACATTCTATGACATGGGCTTCAAGGGGGCGCATCTCATCAAAGTCATTGACCAGGACGGCCAGCTGATGATTGATGCCTTAAAGAGGTTTCAACCCACAAAATAACCCTTAGGTCTTCTCATAAAAAAAGCGGTTGGATTCTTCAATGGAATCCAACCGCTTTTATTTTACAGTAAATGTTTCTCTAAACTCCGAGAGATTACTCGGCCTCGACGGCAGCCTGTGCGGCAGCCAGACGTGCGATGGGCACGCGGTAAGGCGAGCAGGAAACGTAGTTCATGTTGAGCGAAGCGCAGAACTTAACGCTGCTGGGCTCACCACCGTGCTCACCACAGATACCGAGGTTCAGCTCGGGCTTGGTAGCGCGACCCTTGCGGCATGCCATCTCGACGAGCTGGCCAACGCCCTCCTGATCCAGTACCTGGAACGGGTCAACCTTGAGGATGCCCAGGTTCTTGTAGATGGCGAGGAACTTGCCAGCGTCATCACGCGAGAAACCGAAGGTCATCTGGGTCAAGTCGTTGGTACCGAAGGAGAAGAAGTCAACTACCTCAGCGATCTGGTCGGCAACGAGAGCAGCACGCGGGATCTCGATCATGGTACCTACCTTGTAGGCCACGGTCTCGCCACGCTCGGCAAATACCTGCTGAGCAACGCGGTTGATGATGTCGGCCTGCATCTGGATCTCGTTCTTCACACCGATCAGGGGCACCATGATCTTGGGATGTACGTCAACGCCCTTAGCCTTGACGTTGAGAGCGGCCTCGATGATGGCACGGGCCTGCATCTCGGTGATCTCGGGATATGTGTTGCCCAGACGGCAGCCACGGTGACCCAGCATGGGGTTGAACTCCTCAAGACCGTCGCAAACCAGCTTCACCTCCTCGAGGGTGCGGCCAGTCTGGTCGGCGAGCTCACGCATCGTCTCGAGCTGGTGGGGTACGAACTCGTGCAAGGGGGGATCGAGCAGGCGGATGGTTACCTCATAGCCGTCCATGGCCTCGAAGATGCCCTCGAAGTCGCCACGCTGCAGCGGGAGCAGCTTGGCCAGGGCTACGCGACGCGATGCCTCATCGGGAGCGATGATCATCTCGCGCATGGCCTTGATGCGGTCACCCTCAAAGAACATGTGCTCGGTGCGGCACAGGCCGATACCATGGGCACCCAACTTGCGGGCTACGCTGGCGTCGCGGGGCGAGTCGGCGTTGGTGTAAACGTCCATCTTGCTGTACTTCTCGGCAAGGTTCATCACTGCAGCGAAGTCACCGCTCAGGTCGGCGTCAACAGTTGCTACCAGGCCGTCATAGACCTCACCGGTGCTACCGTTGATCGAAATCCAGTCACCCTCCTTATAGGTCTTGTTACCCATCTCGACGGTGCGGGCCTTGTAGTCCACCTTGATCTCACCGGCACCCGAAACGCAGCACTTGCCCATACCACGAGCCACAACGGCTGCGTGTGAGGTCATACCGCCGCGTGCGGTCAGGATACCCTGAGCCACGCTCATGCCGCGCAGGTCCTCGGGAGAGGTCTCCAGGCGCACCATGATGACTTTCTTGCCGCGAGATGCCCATTCCTCGGCGTCGTCGGCAAAGAACACGATTTGACCGGTGGCGGCACCGGGGCTGGCGGGCAGACCCTTGGCCATCACCTTGGCACTCTTGACGGCAGCCTTGTCAAACACGGGGTGCAACAGCTCGTCGAGCTTGTTGGGCTCCATGCGCTTGATGACGGTCTTCTCGTCGATAGCGCCCTCACGCAGCAGGTCCATGGCAATCTTCACCATGGCAGCGCCGGTGCGCTTGCCGTTACGGGTCTGGAGCAGCCAGAGCTTGCCGTCCTGGATGGTGAACTCCATATCCTGCATGTCATGGTAGTGCTCCTCGAGCTTCTGCTGGATGTCAACGAGCTGCTTGGCGCACTCGGGCATCGACTCCTCGAGGGAGGGATACTTGGAGGCGCGCTCTTCCTCGCTGATGCCCTGCAGCTTTGCCCAGCGGCGGCTGCCCTCGGTCATGATCTGTTGGGGGGTGCGTACACCAGCCACAACGTCCTCACCCTGGGCATTGATCAGATACTCGCCATTGAACAGGTTCTCACCGGTACCGGCATCACGAGAGAAGCAGACGCCGGTAGCGCTGTTGTCACCCATGTTACCATAGACCATGGCCTGAACGTTAACTGCCGTACCATACTCCTCGGGAATCTGGTTCATGCGGCGGTACAGGATGGCGCGGTCGTTGTTCCAGCTGTCAAACACAGCGTAGATGGCACCCCAGAGCTGGTCATAGGCATCGGTGGGGAAGTCCTTACCGGTATTCTCCTTGACTGCGGCCTTGAAGCGAACCACCAGTTCCTTGAGGTCATCGACATCAAGCTCGGTGTCAAACTTCACGCCCTTCTTCTCTTTCAGCTCCTCGATGATCGCCTCAAAGGGATCGATGTCGGTCTTGTTGGTCGGCTTCATGCCCAGCACCACGTCACCGTACATCTGCACGAAGCGGCGATAGCTGTCCCATGCGAAGCGGGGGTTGCCCGACTTCTGGGCGAGCGTCTCGGCGACTGCGTCGTTGATACCCAGATTAAGAACGGTGTCCATCATACCCGGCATCGACACGGGAGCACCCGAGCGAACCGAAACCAGCTGAGGATTGCTGGGGTCATTGAACTTGTTGCCTGTCAACTTCTCGATGTGCTCAATGGACTTCATCACGTCGTCCTTGATCATCTCAACAACAGCTTCGCGACCCTTCTGGTTATAGAGGGTGCAAATCTCGGTAGTAATGGTGAAACCCGGGGGAACGGGAACACCAATCAAGTTCATCTCGGCAAGGTTTGCGCCCTTGCCACCCAGTAAATCCTTCATGTCGGCACGACCTTCTGCCTGGCCGTTACCAAAAGTGTAAATCGCTTTCATTTACTAAACTTTTTCTTGATGAATATATTTGCAAATATTATTAATTCGCTTTTAGCGGTGCAAAGGTAGTCATTTTTAGTCAATTTTACCGCAAAATCAAGCCAAAAAACACATTATTTTATTTACAGTGCCCTAAAAATGTAAAACATTAACAATCTGCAAGGACACAGACGTGTTTTGATAACAATTTTCTTCCCCCGCAGTGGGTTTATTGACCCTGCAAGGGCGCTATCGGTGGTCATCAGATAAAGGCAAGGCCATTACATTCTATAACCCGAGCAACAAATCTGCAAGGGTTATGCTGATTTTTGGACCGATAAACAAGGAGAAAAAGAAAAAAGCATTACCTTTGCAGTTTGTAAAAGAACCACATTACTGATTTTAAGATATGGACAATCATACTAAACAGATACTGGAAGATGATACCAACGGCCTGTTGACCTATGAGTACATCGCCAACAACATGGGCAGCATCGACGATGACATGCCTGCTCTGGTAGACAACATGATCCTCAAGGACCGCACGGGGCAGTTCGTGGTGAGCACAGCCCGCTACCTCAACGCCATCGACCGCGAGAAGTATGCCGACAGCATCGACCTGCTAGTCAAGGCCGCCATCGCCAAGGACCGCGACCACGTCTATCTGGCCTACCTGGCCTCGTCGTTATGGGGCGTCGACTACAAGGAGCACGCCGCTGAGCTGAGTGCCAAGGACGACAACTTCCGCCGCATCTTCAAGCGCCTCTACCCCGTCGGCATTTAATCAGTCAGGAGTTAGGAGTTAGGAGTTAGGAGTTTGAGGCCTTAATGGCTTTTAAGGCCTTTCAAAGAATAAGACACTGTAATACAATGAAAAAGAACTTTTTATCAATCATCCTGATGGCAGCGTTTACACTCATTTCCTGCTCGGCCAACAACTCGGGCAGTGAGAGCGCAGCCAGCGAAAACAAAAAAGCAGACAATAAAATGACACAAGTAGAACTGGAGACGTCCTACGGCAACATCGTTGTCGAGCTCTACAACGAGACACCTCAGCACCGCGACAACTTCATCAAGTTGGTCAAGGAGGGTTACTACGACGGCGTGCTCTTCCACCGCGTGATCAAGGACTTCATGATTCAGACCGGAGACGGCAACAGCAAGACCGCAGGTCCCGATGCCGCCCTGGGCGACGGTGACCCCGGCTACACGATCCCCGCCGAGTTTGTCTATCCCCGCTACTTCCACAAGCGCGGTGCCCTGGCCGCAGCGCGCACCGGCGACCAGGTGAATCCTGAGCGCCGTAGCAGCGGCAGCCAGTTCTATATCGTGACGGGCAAAATCTATAGCATGGACGAGCTCAACATGATGACCCAGCGCATGGCCGACATGCAGAAGCAGGAAATCTTCCGCAACCTTGTCATGCAGAACCAGGCTCGCATCCAGCAGATGCAGCAGAACCAGGACGAGGCCGGAATCCAGGCATTGCAGAACGAGCTCATCCAGCAGACCGAAGCCGAGGCTGCCAAGACCCCGTTCAAGATGACTGACGAGCAGCTCAACGCCTACACCAGCATCGGCGGCACGCCGCACCTGGACGGCCAGTACACCGTCTTCGGCGAGGTCATCAAGGGCATGGACGTCGTGGACAAGATCCAGAACGTCACCACCGGCCGCATGGACCGCCCCACCGTTGACGTCAAGATCATCAAGGCCAAGGTGCTCAAGTAAGCGACAACCGCTCGAGCGGCCAGACTAAACCATCATGGGACTGATAAGACCGACAAGGCTTATCGTCCCTTTTTTCATGCCTTTTCCCTAAAAAACGGGCAAAAAATAAAAAAAATCAGCAAAATGGCTTTGCGATTGCAAAAATATGAGTAAATTTGGGGTTTAGAATTGAACCTTGAGGGCCCCTGTGGCACTCACTTAAACTATGTTATTATAATGGAACCGCGTGAACAATCTGAATCGATGAACAATCTCGAGAAGGATCAAATCCTGAACACTGAGCCCCAGAACGAGGCACAGGAAGTTGTGAATGAAGAAGTTAAAGTAGAGGAACCCGCACCTGCCGAGGAACCTGCACCCGCCGAAGAGCCCGTGCCCGCCGAGGAGCCCGTGCCTGCTGAAGAGCCCGTGCCCGACGAGGAACCCGCACCCGCTGAGGAAAAACAGGGGCTGGACCTGGCCGGCAAGAGCAAGAGCGAGCTGGTGGACATGATGCGTGAGATGGCTACCCGTCCCATCGAGGAGGTGAAGGACGAAGTGCAGGCCATCAAGGCCGCCTTCTTTGCCCTGCGCCGCGATGAGGTGGCCAAGGAGCGAGAAGAGTTCCTCGCCAACGGCAACGACGAAGGCGATTTCACTGCCAAGGAAGATGCCGATGAGAACAACTTGAAGGAGCTGCTCAACGTGCTCAAGGAGCGTCGTACCGAGTATAACGCGGCCCAGGAGGCTAACCGTGAGGCCAACCTCGAGAAGAAGCGCCAGATCATTGCGCTCATCAACGAGATTGCCAATGACCCCGACAATATCAACCGCCAGTTCAACCGCGTGAAGCAGCTGCAGCAGGAGTTCAAGGAGACCGGCGAGGTGCCCGCCACGGCCGACACCGAGGTCTGGAAGGAATTCCAGCGTGCTACCGAGCGCTTCTATGACGTGCTCAAGGTGAACCGCGAGCTGCGCGACTATGATTTCAAGAAGAACCTGGAGCTGAAGCAGAACCTGTGTGAAGAGGCCGAGGCCCTCGACGAGGAGACCGACGTCGTTATCGCCTTCAGGAAACTGCAGGAGCTGCACAACAAGTGGCGCGAGATCGGCCCCGTAGCCAAGGAGCTGCGCGAGGAGCTGTGGGCACGTTTCAAGGCTGCCTCGAGTGCCATCAACAAGAAGTATCAGACCTTCTTTGAGGACCGCAAGAGCAAGGAGAAGGAGAATGCCGATGCCAAGACCGAACTGTGTGAGAAGATCGAGCAGATCAAGACCGATGACCTCAAGACCTATGCCCAGTGGGACGAGGTGACCAAGCAGATCATCGCCCTGCAGGAAGACTGGCGCAAGCTCGGTTACGCTTCGCGTCGCGCCAATGCTGCGCTGTTCGCACGATTCCGCAAGTCTTGTGACGAGTTCTTCGCCAAGAAGGCCGAGTTCTACAAGTCGATGAAGGAGGAACTGAGCGCCAACCTGGCCAAGAAGATTGACCTGTGTGAACGCGCCGAAGCCCTGATGGAGTCCACCGAGTGGAAAGAGACCACCGACAAGCTCGTCGAGCTGCAGAAAGAGTGGAAGACCATCGGTCCCGTGGTGAAAAAGCACAGCGACGCCGTGTGGAAACGCTTCATCAGCGCCTGTGACCACTTCTTCGAGCAGAAGAAGAAACAGAACGTCAACGTCCACGCCGTCGAGCACGAGAACCTCAAGGCCAAGAAGGACGTCATCGCCACGCTCAAGGCCACCATCGAGGAGGCTGCCGAGGATGCCGCCCAGACCGTACGCGACCTGATGGACCGCTGGCAAGAGATCGGCCACGTTCCCTTCAAGGAGAAGGACAAGATCTATGCCCAGTATCGCGAGCTGATCGACAAGGCATTCGAGACGTTCAACATGCGCGGCATGAGGATGCCTCGCGGCGAGGGTTCGTCCAGCCGTGGACCGCGTCAGGGTGGCAGCGACCGCGGCCTGTCCGAGCGCGACCGCCTCGTCCGCACCTATGAGCAGCGCATGAGCGAGCTGAAGACCTTCGAGAACAACATGGGCTTCCTGACCGCCAACACCAAGAGCGGCAACTCGCTGGTTCAGCAGATGGAGAAACGCATCGTCGGCCTCAAGGAAGAGATCGCCGAGCTGGAGCGCCGCATCAAGGAACTTGATAATGAATAAAACACTGCCATCAGTGGCATCATGACAACGGATGCCGGTGTGTCATCATTCATCGGCGGCAAGTCAATCGTGCAGCAGCAAGGTTGCGGAGCCGGATAATGATGACGCACCGGCATTATATAACACAGCGCCCTAACAGCGCATCATTCTTCCCCCCTACATGAAGAGCAAAGGCCGATACGGACAATTCGTCAGGTGGATTTTCAGCATCATTGACCTGCTGATTGTCAACCTCGCTTTCTATGCCACCATGCTGTGGTATGATGGCGAGTTTGGCACCGACGGGATGTATTCCCGCATGGCGTGGGTAGTGCTCAATGTGGCTATGCTCGTGTGCATCTACTTCTTCAGTGATGTGCATGAGCGGCGCGTCGTCTATGCCGACAAGGTTGTGGGCCAGGCGCTCAAGCTCGTGCTCACCCATGCCGGCATCTTTGTCACGCTCACGTCCTTCCTGGGCCCGTATGACGCGCCATGGCATCACATGCTGCGCTTCTACCTCATCTTCTTTGTCGTGCTGGCCTCGTGGTGGGTGGTCTCACGCCAGCTGGTGAAGCTCTACCGCAACCGGGGCTACAACTTCAAGCGCGTCATTGTCATCGGCGGCGGCACGGTGGGCGTGCGCCTCATCGACGAGATGCTGGGCGACCAGGGCTATGGCTACCACATCGTGGGCTTCTTTGACAACAACCCGCGCGCCAGGTCGGCCTCAGCCGTCTATCAAGGCACTCTCGACGACGTGGAGCAGTTTGTCAAGACCCATCAGGTGGACGAGATGTTCTGCGCCGTCCCCGACATCGAGGACAACAACAACGTGTCGCGGATGATACGCATCGCCGACAACAATGCGGTGGATTTCTACTATGTGCCGCAGTTCGGCAGGACGGTGACCAGGCAGTTCGAGCTGCAGTCGGTGGGCGACGTGCCCATCCTGGCCGTCCATCCTTACCCCTTGAAGAACCCCCTGAACCGCATCATCAAGCGCGCCTTTGACCTGCTGGTATCGACGGTGGTCCTCATCCTGTCGCCGCTGGTCATCCTGCCGGTGGCCATCGGTATCAAGCTGTCGTCGCCGGGCCCCATCTTCTTTGTACAGAAACGCACCGGCTATCGTGGCCAGGCCTTCAACTGCTACAAGTTCCGCACCATGCGCCTGAATGCCGACAGCGACACGCGTCAAGCCACCAAGGACGACCCGCGCGTCACCCGCTTCGGCAACCTGCTGCGTCGCACGAGCATCGACGAGCTGCCGCAGTTCTACAACGTGTGGCGCGGCGACATGAGCATCGTGGGACCACGTCCCCACATGGTGGCCCAGACCGAGATGTACAGCGAACTCATCGACAAGTACATGCTGCGCCACACCATTAAGCCCGGCATCACCGGCTGGGCACAGGTCCGCGGCTACAGGGGCCAGACCGAGGAACTCTGGCAGATGGAAAAACGCGTCGAGTATGACGTGTGGTACGCCGAGAACTGGTCATTCTTCCTCGACCTGAAAATCATCTTCCTCACCGTGTGGAACGCCATCAAGGGCGAGGCAAATGCTTATTAAAGCTATTAGCTAGGAGCCTTTAGCCTTTAGCTAGGAGTCTCTAGCCATTAGCTTGATAACCATCGCCAGAAAGAACAACAATCACAAACCGCCAACAGCCAACAGCTAAAGGCTAATGGCTAAAGGCTAAAGGCTAAAGGCTAAAGAAAACAATGACTCGTCAAGAAACGGCATTAATGATATTGAGGAGCTGTTATGGCTATGACAGTTTCCGCGGCCAGCAGTGGGAGATCATCGACCACACCCTCGATGGTGGCGACAGCATCGTGCTCATGCCCACCGGTGGCGGCAAGTCATTGTGTTTCCAGGTTCCAGGGCTGATGAGCGAGGACGGATTTGCCATCGTCATCTCTCCCCTACTCGCCCTGATGAACGACCAGATTGACGCCCTGCAGCAGAACGGCGTGCCCGCCCTGGCCCTCAACAGCGAGAAGAGCGACAGCGAGAACCGCCAGACCGTGGAACTGCTCATGCAGGGCAAGGTCAAGCTGCTGTATATCTCCCCCGAGAAGCTGCTGAGCGAGATTGACCGCTGGTCGAGCAGCATCACCGAACGCATCTGCCTGTTCGCCGTCGATGAGGCACACTGCATCTCGCAGTGGGGCCACGACTTCAGGCCTGAATACACCCAGCTCGGGGCACTCAAACAGCGTTTTCCCAACGTCCCGGTCATGGCCCTGACAGCCACCGCCGACCGCATCACGCGCGACGACATCGCGCGCCAGCTCCACATCCCCGACGCGCGGCTGTTCGTCAGCTCATTTGACCGTCCCAACATCTCGCTGAATGTCGTGCAAGGCTCGTCCGGCAAGCAGAAGCTGCGCCAGATCGTGCAATTCATCAACCTGCACAGCGGCGAGAGCGGCATCATCTACTGCCTGCGACGCAAGGACACCGAGAGCATGGCTGCCCACCTCACGCGCCTGGGCATCCAGGCCGAGCCCTTCCATGCCGGCATGAGCGTGAGCGAGAAGCAGCGCATCCAGCGCGACTTCATCAACGACGACCTGAAGGTCGTGTGCGCCACCATCGCCTTCGGCATGGGTATCGACAAGAGCAACGTCAGGTATGTCATCCACAGCAACATGCCCCGCAACATCGAGAGTTACTATCAGGAAATCGGCCGTGCCGGGCGCGACGGTCTGCCTGCCGAGGCGCTGCTGTTCTACAACTATGGCGACATGTTGACGCTGCAGCAGTTCGCGCGGCAATCGGGGCAGGTTCAGGTCAATATGGACAAGCTGAAGCGCATGCAGCAGTTTGCCGAGAGCGGCGTCTGCCGCCGTCGCATCCTGCTAAACTACTTCAACGAGCGCTTTGACCACGACTGCCACAACTGCGACATCTGCGACAATCCGCCGGAACGCTTCGACGGCACCAGGCTGGCACAGATGGCGTTGAGCGCCATCAAGCGCACCGACGAGCAGGCGACCATGTACACCGTGACCGACATCCTGCGCGGCTGGCGCAAGGCGGACATCATCGAGAAAGGCTATGACAGGTTGAAGACCTTCGGCGTCGGACACGACTACAACAACCTGGAGTGGAACGCCTACCTGCTGCAGATGCTGCAGATGGGCCTTTTCGACATCGCCTATGACGAGAATAACCACTTGAAAATCACCGAATACGGCAACGAGGTGCTCTACGGTCGGCAACAGATACAGCTCAACCGGTTTGAGCGGCGCGTCATCACGGGCCGCAAGCGCCCGGAGCCCGCCCCCGCCGTCATTCCCGAGGCCGTCACTCCCGAGGCCGCAGCGCCGGGCAAGCAGTATGACGCCGTGCTGTTCGAGAAGCTGCGCGACCTGCGCAAGGCCCTTGCCCAAGCGAGCCACATCGCCCCCTATATGGTATTCAGCGACAAGTCATTACACGCCATGGCGACCGAGAAACCCACTACCCAGCCAGAGTTCGGCATCATCTACGGCGTGGGCGACGTGAAGTGCCAGAAGTATTGGCGCCCCTTCACCGCCGCCATCCGCGACTACCTCGCCCACCAATAAAACAACGATTCTGAAAAAAGGAAAACAATAAATACAATAAATACTAAAGCATCCGCGCTCATGAGCATCGCAGGCCGGATGGAATTGTATTTAACATGAATTCGACAAAGATAAGTTTCTGATACTCAATTCCTCCCCTAAGATAGGGGAGGTGGCGCATAGCGCCGTAGGAGTATGATTCACCCTCGAAACACTTACTCTTGAGGCATCAACGCCCCCCAACCTGGTGTGCCATAATTGCGACACGGTAATATAACCGTGCTATCGCACGGGAAATTAAACAAATTTTTAAATTAAAATTAATATTTTATTCATATTAATAAAAATTTTAAAAATAATTTGTT
>CACWID010000037.1 GCA_902760865.1 uncultured Bacteroidales bacterium | reverse complement strand
GTGAGGGTCCCACCTCTTCCCATTCCGAACAGAGAAGTTAAGCCTCACCACGCCGATGGTACTGCGAAAGTGGGAGAGTAGGTAACCGCCCCCTAAGAGGGAGTCACTGGTAAAACAGCGGCTCCCTCGTTTTTTTATAATAGTGGCTATAGTAGCTATAGTGACTATAGTAACTATAGGGGCAATAGTGACTATAGTACCTATAGGGATTGTGGCCGTGGCGGAGCCACGGCATGGGGGACCGGGCTTGTGGAGATGCAAAATCTTGGGTCTCTTTTCGGGAAAAAAGAAAAATTTCTTTAAAGGTTTGTTTGCTCCGAAAAATAGTTATAATTTTGTAGATTGATTACGAGACGATGAAAAGACTGTTGGTCATATTGGCACTTGTGCTATCGCTGGGGCTGGAAAATGCGGCCTTGGCTGAGGTTCAGTGGCGTGAGACCAATAAGGATGTCCAGGGCAAGATGTGGAACGATCCTCGCCAGAGCGACGGCATCGAGATCTATGGTCGTAACGGGACGATTACTATCGTGACGCCCAAACGCATCAATGTCCGCGTCTATACCATCCTCGGCCAGATGGTCTCGCAGGCGACGTTGCAGCCCGGCACGAGCGAGTTGCGACTCGGGTCGAGAGGCATCTATCTGGTGAGGATCGGAAACCTGACGCAAAAAGTGGCCATCTAGAATGCTGTGTCATCGTCGGACTAATGACCTAGAGATTTGACTAAAAACCATTTAATAACCTTAACTAACTGAGTATGACTAATTTAGAAAACATTGATTGGGCACATCTGCCTTTTGGTTACATGAAGACTGACTACAACGTGCGCTGCACGTTCAAGGACGGCAAGTGGGGTGAGATTGAAGTCACCCAGGACGAGACCATTACTCTGCACATGGCAGCCAGCTGTCTGCACTATGGCCAGGAGATTTTTGAGGGCTTGAAGGCCTTCCGCGGCCAGGATGGTAAGATCCGCATGTTCCGTCCCGACGAGAACGCCAAGCGTCTGCAGAACAGTGCCAAGGGTATCAAGATGGAACCGCTTCCCGAGGACATCTTCCTGGAGATGTGCAAGAAGGTCGTTAAGCTCAATGAGCGTTTCATTCCTCCTTACGGCAGTGGCAGCTCGCTCTATCTGCGTCCCGTAGAGATCGGCATCTCTCCCCGCGTCGGTGTGAATCCTGCCGATGAATATACCGTGATTATCTTTGTAACCCCTGTAGGCCCGTACTTCAAGGAGGGCTTCCACTGCACCAAGGTCGCTGTCTTCCGCGAGTATGACCGTGCTGCTCCCTGCGGTACCGGTCGCTGGAAAGTCGGTGGTAACTATGCTGCCGGTATGGGTGCTACCGCCCGTGCCAAGGCTGCCGGTTACAGTGCTGCCTTGTTCCTGGATCCCAAGGAGAAGAAATATCTGGACGAGTGCGGTCCCGCCAACTTCTTCATCATCAAGGGCAACAGCTATATCACTCCGAAGTCGGGTTCGATCCTTCCCTCAATCACCAATATGAGTCTGCAGCAGATTGCCCGTGACCTGGGCATGGAGGTTGAGGCTCGTCCCATCCCCCTGGAGGAGCTGGCCGAGGCCGATGAGGCTGCCGAGTGCGGCACCGCAGCTGTAACTGCTCCTATCAGCGAGGTCGTTGATATGGACAAGGACGTACACTATGTCATCAGCAAGGATGGCGAGGTAGGTCCCAAGGTTACCGCCCTGTATAACCGCCTGCGTGCTATCCAGATGGGTGACTATCCCGACGAGCACGGCTGGGTAGTGTTTGTGGACTAATATGCTAGATTGCCTATCTATTATTGAAAGATACTATACACCCGGTAATGATGATTACCGGGTGTTGGTTTCTCATAGCCGTCAGGTGGCTGACCTGGCTGTAGCCCTCAGTCAGCGGCTGATTGACAACGGCACGCCCATTGATATCGAGTTTGTCGAGGAGGCGGCGATGCTGCACGACATCGGCATGTGCCGCACCGATGCCCCCGGCATCCATTGCCATGGCACGGAGCCCTACATCATGCACGGCATCCTGGGTCGCCAGATGCTGGACTCGATGGGGCTGTTCCGCCACGGGCGGGTGTGCGAGCGCCACACGGGAACGGGTCTCACTGCCGACGAGATTGTCGCCGAGCATCTGCCCATCACCCCTGCTCGCGACCTCTTGCCCGAGAGCCTGGAGGAGAAGGTGATCTGCTATGCCGACAAGTTCTTCTCCAAGAGCCGCATCGGCGAGCCGCGCAAGACCCTTGAGGGCGCCCGCAAGTCGCTGGCCAAGTTCGGGGTCGCCACGCTGCAGCGCTTTGATGACATGTTGACCCTGTTTGGCGATCCTGATGACGTGATGCCGTGATATTTTACGAGCCGGCGGCTCGTAATACAGGACAACGCTGCAGGGACGCACGCACGCCAATCACAACGTAGCAAAAAGAGGCTGTCATAAATCAATTGCTAGAATTATAACCGCCCTGCGGGCGGGAAATTAAACAAATTTTTAAATTAAAATTAATATTTTATTTATATTAATAAAAATTTTATACTTAATTTGTTTAATTTCCCGTGCGATAGCACGGTTATATTACCGAGTCGCAATTATGACACAGCCTCTTTTTAGGTCGGAATCCTTCTTGGGGTGCTATTGCTTGAGTTCCTCAGCTTTTGCGCGGTCTTCCTGTGCTCCCTCGTAGTCGCCGGCTTTCTCTCGCATGGTGCTGCGGGTGGTGTAGTAATCGGCCCTGTTGGGTCTCAATGCGATGGCTTGGCTGATGTCCTCGATTGCACCTTGGATGTCATCTGATTCATACCTCAGAATGCTGCGGTTGTAATAGGCCGTAACGTTGCTCGGATTCAGCTCGATGGCCTTGCCGTAATCCTCCAGGGCTCCATCAACACCAGCCCTTGCCTTCATGAGAGCACGGTTGCTGTAGGCTGAGCTGTTTTCAGGGTCCAGTTCGATCGCCTTGCTGAAATCCTCGACCGCTCCAAGGTAGTCCCTTGCATAGGCCTTAAAGGTGCCTCTGTAATAGAAAGCATCAAACGAGGTGGAGTCCATCTCGATAATCCGGTCGATGTCTTCGATGGCTCCTTGCACGTCCTTGCTATTGGACTTCAAGATGGCGCGGTTGAGGTAGGAAATCACATCTGTGGAGTCCAGCTCAATGGCTCTGTCGTAGTCAGCCATCGCCCCTTGGGTGTCGCCTGACTTGTCCTTCAGGAAAGCACGGTTGGCATGTGCCAAGGCATTATCTGGTCTCAGTTCGATGACCCGGTCATAGTCCAGAATCGCCCCCGCGATGTCGCCAATATCACTCCTCAACTGAGCACGGAGGTTCAAGGCCTGAAAGTAATTGGGGTTGATGCTGATGGCCTGGTTCAGGTCGTCAATCGCGCCCTGCAGGTCAGATTCAGCGGCTTTTAGGTTGGCACGGTAGAAATAGGCTGCTGTGTCGCTGGGATTCTTCTCAATGACTTGGTCAAATTCCTCAATGGTCCCTTCGCGTTGTTTGGGAGCGGCTTTTTTCAACATATCCGCGTTACGCGCCTTGTTCTTTGCGGGGCAGATCTCGGATTGCTGGGCAACAAGACAAAAGCCGATGCACAGCATCAATGTCAAGAATAATAGTCTGGATTTCATCATTGTATCGTCGTTTTTAGGTTCAATTCGGTTGTCATTGTTAAATGCTGATCCTCCCCGGGAGGAAATCTTCATGCATGCAAATGTACAACAATAAAATCAGATTGTGATTGAAAAGAGCGGTAAAATTGTTGTTCGCAGTGATAATAAAACAGAACACCGTCGCACGGCAATGTGCGGCGGTGTTGCATTGATACGGTTTTCCGTGCTACGGATGTCGGGATTACTTGCGGATACCGAGCTCCTTCTTGGCGATGAGGGCGCGGTAGCGGTTGATGTCCACGCGAATCAGGTAATCGAGCAATTTGCGACGCTTACCAACCAACATCTTCAGTGCACGCTGAGTCGTATGATCCTTCTTGTTGACCTTCAAGTGCTCGGTCAAGTGGGCAATACGGTATGAGAATAATGCTATCTGGGCCTCGGGAGAACCAGTGTCAGTATTGCTTTTGCCGTAAGTGCCAAAGATCTCTTTCTTTTTCTCTGAATCTAAGTACATTACAATTAGTTATTTAAAAAATTATTTCGAAAAGCGGTGCAAAGATACAACCAATTTTTGAAATAGCGATGGAAAAAGAGGATTTTTTTTGCAAGATTCTGAATTATATCGGTTTAATCGGCCAGTTGCCAGTGGGCGAGCGGCTTGCCGTAGTCCTTGAAGACGCGGTAATCTACCTCGGTGAGGTCGAGGGTGATGTCCGGGAGCTCCACCTGGCTGATGATGTCCTGGAGCTTGCGAACGTTCATCCTCGGATCCTGTACACGGCCCAGGGTGACGTGCAGCTTGAAGTCAGATTGAATCTTGCAGCCCTTGCCGATGAAGTATTGCCTGATGTCCTTGACCAAGGCCATGAAGTCATCAGGGGCATCGGTGGTGGTGAGATGGATGACCTGCCTGTGATAGCCCGAGGCAAAGGCGTCAATCTTGTCAAACGTGATGACCGGGGCGAAGGCATCTCCCAAGTGCTGGTTGAGTCCCGGCACCAGGTTCACGCCGTCGGGGGCAAAGTCGAGGAATGCAATCGTGATGTGGTAGAAATTGCGCTGCCAACGGATGTTCACACCATCCAACAGGCCCCTCAACTGCCTGAACCAGGAATCCTCAAAGCGGATGGGAACTTTCAGTTCCAGATAAGTCGTCATGCTCTCTCTCGTCAGCGGCGTTTCTTGGCGCCCTTCTTGGCACCCTTCTTGGTGGTGGCAGCTTTCTTTGCAGGAGCGGACTTGGCTTGGTCAAGGCCCATCTGGATGTTCTTGATGAGGGCCTCGCTGGTGTAGGTGGCACCGGTGGCGATGTCGGCCTTGAGGGCCTTAGCCTCGGCTACGGTCTTGCCGATGTACTGGGGCAGCACCTTGTCCTTGGCGCGCTTGAGATAGCCGGGCGACTCCTGGTTGGGGAGCACCTCGATGCTCTCGATGACGCCGTTCTTGACGGTGATGTTGAGCGGTGTCGTGCCGTTGTAGCCGATGACCTTGTTGGCGATGTCTCCGGTATAGATGACTTGTGTGCTGTTGGCCTTAGCTTTCTTGGCAGTGGCCTTTTTGGTGCGGGCATCGAGAGATGCTGTGCCAGCCACGAGCAGCATGATGGCTGCGATGATGATAGTCTTTTTCATATTCAGTCGTTATTGTAGGGCCTCGCCTTGGCGTGGCCGCCGTTTTCAGTTTAGATGGATTTATAAGCCCAAAAGTTTAATCGTTACCTAACAATTCCTGGGCTTGGGCCAGGGTCTCGGGCTTGCCGATGTCGAGCCACTGGTAGTCAGCAGCGGGATGGTAGCCGCGGATGACGTAGTGCTTGCACTCGTTGACGTAGAACGGTGTGATGGAGAATTTCTCACCTTCCTGTCGGCGGTAGCGCTCCAGCAGCGGGAAGATGCGTGGAGAGATGACGTGCAGCCCGCCGAAGGCCAGTTCATGCAGGTCGCGTCCTTGCAGTTTCTCGGGGTCGGGCTTATACTCGCCCGTCGCCTTGTTGGTCCAGCCGCACAGGCGGTCATCGTTATCAAACAGGAAGTAGCGTTGCGTCAGGCGCTCCTTGACAAGGATGGTAGCCAGCGCGTCGTGCTCCACGTGGTAGTCGTAGAATGCCCTCAGGTCCAGCGTGCTGATGATGTCGGTGTTATGCACCAGGAAGGGTTCGTTGCCGTCGAGCCACTGTCGGGCCTTGAGGATGCAGCCACCGGTGTCGAGCAGCAGTCCGCGCTCATCGCTGATGTGGATGTTGAGGCCGAAGTTGCCGTTCTGCTCCAGGAAGTCGATGATCGTCTGCCCGAAGTGGTGGATGTTGATGGTGATGTCCTCAAAGCCGGCTGCCGCCACGCGCTCGATGACGTGCTGCAGCATGGGCTTGCCGGCGATCTCGACCATGGCTTTTGGGCGGTCGTCGGTCAGGGGACGCAGGCGCGTGCCGAGGCCCGCGGCAAAAATCAGGGCTTTCCTTGTCGTCATTTGTCGATCGGGTTGAGGGTGCGCTCATGGTCGGGCTGCTCGCGGTGCGAGAGTTCGACACGCACATTGAATTTATTGTGGATGTGTTCAGCCAGATGCTCGGCGGCATAGACCGAGCGGTGCTGTCCGCCAGTACAGCCGAAGCACACCATCAGGTCGGTGAACTTACGGTTCTTGTAGCGATCTACCGACTCGTCGACCAGTGCATAGACATGCTCCAGCCACTTGTCGATGGTGCTCTCCTTCTGGAGAAAGTCGATGACGTTCTGGTCCAGGCCCGTGAAAGCCTTGTACTTGTCATACTTGCCCGGGTTGTTCAGGGCGCGGCAGTCGAACACGAAGCCGCCGCCGTTGCCCGACGGGTCGTGGGGAATGCCCTTCTTGTAAGCAAAACTCATCACCCTGACCGTGAGGCCCTTGTCCTCACTGACAAAATCCTTGAGATTGACCATCTCGTCGATGACGAGGCTCAGGTAGGGATATTGGGTGAACGGCTTGTCGATGACCAGTTTGCGCAGGTTGGCCACGGCCGGGACGATGCTGTTCTTCATGAAGTCGGGCTTCTTCTCGAAGTAGCCGCGGAAACCGTAGGCTCCCAGCACCTGCAGGGTACGGAAGAGCACGAACAGGCGTAGGTTGTCATAGAACTGCTTCTCGTCGAGGTCGGGCTCGTACTCCTTGAGCTTGTCGAGGTAGGTCTCCACGAGGTCTTTCTTCAGGTCCTCGGGGTACTTGGCGCGCGCTTGCCACACGAAGGAGGCCACGTCATAGTAGTACGGGCCACGGCGACCGCCCTGGAAGTCGATAAACGCCAGCTTGCAGTCGGCGGGATGGTCGGCATCGCCCACAAGCATCACGTTGCGCGACTGGAAGTCGCGGTACATGAAGGTCTCGCTGGGCACCGTCAGCAGGTCGCGGGTGAGTTTCTCGAAGTCGTTCTCGAGTTTGTCCTCGTTGAAGACGATACCGGTGGCCTTGAGGAAACAGTACTTGAAGTAGTTGAGGTCCCACTTGATGGAACGCTCGTCGAAGCACTGTGCAGGGTAGCACTTGGTGTAGTCAAAGCCCTGTGCACCACGGAACTGGATGTCCACCAGGTCGCGCATCGTGCGGCGCAGCAGTTCCTTCTCCTCGCTGGTGAAAGCGTGGGTGATGGCACCCTTGCGTATTTTGTTCCACAGGATGTTCTCGGGCTTCTGGCCCAGGTCCTCCTGGATGTAGGCCATGTGGTCGTCGCTGACGCCATAGACCTCGGGCACCGAGAGCCCCTGCTCGCGGAAGTGTCGTGCGATGTAGATGAATGCGTCGTTCTCCTCGCGTGACTCGCCGATGACGCCCACGATGGTGCGCTCGCCAGTCAGGCGGTAGTACTGGCGGTTGGAGCCCGCCTTGTCCATCAGCGCGACATTGCTGGGCGCGCTGCCGACGTATTCTTCATATAGTTTCCTTAATCTTTCCATTGCTATCGTTTTTAGTTTCTAGTCCCTAGTCCCCTAGTTTCTAGTTGTTAGTTTCAAGTCTTATTGTGGTTTTTTATATGTATTAGAACTCACTGGTGAAGTGGAAGGTGATTTTTGGGAAGTCCTGTTGTGCCATCTGCAGGACGTAGTTGCTGTCGGCCAGGAAGACGTCACGTCCCTCCAGGTCGAGTGCCATGAACTGGTGTTTGCGCTTCTTGAACGCCTCGAGGGCCTCTTCGTCGTCGCTCTCGATCCAGCAGGCCTTGTACAGGTGGATGGGTTCCCAGCGGCACTGGGCGCCATACTCGTGCAGCAGGCGGTACTGGATGACCTCGAACTGCAGCTGGCCCACGGTGCCGATGATCTTGCGGTTGTTGAACTGGTTGATGAACATCTGGGCCACGCCCTCGTCCATCAACTGTTCCAGACCCTTGTTGAGCTGTTTGGTCTTCATGGGGTCAGAATTCTCGATGTACTTGAACATCTCGGGAGAGAAGCTGGGCAGGCCGCGGAAGTGGAGTTCCTCGCCTTCGGTCAGCGTGTCGCCGATCTTGAAGATGCCGTTGTCGGGCAGGCCGACGATGTCGCCGGGATAGACCTCGTCGATGATTTCCTTCTTCTGGGCCATAAAGGCGGTCGGGGCGCTGAAGCGGTAGCTCTTGCCGCTGCGCACGTGCTTGTAGTTGCCGTTGCGCTGGAACACGCCCGAGCAGACCTTGACAAAGGCGATACAGCTGCGGTGGTTGGGGTCCATGTTGGCGTGGATCTTGAACACGAAGCCCGTGAACTTCTCCTCGCCGGGCTCGACAGTGCGCTCGATGGCGGCAACGGGACGGGGCGACGGAGCGATGCGCACGAAGCAGTCGAGCAGCTCCTTCACGCCGAAGGTGTTGAGTGCCGAACCGAAGAACACGGGAGCCACCTTGGCATCCAGATAGTCGAGCGTGTTGAAGTCGGGATAGACGCCGTCGATGAGCTCGATGTCGGCACGCAGTTTCTCGGCATCGGCCTTGCCGACAGCCTTGTCGATGGCGGGATCGTTGATGTCGTTGATATCGACGCGGTCGGTCACATGCTGCTTGTCGGGCTTGAACAGGCTGATGTTGTGCTCATAGATGTTATAGACCCCCTTGAAGTGGGCGCCGATGTTGATGGGCCAGCTCAGCGGGCGGACGTCAATCTGCAGCTCCTGCTCCAGCTCGTCGAGGATGTCAAACGGGTCGCGACCCTCGCGGTCGAGCTTGTTGACAAAGATGATGACCGGCGTGTTGCGCATGCGGCACACCTCCATCAGCTTCCTTGTCTGGGTCTCGACGCCCTTGGCGACATCGACGACGATGATAACACTGTCGACAGCCGTCAGGGTGCGGTAGGTGTCCTCGGCAAAGTCCTGGTGGCCAGGGGTGTCGAGAATGTTGATCTTGTAGTCGCCATAGTTGAATCCCATGACCGAGGTGGCCACCGAGATGCCGCGTTGCTTCTCGATTTCCATCCAGTCGCTGGTGGCGGTCTTCTTGATTTTATTGGATTTCACGGCGCCTGCCACATGGATGGCACCACCGAAGAGCAGCAGCTTCTCGGTCAACGTCGTCTTGCCGGCATCAGGGTGGGAGATGATGGCAAAGGTGCGGCGGCGGGTGATTTCGGTAGTCAGAGACATTATTCTTAGTGTATAGTTATGAGTTAACAGTGAATAGTTGCTTGATGGTCTCCTTGAGGCTGTCAAGCCAGTAGGGGACGGTAACGCCGAAGGTGGTCTTGAACCGTGTCTTGTCCAGCACGCTGTAGGCGGGGCGGTGGGCCCGGGCGGGGAACTCGTCGCTGTGGCAGGGTTGCACGTCACACGTGGTGATGCCTGCCAGGCGGTGGATAGCGATGGTGAAGTCATACCACGAGATGACGCCCTCGTTGCTGTAGTGGTAGATGCCGGGATGCCACTCGTCGGCGGTGATGACGGTGACGATGGCGCGGGCCAGATCGTGTGCACACGTGGGCGAGCCCACCTGGTCGAACACGACCTTCAGCGACGGCTTGCTCTGGCCTAGCGCGAGCATGGTCTTGACGAAGTTCTTGCCGTAGGGGGAGTAGAGCCAAGCCGTGCGGAGGATGACGGCATCGTCACCCAGGGTATCCACGAGCAGTCGCTCGCCGTCGAGCTTGGTGCGGCCGTAGGCTGTCTGGGGGCAAGCCGGCTCGTCCTCGGTGTAGGGGATGCAGCCGTTGCCGTCGAACACGTAGTCGGTCGAGATGTGTACCATGCGTGCATTGCAGCGCTTGGCAACACGGGCCAGCACGCCCACGGCATAGGCGTTGAGCCATGCTGCGGCGGCCTCGTCGTCCTCGGCGGCGTCAACGGCGGTAAAGGCGGCGCAGTTGACGATCACGGCGATGGCATGGTCGGTCACGACCTGCTCGACGGCCGCCTCATCGGTGATGTCGAGCCGCGTGATGTCGTCGCCGGCCACATCGGTGTAGATGGCGTGGAACCGCGGGTCGTCGGCTAGCACGTTGCGCATCTCGTGGCCCAACTGGCCATTGGCGCCGGTGATAAGTATATTGATGGTCTGTTCCATGGATCAATTGTCGATTAGGTCGTCGCCGAACAGGGGTTTCTCCTCGTCGAGCTTGTAGTAGGCGGCAAGCATGCCGATGAAGTGGGAAATCTGGCTGATGGCGGCACCCGTGTCCTGCGAGATCTCCTTGCCCTGCAGGTGAAGCATCATCACGCCGTAGAGGGCGTTGAAGCAGGTCTCGAGTTCGCTGGGGCGCTCCTCCTCGGGCAGCGTGGCGCGCAGCTGCACGATGTGGGGCAGGGTGCGGTAGTAGTCGGCATGGTATTCGGGGAAACGGTCCTGGTCGGCCAGCAACTGCTGGTGCAGGTCGTTGAGGTGGATGAGCACGTTGTGGCACACGCGGATGTGCCCGCGCTCGCGCACGTCCTCAAGCTCCATCATCTTGATGAGCGACTCATACCACTCGCGGATGTCGTGGCGCGTCTTGTCGTCCACGTCATATCGTGAGATGACCACCTTGTCCACCATGTCGATGTCGAACTTGCAGGCACGCAGCAAGTCCTCGACCTGCCACAGGTAGAGAAGATATTCGGCGATGTTTTCCTTGCGTTTTTGTTGTGCGATGATCATAGTCGTTATCCGAAGCGGCTGATGTTGCGCAATGTGGACTCGTCGACGATGCGGATGCGGCGGCCGTCAACGGTGATGATACGTTCCTGGGCAAAGGACGAGAGGGTGCGGATGGCATTGGCGGTCGTCATGTTCGACAGGTTGGCGAGGTCCTCGCGCGCCATGTAGATCTTCAGCGTCCTGCCGTCATCCTCATAGCCATAGTTGTCCACCAGGATGCACAATGCCTCGGCCAGGCGGCCGCGGATGTGCTTCTGGGTCAGGTTCACCACCTTGGAGTCGCTGCCTCCCAGGTGCCTTGACAGCTCGTTGATAAAGAACCAGGCCAGCTGGATGTTGCCGTCGATGAGGCGCTTGACAATGGTCATGGGAATGGCGCCCACCTGCGACGGCTCGATGGCCATCGTGCTGGCCACGTAGGGCTCATGGGCAAACCACGCGCGATAGCCGAAGTACTGGATAGGGCGGTACAGGCGCAGGATCTGCTGCTTGCCGCCGATTCCGTTCTTGAAGCGCTTGACCTTGCCCTTGATGAGGACCCACAGGAACTGCGGCTCGTCCTTCTCGGCATAGATGATCTGGCCCTTGCGATAGGTGTGTATGACGAAGTTTTCAGCGATGAGATGCTTCTCCTCGCTGGTCAGGATGGACCAGATTGCAGCCAGATCCTCCCTGATGACATCCTCGATCGTACTCTTGATAGCCATTCGGTAGTGGTTTAACGTGCAAAATTACTACTTCTTTTGCACCCACCCAAATAAATACCCCGAAAAAGTCCCTGTTTTCAGGAATCTATGCGCCCATGACGGCGGTGAATCATCGGGACGGGATGTCAATGGCGGAAGGCGTCGGGAATCGGGACCGGGCTGTTGGGGTTGAAACCGGGCTGGTTGCGGACGGCGTCGGGGACGCCCACGGGGCGGTACCTAGGATCGCCCCAGTCACGACGGTTCTTGTCGTTGCTGAAGAGGTGATCCAGCACTTGAAGGATGAGCGGACCGGCGTCGAACGAGATGGGCGCGCCGAGCAGGGTGAACGTGGGCTGAATCACGGGCAGCGTGCGCCAGGTGCCCGTGTAGGGGTCGTAGATGCGCCGCGCCCCCACGTCGAGCGCGAAATGCTCGCTGGCCTGCCAGCCCAGGGTGCCGCCATAGGACGAGCTGCCCAAGAACGGCATCGCTGCCACCGAGTGGAACCGCTGGTTGACGTAGTGTTGCCCGAAGGCGTTGAGCGTCAGTTTGTCATTGAGGCGGAACGATGCGTTGCCGAAGACGCCATAGTCGTTCCATGCCTGGTTGTCAAAGTGGTACTTGCTCCCCGTCACGCCTGCCGTGAACTGCAGACGGTCGCCCATGGGCATCGTGTAGGCGATGCTTGCGCTGGCCATATTGCCAAGCCCCGGAAAGGTCGTGTGGCTGCCCGCGCCGGTGAGGTAGCCGTGGCCCAGCGGCGTGATGACACCGCCCGACGACCAGTCGCGGCTGTAGGGGTTGGTGTCGTAACGGAAACGGGGCAGGCTTGTCATGCGGTTGTTGCTCCAGTCCTGTTGGTATATCGCAAGCGAGTCCGACAGCTTGCTGTACTCTAGCTTGAGGTCGGCAGCGGTGGGCAGTTGGGTGCTGAAGGTGGGTTTGATGTTGGAAGCTGGGGTGATGACCGTGGGCATCTCGGGCATGGTAAACTGCGGGCTGATCTTGCTTTGGTCAAACTGCAGCTTGATGCCTTGATTCTCCTGAGCCGCCCCGGCGAGGACGACCAGTGAGAGCAATATGGATAACAGCCGCTTCATGACGGCAAAATTAGGCCATTGCAGTGAGACGGGCAAGCGGGAAAGGTTAAATAGTCTTATTGTTGTTTATTGTTGCCGGGCATGTTATCCCATGCGGCGCGCAGGACAGCCACGATATCGTCATAGTCCTGGAGGGTGAACGGCTCGTCGCTGCTCGACAGGATGGTGAAGGTGATGCCGTTATAGGAGCGGCAGGTGCCCGTGTCTCTCAAGCCGTTGCGCAGGTAGAAGGCATGGCGACGCTTGCGTTGCTCGGGGTTGGGAGCGTCGGCCTGCAGGGGCGACTCGATGTCGAGGATAAACGGACGCATGTCGCGATATTTGTCGAGTATTGTCGACAGGATTCTCTGCCCATAGCCCTTGCCGCGCAGCCCCTCGCTGACGGCGAAGTACCAGAACCAATTGTAGCGGGGCAGGAGCAACACCATCGTCAGGCCCACCAGCATCTCGCCCTCGTAGTAGGCCGTGTAGTCGATGTCCATGATGTCCAGCAGATGGATGAGGTCGTCGTAGGGAATCTGTTCCCCGACAGGAAATGCCGTCTCGTAGAGCCGCCGTAGTTCCTCATCCCTCGCATTCTCGCTATTTATGTCAACTAATCTCAACATCAACTTTTCGTTTCTCACTCGGCCACGCCAAGGCGAGGCCCTACATGCCTAATCCTTAACTTTTTCCAGTTCTTCTCCGGCGGTTTCCCACTCGGCCATTACCTCCTCTAGTTCGCGCGAAATCTTGGAGTGGGTGTAATAGACATCCAGGTTCTCGCTCGTTGCGGTGGACAGTTTCTCCTCGATGTCGGCGAGCTGTTGTTCCAGTTCGGCGATGCGAGCTTCTAATGTCTTCACCTTCTTTTCGGCCTGGCGGATGCGGCGCTCGCGCTCCTTCTGCCGCTGGTAGTCCATCTTGCCCTGGCTGGCTTGAGACGCAAGATTTTGCGTCTCTACATCGGCCGCGGGGGCGGGAGGGGCGTCCTTGATTTCCAACTGCTGCAGGGAGTCTAACTGCTTCTTGCGCAGGAAGTCATAGATGCCGCCCAGGTGTTCCCGGACGCGATGATCACCGAACTCATACACCTTATCGACGATGCCGTTGAGGAAGTCGCGGTCATGCGACACGACAATCACCGTGCCGTCAAAGGCTTGGATGGCCTCCTTCAACACGTCCTTGCTGGGCATGTCCAGGTGGTTAGTCGGCTCGTCGAGGATGAGCAGATTGACGGGTTGCAGCAACAGGCGTATCATCGCCAGGCGGCTCTTCTCGCCGCCGCTCAGCACCTTGACCTTCTTGTCGGCATTCTTGCCGCCGAACATGAAGGCGCCCAGGATGTCGTTGATGCGGCTGCGGATGTCGCCCACGGCCACGTAGTCGATTGTGTCGTGCACGGTAAGGTTCTCGTCCAGCAGTTGAGCCTGGTTCTGAGCAAAATAGCCCACCTTGACGTTGTGGCCGATCTGCAGTTTGCCGTCAAAGGGGATTTCGCCCATGATACACTTGACGAGCGTCGATTTGCCGGCGCCGTTCTTGCCGACGAAGGCGACTTTCTCGCCGCGCTTGATGGTGAAGGTCACGTCGTGGAACACGTTGAGGGCGCCGTAGTCCTTGCGCAGGTCCTCGGCGATGACGGGATAGTCGCCGCTGCGGGGCGCGGGCGGAAACTTCAGGCGCATGCGTGAGCGGTCCACCTCATCGACCTCGATGCGCTCGATCTTGTCGAGCATCTTGATGCGGCTCTGCACCTGCACGGCCTTGGTGGCCTTGTAGCGGAAGCGCTCGATGAAGTCCTCGGTGTCGTGGATGAGCTTCTGCTGGTTCTCGTAGGCACGCATCTGCTGCTCCACGCGTTCCTTGCGCAGCTCAACAAACTGGCTGTAGCTCACCTTGTAGTCATAGATTTTGCCCAGCGAGATCTCGATGGTGCGGTTGGTCACGTTGTCGATGAAGGCGCGGTCGTGCGACACGAGCAGCAGGGCGCCGTTGCGGTTCTTCAGGAAGTTCTCCAGCCACTGGATGGACTCGATGTCCAGGTGGTTGGTCGGCTCGTCGAGCAGCAGCACGTCGGGGCGTCGCAGCAGCAGCTTGGCCAGCTCGATGCGCATGCGCCATCCGCCGCTGAACTCGCTCGTCGGGCGGTCAAAGTCGGTGCGCTCAAATCCCAGGCCCATCAGCGTCCTCTCGATTTCGCCCTCGATGTTGTCGCTCTGCATCAGTGCGCGCAGCTCGGTCTTCTGGGCCACGCGCTCGATGAGTTCCTGGTAGTCCTCGCTGTCATAGTCCGTGCGGTCGGCCAGTTCCTGGTTCATGCGTTCGATGGCGGCATCCATCTGCTGCAGGTGCTCAAAGGCGCGCCCTGCCTCCTGCTTGACGGTAAGCTCGTCCTTGATGACCATCTGCTGCGGCAGGTAGCCGATGGTGATGTCGGCCTGGCGGGCAACGGTGCCGCTGGTGGGCTGTTGCTCGCCGGTGATGATTTTCAGCATGGTGGTTTTGCCTGCGCCGTTCTTGCCGACAAGGGCAATCTTGTCGCGCTTGTTGACGACGAAACTGATGTTCTCGAACAGCACCTGGCTGCCAAACTCCACCTTGAGACCTTGTATTGAAATCATGCTCGTGTTGTAATTTTGGGCGCAAAATTACAAAAAAATCTAGATAATCCGGGTTGTCTGGACTATCTAGATTCTCTAAACTGTATAGCTTCGCTAGAACAGGCTGAGCGGTTTCTGCTCGATGCTGGTGCGGGCTTGCTTGATGTAGGCGGGGTTGATGTCGATGCCGATGCTGCGCAGGTTCAGCTCATAGGCGATCTTGCACGCGGTGCCGGTGCCGCAGTAGGGGTCCAGCACGATGCCGCCGCGCGGGCAGGTGGCGACCATGGGCAGGCGGTAGAGCGTGTCGGGGGCAACGCAATAGTGGGCGATGCCCGAGCGCTGGACCCCGATGGTCCACACGTCGCCGGGAATCATGCCGTGCATGTTCTCGGGCTGCAGGTAGCGCTCCTTGACCTTGGTCGAACCCTTGCGGCTCTTGCCGTCGTTGCGGACGATGAGCGCATAGGTGTGGCGCAGCTCCTCGTCGTTGTAGTAGAAGTCGTCGCTCTTGACCAGGTGGAACAGGCACTCATGCACCTTGCGCAGGTGGTCCTGGCTGCCTTGGGGCGATGTCGTGGTCTTGTTCCACACGACCTCGTTGACCAGTTGCCAGTCCTGCTGGTCCATCATGGCCAGCACAACGCGCCAGGGGATGCCCTGGACGAAGCCGTCGGTGGTGTCATCGCCCATGTTGAGCCACAGCGAGCCTTGAGGCTTGAGCACGCGCCAGGCCTGGGCCATGGTCTGCAGCAGCTCGTTGATGAACTCGTCGGCGGTGGTGGCGGTGATGCTCTCAGTGCCCTGGCTGCGACGGCGCCAGTAGGGCGGGGTGGTGACAATGCAGTCGATGCTGGCGTCCTCGATGCGGCGCATCACGGTAGCGGCGTCGCCCACCTCCAGGTGGGGCATCACCGAGCGGCCCATGCGCGAGATCATGTCGCGGCGTTCGGCTGGGACGGCGGTTTCAGGCTTCGGGGCGGCCTCTTGTGCCTGCGACTCCTTGCCCGTCAGCATCTCCTGCAGCAAGTCGGCGGCGCGGCTTGCCATCTTGTCATGGGCAATGCGGGAATAGGCCTCGTCGGCAAGCCATGCAGCCACGAGTTCGTCGGGGTCGGTCTTGAAGATGCGGGCCAGCCTGAGCACCTGCTCGCGCTTCGGTCGTCGCTCACCGTGCTCATAGCGGCTATAGGCGGGAATGTCAACGCCGATGGCCTTGGCCAGGTCCTTCTGCAGCTTGCCGCTGCTCAGGCGTAACTGCTTGATTTTCTCTGAGAACAACATAATGATGGGCGTTTGTGGAGCTTCAAAAAAACTCCCAGTTGTTTGAATTTGACAAAATTAGTGCAAGTCATGCACAGAACAAAATAAAAAACGCAGTTTTTTCATTTTTTATGTCAGAATTCTGCCAGTTTTAAGAACATCGGTTGTGAATGACTGCGTTAGCAACTCAGAGTGTGTCATAATTCAACTGCTAGAACTATAACCGCCCTGCGGGCGGGAAATTAAACAAATTATTTTTAAAATTTTTATTAATATGAATAAAATAATAATTTTAATTTAACAATTTGATTAATTTCCCGTGCGATAGCACGGTTATATTACCGAGTCGCAATTATGGCACACCAGGTTGGGGGGGCGTTGATTCCCTCAAGAGTAAGTGTTTCGAGGGTGAATCATACTCCTCCGGCACTACGCGCCACCTCCCCTATCTTAGGGGAGGAATTCTCTGGAGAACTGGCGTCATTGACAAAGTTTTGGGCGATACTTTTGATGCTGTCAAAAATATCGCCCAAACTATGTGATAACTGATAAGCAGTTGCCTCAGGTTATTTTTTCTTTTTGCGGTGCTGATAGCGCCAGTGGTGCTGAATCGAGTGATACAGGTAGTGGCGGAAGGGGTGCAGCAGCCAGAAGTGATAGAACAGGAAGGCCAACAGGGCGCCGATGGATGCGGCATACACGTTGGAGATGTCGTAGTTGTAACCGGTCTTCTGCATCAGAGCGATCTCCATGAGGAACGACAAAGCGGCCGTCGCGGTGGCGATACCAATTTCCTGGTTAACCTTGCTGTGGTGGGGCAGACGCGCCTTGGCGTAGTCGAAGATGAACACCAGGGCGGCGATGAAGTAGAGCACAAAGTGGCCCACTTGCTCCATGTGGGGATATACTTTCAGGGCGTTGACGCCCAGAGGATTCTCGGCGAAGGTAAAATAGAATACAACCAGCAGCATGATGGCTGTCGGCAGACCTTTGGGGATCGATAAGATAAAACTCTTCATTTAAAATTTGGTTAAATGTGTTTTCTAGCTTACAACCTGCAAAGGTAGTGTTTTTTTTGATATGTAAGGTTTTTTTCCAAAAAAAAGTAGGGAAAACGGCGCTTTTTATGACTCCGGCCAGTGGGGAAACCGATGGTTTATACTATTTTTGCACCGTTAACCATCAAGTTGAAACGCGAGTGTCAGGCATTAAAGACTTCTTTGAAATGAATCGTCGTGAGCGGCGCGGCACTATCGTCGTGCTGGCCGTCATCGCACTGCTGCTGGCGGCGACTGTGGCCCAGCGCTGCTGCCGCACGGATGCCGTTCCCGCAGCCGTGACAGACATCCGCCAGCTTGAAGCCGAGCCCGACTCGACGGCCGTCGTTTCCCGTCCGTCGCCTGAACGTGACAAGCCCGCCAAGTCGCCGTCCAAGAAAAAACGCCGTCCCTCGACCCCCAAAAAGCCCAAACCCGCGCCTGCGCCCCGTCGGCTCGATCCCGTGCCCCAGATTTGACGATATGGTGTAATCCCATTCTGCCGATGAAAAATCGGCAATGTTTTGCTCGTGTCGCAAAATAGTTCTACTTTTGTAGAAAAACTTAAAACGAATATCTAATAAAAATGGCAAAACGAGTAGGATTTGCGACACGCATGGGCGCTATCGCTGCCGCCGTGGGTTCGGCCGTGGGCCTCGGCAACATCTGGCGCTTCCCTTATGAGGCTGGTGTGAATGGCGGCGGTGCTTTCATTCTGGTATATATCATCTGCATTCTGGTGATGGGCATCCCGGTGATTTTGAGCGAGTTCATCATCGGACGTTCTACCCACAGCAACATGAAGGCGGCCCTGCGTAAGCTCTCTCCGGGCAAGAAGTATTACCTGTTCACCTACATCTGCATCCTGGGCAGCTTCATCGTCATCGGCTTCTATAGCGTGGTGTGTGGCTGGATCATCGAGTACCTCTACCAGGCGGCCCTGGGCAACCTGAGCGGCCACACGCCGCAGGAGTATAGCGATATGTTCACCGCATTGGTGGCCAACCCGTGGCGCTGCGTGGGATGGACTCTGCTGTTCCTCGTCATCAACTTCATTGTGATGAGCCGCGGCATCGAGAAGGGTATCGAGCGCGTGGCCAGCATCATGATGCCGCTGCTGTTCATCATCCTGACCATCTTCTGTGTCAACTCATTGCTATTGCCGGGCGCATCCGAGGGTTTAAAATTCCTGTTCGAACCCGACTTCTCCGAGCTGACGATGACTGGTGTGCTCGCGGCATTCGGCCAAGCTTTCCTGTCACTCTCCATTGGTATCTCGTGCCTGGTGACTTATGCTTCCTATTATAAAGATGACATGTCGCTGGTCAAGGATGCGACGACAGTCGCTGTGCTCGATACGATGGTCGCCATCCTCTCGGGCGTGATGATTTTCCCGGCCGTGTTCTCCTTCGGCGTGGAACCCACGGCGGGCCCGCGTCTCATCTTCGAGGTGCTGCCGGGCATCTTCCAGCAGATGACGGGTGGCTACTTCTGGGCCCTGCTGTTCTTCCTGCTGGTGTTCTTTGCCTCGCTGACCTCGACCATCTCGTTGAGCGAGATTCCCATCACCTTCCTGATCGAGGAGCACAAGCTGTCGCGTCCCAAAGCCATCAACTGGACCGCCCTGATTACCTTTGCCCTTGCGACAGTGGCAGCCCTGTCGTTCAACGTGCTTGACGATATCAAGCTGTGGGGCAAGAACATCTTCGACATGATGGACTATGCCGCCAGCAACATCTTCATGCTCATCGGTGGCATCTTCACCGCGTTGTATGTGGGATGGGTTATGGACCGCAAGATCATTCACGAGCAGCTGACCAATGGCGGACGTCTGAAGGCCTGGTCAGAGCCCTATATGCTCTTCTGCATGCGCTATGTCGCTCCCGTCTGCATCCTCTTCATCTTCCTCTACCTCACCGGCATCATCTGATACCCGCCCACGACAATACCTAAAAGGAAGACAATAAGTACAACAAATACTAAAGCATCCGCGCTCATGAGCATTGCAGGCCGGACAGCTTTGTATTGATTGTATTTATTGTTTTCCTTTTAATTAGTTTGGTGGGCGAGAATCATGTCAATGATGGCGTTGATGTCGGCGATATTGACCTCGCCGTCGCCGTTGACGTCGGCAACCAGTGTACCGTCATCATCACCGGGAGCATGGCCGTGGCCGCCACTGCCGCCGTTGACGACGACTTCAATCACGCTATTCGCATCGGCAATGGTAAGCTCCCCGTCACCGTTCACGTCGCCAGGGATTTGGATGACCGCATCGCCGACGATTCGGGAGAAATTCTTCCAATATAATGCCGACTGATAGGCTTCGAGTGAGCCCGGCAACACGTGCAGCGTGGCATGCTCATAATCTTCCCGGTCGATAAAGGGTCCGTTGTAATCAAAGGGCGGAGGCGTTGCCGCCAGGCATGTCACATCGGTCAGATTGTGGCACCAATAAAAAATCGTGTTGCCGATAAAGGTGACACCGCTGCCAATCGTTGCGCTGGCAAGCTGGTTGCAACTCTCAAACGCCCAGTTGCCGATGGTGGTAACCGAGTTGGGGATCGTTAGGCTAGTCAGTGCATAGCAATCGCAAAAAGCATATGTCCCAATTGTTGTAACCGACTTGCCAATGACCAGTTCCTTCATCGCAAAGCACTGATTGAAGGCATAGTCGCCAATCGATGTCACATGATTGCCAATGATCGCGTACTCCAACGCATAACACTTGTCAAACACATTAGCGCCCATAGTGGTCACTGCATCGGGGATGATGATGCCCGTCAATGTGGTACAGCCCTCGAAGGCGCGGGCGCCCAGGGTAACGAGCGACTTAGGCAGGATTACACTGGTCAGCCCCGTGCAGTTCCTGAAAACACCTTCTCCAATCGTGATGAGCCCCTCGGGAAGTGGCACTTCATTATTCAGCCCCGTGCAACCAGAGAAGGCATAGGTGCCGATAGATGTCACCGAGTTGGGGATGGTCACCTGCTGCAACAACGTCTTGCCATTAGCCAGGCTGTTGCGGATGTGCTGCACCTGCTCGCCGAACGTGATGTGCTCGATGGGGCAATTATTGAACAGTTCGGGAGAGCCATCCTGGCAATTCACAGCATTATATGCCACCGATTTTAATGCGGTGCAGTCCGTGAAAGCTTCTGCGCCTATCTGGGTCACCGATTCGGGAATTGTGATGCTGGTCAGCGCCGTGCAGTCCCTGAATGCCTCTCTCCCTATCGTTGAGGCATGGCCAAGGGTGATGCTCGTGAGTCCCGTGCATTGTTTAAACGCATAATCACCGATGGTGGTCACGGCATCGGGGAGGATCATCTGCATCAAACCTTGACAGCCGAGAAACGCACTATTACCGATGGCCGTAACCCCATCGGGCAATGTGATTTCGGTCAGTCCGTTGCAGCTACTGAAGGCATAACTGCCGATACTTGTCACCGAACTTGGCAAGTCCACATGAGTGACCAGGGAACCCTTGATGAAATTATCGGGAATCATCTCCACCTCGTCGCCAATAACAACGTTTTCAACTTCATAGGGTCGTCCTATCACCGTCGTTGAACACCGCTTAGCATTGAATATCAGCGTTCTCACATGATTGGTCTCGTAAAAAACGCCACCGCCAACCGTGGTGAGCGATTTGCCAATGGTCAGAGTGTCCAGTTTGTAGCAGGACGAGAAAGCATAGTTATCGATGGTGGTCACCGAGTCAGGAATGGTGATGCTCGTTACCCTGCCGCACAGGTAAAACGCCTGAACACCGATGTGCCGTACCGATTCGGGAATCTTAATACTCGTTAAGGCGGTGCAGTTGCCAAAGGCAAAGTCGCCGATGTCCGTTACTGTGCCTGGCATGGTCACATGGGTCATGTTGATACAATACCTGAATGCGTATGGGCCGATAGCGGTCACGGAATAGGTCGTCCCCTCATGAACAACAACGTTGGGAATTGCCACATCACCGCTGTAACTCCTGTAATCGTTTGTTTCATAGGTCACAGAGACCGACTTGCTATCTTCGTTGATGTTGTAGAAGATTCCATCGACCGTAAAGTCATAGCCCATGGCTGCTGTCGGTAACATGAGCAGCAAGGCTGTAAGGGCTGTTTGTAATAATGTCTTCATCGCGGTAGAATCGTTGGTTTTGCAATTGCAAAGTTACTGTAAATAATTGGATTCTTGGTGAAAAAGGGGCTTCATTGTGACTTCATTTTGGCAGTCATAAACCATTGACTATCAGATGCCCGAAAAATAAAAAGTTCATTCTGGCATAATTCGGGTGAATAAGACCGAAATCGTTGCAAAAAAATGACGTAAATTTGCCATAGAAAACTAACTCAACAAACAATGAGGTCACGAAATCTTATCATTCCTTTATTGCTGTTTTGCCTTGCTCTGACCTGTTGCAACGGGGGCGGTGATACCGCCACTATGCGGGAGCTATCAGCCATCGACTCGCTGTTGTCAAAGGCTCGCCAGTATGAACTAGCGCAGCACCGTTTGGATTCTCTCCATCCGAGCGGGTTCAACCAGGCTGAACGGGCCTATTACAGCCTGCTGCTCACCCAATCACACTACAAGAACTATATCGATGACACGACCGATGCCGTGATCAACGAGGCGGTAGACTACTATGAGCACCACGGCGACCGCGAGAAATACACCCGCTCACTGCTCTATAAGGGCTGTGTATATCAGATGATGGGCGATGCCGAAAAGGCGATAGCGTCCTATAAGGATGCCGAGAATGCGGCCGAAGATGGTGACCTGGAAAACAAAGCTTTTGCCAAGCTACGGTTGGCGACCCTCTATGCCGACAATTCAAACTATGCCGACCTGAAGATCAGGAAATACAAGGAGGCCCTTGACCTGTACAACCAGCTGGGCGACAAG
>CACWID010000036.1 GCA_902760865.1 uncultured Bacteroidales bacterium | reverse complement strand
CTCCTGACCGGCCATGTTGAAGTAGCGTACGCCAGCAACGGTCTTGCCTGCGTTCACCTCGTCGATACCTACGATGGGCGATACGTAGCACTCATAAGCAATCTGGTAGCTGGGGAGCTTGCCATCGGCAACGGCGTAAGCCTCAACGCGATACAGACCCTCGCCGGTGAAGCTCAGGATGTCCTCATAAACATCCCACTCGCTGATGGTACCATCGGGATAGATGATGCGGTAGTAGATGGTGCTGGGCTCGGTGGGGATGATCTCAACGAAATAAGCGTGGATACCGTCCTCGGTGTAGCCGTTGAAGGTGGGAGCTGCAGTCAGATCGGTGGGCTCTTCGGGAGTAGTGCCACCCTCATAGGTGAAGGTTGCCATGGGCAGGAAATCCTCTAAATAGGTGTTCGTGCCACTGTAGGCGCTTACGTAGGAATAGATGGAGCAATCCTCAGGAACCAAGGGGTTAGTACCAGAGATGGCACCATAGAAATAGGTAGTTCCAAAAGTGCCACCCTCGATAATCTTAGCCTCGACGAGGAGGTTACCGCCCTCGTAAGTGTAAGGCTCATCGAGCTGGAAGGTCAGGTACATGTCGCCCACCTCGGGAATAGTGGTGGCAACGGGAGTTGCACCTACGACAACCTCAGAAAAATCGTTCTGATCAACCTTCATGAGAGACAGCTGAATCATTGCATTCTCAAAGTTGATGAAGTTGGTGTTGCTGATGTAGGGATCCAAGCCGTTCTCAACGTAGTACTGAGCGAGCGTGTAGAACTTCACCTCGGTGATCTGGTTGCCAGCCATCTCGGTAAGCATAGCTTCAGGATAAATCATCTGAGCCACGGTGCCCTCGGTGTCAGCCCAAAAACCGTACGTGGGAACATGGTTGGAATAACCATCATAACCACCGTTGTCACAAACGGTCAACACGTTGGCCTGAGCGGCAAATGCCATTGCGGCCACTGCGATTAAAGTAAAAAGCTTCTTCATAATGATTCTGTTTTTTAATTATTTAAAGTGAATAAAAACCATCAAGTTTATTTACATACAAAATTACTCAAAAAATCAGTATGTGCTATTTGTTATATGGAATTTAATAAGTTTTAACAATTTTCGGATGCATTTCTTCAACAATTGGGATGGCTGGCAATGGAGAGGCAAGGTTTTGCGTCTCCGGGTTGGATGATAGTAACGCCTCACGGTTGGAGACGCAAAATTTTGCGTCTCTACAGATTATCGGAAGGATAAGTTGCTGAAAACCAACAGGTAATTCAACTCCTCCCCTAAGCTAGGGGAGGTGGCGCGAAGCGCCGGAGGAGTATGAAACGCTACCCACGAAGCCTACCGTAGCTTCAACGCCCCCCGGCCCCCTCTAATCTTAGAGGGGGAGTTGCTGATGCGCTACTGTTCGGATTCTATAATAGTCTTTAAATAGTTGTGCAAGTTGTTTGAAAACTTGGCGCCTTAGTGTGACATTTGCTCGGCCAGTGCGGCGGCGGTGCGGGCGGCGAGTCGGGCGTTGTTCAGGACGAGCTGGATGTTGCTGTCCAGGCTGTCACCGCCGGTGAGGTCCTTGACCTTGGCGAGCAGGAAGGGGGTCGTCTCCTTGCCGCGGATGCCCAGGCGGTTGGCTTCGGCAATGGCTTCGTCGATGGCGCGGTTGATGACGTCGGCGGGCATGGAATATTGCTCGGGAATGGGGTTCGTGACGAGCATGCCACCTTTCAATCCCATATCCATCTTGGCGCGGAAGGCCGCTGCCAGGTCCTCGGGGGTGTCGATGCGGTAATCCACCCTGAAACCGCTATGGCGGGTATAGAAGGCGGGCAGTTCTTCGGTTCCATAGCCGATGACGGGCACGCCCTTGGTCTCGAGGTACTCCAGCGTGAGGCCCAGGTCAAGAATGGACTTGGCACCGGCACAGATGACCATCACGGGGGTCATCGCCAGTTCCTCTAGGTCGGCGCTGATGTCCATCGTGGTCTCGGCGCCGCGATGCACACCGCCGATGCCGCCGGTGGCAAACACCTTGATGCCGGCCATCGCTGCGATGATCATCGTCGTAGTCACGGTGGTAGCGCCGTCCTCGCCACGGGCGATGAGCACGGGCAGGTCACGTCTGGAAGCCTTGGTCACGGCCTGCCCCTTGCGGCCGAGGTATTCGATTTCGTCGGGGGTGCAGCCCGCCTTGAGTTTGCCGCCGATGATGGCGATGGTGGCGGGCACGGCGCCGTTGTCGCGGATGGTCTGCTCGACACGCAGGGCTGTCTCCACGTTCTGGGGGTAGGGCATGCCGTGAGAGATGATGGTTGACTCGAGAGCGACCACGGGGCGGCCCTCGTCAAGTGCCTGTTGCACTTCGGGTGAGATGGAAAGATAGTTGTTCATATTTTTAGTCATTAGTCATTAGTCGCTAGTCACTAGTCGTTAGATTTTCTAGATGGTCTAGAGCTGGATATATTCTTTGACGTCGGGATTGACGGTCTGGAGGGAGAGTAGGGTGGCGTGGGCTGCTTTCATGCCTGTCAGGGTGCACTCGGGGAATGGCGTTTCCAGCATCTGGGCATGGGCCACACCGGCGATAAAGGCGTCGCCGGCACCCGTCGTATTGATGACGCGGGTGGGGATGGCCTTGAACTGGCGGTGCTGCGAGCCGTCGCTGCAGTACACCCCGTCGCTGCCCATCGTGATATAGACCTGCTCGACGCCCAGGGCAGTCAAGTGGTCGGCAGCGGCCTTGGCGGTGTCGCGGTGGGTAACCGTCTGCGCCTCTATCAGGTTGAGTTTCAGGCTGTGCAGACGTTGTGTCTCGCTCTGTTGCAGCGCCTTGATGACACGGGGCGCCTTGGCAGTGCTCACGGTGTCAACCATGAGCGGGGCGGTGCAATGGTCGATAAGGTATTGCAGTGCCTCGGTCGAGATGTTGGTGTCGGCTATCACAAGTGACGAGCGGTTGATGTCGGCCATGCGCGCGCCCAGGAATTCCGGGGTGATCTGCGAGATGATGTCGGTATCGGCCACAGCGGCTATCATGTCGCCCGTCTGGTCGTTGACACACAAGTACAGGCCGTTGCGCATCCCGTCGCACCGCTCGCTCAAGGTCAGGTCCAGCCCGATGGCTTGGCACTCGCGCCAGCACATCTCGCCGAAGGTCTCGCCGCCGAAGGCGCTGACGAACTTCACGTCATGCCCCATCAGCCGCAGGTTGTGGGCGATGTTGCGCGCCACGCCGCCGCAGCCCAGCGTCACCTGGCCCGGAACCGAGTCTGCCGGAACAAACGGCGCGGTCAACGCTGCCGAAATGTCCATGTTCACCCCTCCGATAACAGTAATAAATCTGTCCATGTTTTTTCGGTATTATTTTCCAAGCAAGAATAAAAGCGGTTGGTCCAGGCGCCTGGCCCAGCAGGTCTCATTGTGCCCGTCCCCCTGATACACACGGCTCATGTAATGGGCCGGATTCCATCCCTTGTCGGCGATGACTTTGTCCAGCAGCTGCTGGTACTGGCCATAGTCGGCGTCAAAGTCCTTGGTGCCGTGGTCCATGTAGATGAAGCGGCTGTTCGGCTCCGGCAGGCTAGCAGCGACATAGTCGCGGAAGCCCGTTGCCCAGGGCTCACCGTCAACGCCTTCAGGCAGAAGGGCCATCGACAGGTGGGACGAGAGGCAGGCCACGCCGCCGAACACCTGGGGGTATTCGCACAGGGCGTAGAGAGAAATCAGCCCGCCCATGCTGGAACCCATCATGAAAGTGTGCTCGCGGCCAGTCAAGGGCCGGTAGCGTTCATCGATAAAAGGTTTCATTTCCTCGACGATGAATTTCAGGTAATTATCGGCAGTCAACTTATCCAGTTTCGCTTTCTTGCGGTCGGCTTCGGCAACATGTTGCCACGTTTTGGCGGGGAAATACTCGGTGAGGCGGTCATCGGTATTATAGATGCCCACTACGATGCACGGTCTGATGGAGCCGGCCTGGATAAGACTGTCCATCACCTCATCGACGCGCCATTCCTGGCGGTTCCACGTCGTGGTGGCGTCGAACAGCATCTGCCCGTCGTGCATGTAGAGCACGTCACAGGTGTCGCCCGTCTGATAGCCCTCGGGCAGCCACACAACGATATCCCTGGCCGGGACATATTTTGACTCAAACTGCGGGAACCGGTCCAGACTGCCGCGGCTTGCCGTGGGTATCGTGTTGGCAGGTGGCCGCATCAACCACGCCGCTACTGCCACTAACAGCACCAAGACCCCCAAAATGATCCAGGGCCACTTTTTTCTCTTTTTGTTTGCCATAAGGAATCACGTTTACCTCGGCAAAGATAAAACATTTTTCTCAGAAAACCTCTATTCTGGCCATTGGAGGATGGCGGCTCAAGCCATCAGTGGCAATCAGCGTTTAGTCACCTGATGGGTGGTGCGGAAGGGCGTGCCGTCGGCGGCGATGCCCTCGATGGTGACGATGTAGGTGGTGCTGTGGACATCGTTGGCATAGAAGTCGAACGTGGACATGCCATTGTCACCGACTGTCACGCAGGGATTCCAGTACAGCACCTTGCGCAAGTCGGAGCCGGGTTCCCAACCGTCATCGCCCTGGTCATACCGCGGAGAATAGAATTCGGCGGGTGTCTGTGCGCCCATGGGCTGGGTGATTTTCAGGTAGATGCTGGGCTCCTTGCGGTCACCAGCCGTGTATCCCTCACGGTGCCCGATGAAGAGACTGCCACCGCCATGGGCGCCCCGCGCGAAGTAAATGTACTCTACATCCTTGAACGATACCATGCTCTGTGCGATGGAAAGTTCTGAGATTTCGGAAGTGCCCTGGTACCCTAAGAAAATGTTGCTTTGTGGTTTGGGATCAATAGGAGAAATGTACTCCGACAAAAGTTTGACGGCGGTTTGGTCGGTTTCGAAGTTCTCTGCTATCGGCTCCCCGTCAACATAGATGGTCACGTGGTCTTTAGACTGGCAGCCAGGGGTGTAGAGCGAGCCACCCATCACAGTGAGGTTTGGTATTTCTCTTGCCGCTGCTTCCAGTGTCGTGATGTCTTTTTCCTTGATCTTTTTGGGGGTCAGGTTGTAGGGGTTGCGTTCGTCGGAATGGCGCCGCGGCCTGTACCCCTTCACAGTCAGTTCATTAAGAATGATGTGTCTCCAGTCTCCACTGCGTTCCAGTCTCCATGCCTGATCGTCACTGAACGTCGCTGCTTCGTGAGCAGATTTCTCAAGGGTCATATAGTAAGTCTGGGGAAACTGTTCTTCATCCAGTTCCAGATTCATCTGTTTTTTCCCCTTGATGTTCTCGGCCATAACGATACAGTCCACACTGTCGGGCAGCAGCGGCATGTTGATGACAAACTCGCCCAGTGAGTCGGTAAACGTCATTGAACTGTACTCCACTCGCGGGGCAATCAGGCTCACCTTTGCGCCGACGACCGGCTTCTTGCGCCAGTCGCTCAAGACGCGCCCCGTCACTACCTGTGATACCTCGATGGGGTATTGCGCTTCGGCAAGGCGGCCACGCAGCACACGGGGGATGTCATAACGTCGCCAGCCCTGAGTGAGCATGAGCAGGTCCAAGTAGTGCAAACGCTGTTTCCTGTCGATAGTATCGCCTTGCTCAAAATAGTAGTTCGGTTGATTGATGCGACCTCTCAGTTCGCTCTGCAGCAACAGGTTGGAGAAGATATTCCCCTCGGATGGCTCACAGGCTTGTCCGTCGATGACCGACACCGCATAATTGCTTGGATTGCTTGGCAGACTGCTCAAGTCCACGTTGACTTTCACGGGCGCACGGTCGGTGTAGGTCTCGCGGTCGGTAGCCACTGTGGGCTCCGATAGTGATGACCCGCCAGCAAAGAAGAGCCTCTCGCTCAGGCAGCGCATTTCCTCGTCAAACAGCATGGCCTGCACCACACCTGCCGGTAAATCGGATTCACGAACCGCCAAGGTGTCATATCCGCAGGCCACCATCTGCCCGCGTTGCTGCAGCACGATCAGCCCGTTGCCCGACTTGGCACCGGCTGCCGATATCGTGACAAGGCCATCATCGCCTCGACGCACTTGCAGCACCGTGGCATCTTGCCTCACTTGTGGCAATGCGAACGAGACCTTCTCGTCAAGGGTGTTAGTCCATTGTGCTGTGTAGGCCTTGCCGGCGCGGGGCGTGAAATTGACGATACCCATTCCATCGTGCTCAACCTGCAGTTGTGCTATCACGTTCCCCGATTCATCGACCAGCTTGCCGACCTGTGACAGGACCGTGGCACCAGTGTTCGTGACCTTGAAAGTCACCCTGTTTTCCACATCAGGCACCAGGTAACCGCCCTCGGGATAAAAGGTCACGTCGAGCACCTCTTGCGGCGGCAGGGTGATGTATTTGGCATAGGTGTCAAACTTCACCAGGATAGCCGACTGGCTTGCCTCTTTGCCCTTGAGGGTCAGGTGTTCTTCTTTAGTACGGTTTTTATATTGTTTTTCAGACCATAACTCACTTGCTATACCGTAGCTGAACTGATTGTAGGGGTACAGGCTACTGTCAGCCTTGTTCTCATATCGAAGCGTCACGTCCACTTCATCCTTATATCTCACACACTTGCTGACGATGCGTCGTTGCACCGCCGGTAACGCCTCAATCTCAATGGGCTGACTATAGAAATAGTCCACTCCTGCATTCTGCATGAACATGGTATAGGCTGTCAGTTGGTAGCGTCCCTCGGGTATGTTGATGTCGATGGGCAGGTATCCCTTGAACACTCCACTTGCATCGGGGTGAATCTTGACACGCGCATGCACCCAGTCGTTGGGTGACACCAGTTCTACATATATAAATTGGCTGGCATCTACAGGCTGGTGGGATGCGGCATCGACCACCCAGGCACGCAGCCAGATGGTGTCTCCCGCCAGGTAATTGCCATGGTCGGTCATCACGTGGATTTTTTCCTGAGGGAACTCATTGCGCTGCAAATCGATCCTTGCTGATATGGCGTCAATGTCCTGGGCTAGCAGAGATGTCGCTGCCGTCAGGGCAACGACAAGAGAGAGAATTATATTTTTCATATAAACAGGCGTCATTTAGGGTTAATAGCATTGAACTCAACTCATCATTAATGACTTTTTCCCGTAGAATAAGTTTAACGGGCAGTCTGTGTTTTTTATCTTTGAGGTGAGCTGCAAGCCGACGTCTGTACAGGAGAAGCCGTCACTCAGTCGGGACGGGTTCGATCAGGTCCCGGTAGAGCTTGAGGGAGTCGCTGGGCATCTGCTCGCTGCCTAGCACGTGGGGCATCAGGTCAAGCGTGAACTCGTAGGGCTTGTTGTTGAGCATGTGCATCGTGCCGAAGGTCTCCATGTCGGGGTTGAAGGCATAGAGCAGGTTGAGCAGGATGCTCAGCACAAAGGCATACTTGAACATGAACAGCAGCGAACCGCCGGCCTTGTCGATAAATCCCAGGTGCACGGCATTGAGTGAGCCCTTGAAGAGCCTCATCAGCAGCCTGATGATCACCATCACGATGAGGAAGGTAAAGGCCAGTGATACCGTCTTGACAGTGATGCTGGACAAGGGCCAGTCGGCAGCGCTGGGAACGAATGTGAGGAAGAGGTCTTTGGCCAGGTCACCGCACTTGTAGCACAGAACCATTGCCACCACCCAGGAGACGAGCGATGACAGTTGGCCGATGAAGCCCTTGCGGTAGCCCAGTACCAGGCCACCCAGCACAATCAGGATGATGATGGCGTCGATGAGAGTCATAGTCATTTTCAGTTGTCGTTAGGCAGGAGCAGCTCGTCAATCCAGGCGTCGTCGCGGTAACGGCACAGGTCCACATAGGCGTCGATGCCGGGGATGATGCCCGTCTCGCTGTATTGCCAGATGGTATATTCGCCCTCCCAGTTGATTTCGGGCTTCTCGTTGGAGTAGCGGCCGATGTACAGGTGATGCTTGTTGAAGTGTGGGGCGAGGTTCTTGTTGTAAAAGCCCATTGTGCTGTAGATCATGGGCTGCACGCCGTAGTGCAGTTCCACCAGTTGGCAGAATCTGTCCACGCTGTCGATAAGCTGGCTGCGGGACCAGTCGCCGCGCACCTCCACGTCGAGCATGGGAATCAGGTCTTGGACCGACTTGAGGGCGAACTTCGAGAAATTCTTGAACTGCTCGTCGATGGTCGATGAGGACGACAGGTAGTGGTAGCTGCCCACGAGCAGACCATGGCGGCGCGCCTGGGTGATGTTGTGGGCGTAGTGCGGCGAGCGGTAGGTGGCGCCCTCGGTAGCCTTGATATAGACAAAGCTGATGTTCTTGTCGCTGCTCACCTTGGCCCAATCGATGAAGCCCTGGTGGCTCGAGATGTCGATGCCGTCATACTTGGCCTCGGTGTTGCGCGGGGGCACCTCGGTGCGGCGAGCGGCGTTCTTGCCGTTGCTCTTGCAGGAACACAGCAAGACCACGGCCAGCAACGTCGTGATGCATAGCAGTGGTCTCAGTCTGTGGATGTTCCCTAGGTCAGTCATTGTCGGCCGAACTCTTGTTTATTTTGCGGCCGCTTTGCTTGGCGGCGCGGATGCTGTCGTTGCGCTGGCTTTGGGTCAAAGCACCACGAACGCTGGTGGATTTGTTGGACTTGTTGGTCTTCTTGCTGGCTTCCTGCTTAGCGCGCTCGTCACGGGTCTTCTTGGCGGCGGCTTTACGTTTAGCCTTTTCTTCGGCGGCCTTTTGGGCAGCTTCCTGACGCTCTTTTTCTCGTTTCTGCTGTTCAGCTTTCTGGTCGGCCCTCTGCTTGGCTTTCCTGTCGGCTTCTTCCTTTTCTTTAGCCTTTTTGGCCGCTTCTTCTTTAGCCTTCTGCTGACTGCGCTCCTTGGCCCTTGCTTCCTTCTCGGCCTTCTTCTGCTCCTCGGCCTTCTGTTTGCTCGTCTTCTTGGGCGGCTCCTGCTTGGGCTTCTGTTCAGTAGCGTTGATGGTTGCCGGTTTTTCCTTATGGTCCACGGCGTCCTTTACACTGGTTTTGGGCTTTGTCTTGCCAGGACGGTAGAGGATGTCGTTGATCGAGCAGCCGTCATTGAAGCGGCTCAGGTCCACGAGGCCTTTGTTGCCCTTGACCGCAGCAAAATAGCCGGACTCCGAGAACTGCCACATCAGCCACTTGGCCCGGGAGCCGATGTTGGGGCGCTGGTTGCTGTACTTGGCGATGAACAGCGGGAAGTTGTCGAAGGCCGTGCCCAGGTTGTCCCTGTAGAAGGTCTCGTAGGTGTAGATGATGGGGGTGCAGCCGTAGTAGTCCTCGATGAGTTGGACAAACTTCACCAGGCTGTCGCGCAGTTGCTGCTTGGTCCAGCGGTTCCTGACCTCGACGTCGATCATGGGCAACAGATCCTGACTGTTCTTGTCGACTGTGCGCCTGAAGTTCTCGAACTGGCCGTTGATGCTCGACAGGTTGGTCATATAGTGGTAGCTGCCCACCTTGAAGCCATGCTTGCGGGCATTGTGGACGTTTTCCCTGTAGTTGGCGTCAATGATGTCGCTGCCCACGGTGGCGCGGATATAGACATACTGGATGCGCTTGTTCTTGCGAAGCTCACCCCAGTTGATGTATTCCTGGTGTTTGGACACGTCGATGCCGTCAAACTTTGCCGTGTCGGTGTTGATGGGCCTCTTGGGGGGCTTGGGGGCAGGTTTGGGAGCGGCCTTGCCGGTGGTGTCCTGTCCGGGCTTGCCGTCGGCGGGTTTGGCATTATTGGGGGCGCTCTCGTTCACTTTCTTGTCGTCCTTCTTGACGGCGCCTGCCTTGTCGTCTTTCTTGTCACCGCCTGTCTTGCCGTCTTTCTTGTCTGCAACGGGTTTGTTGTCCGTCGCCTTGTTGTCGGCGGCGGGTTTCTTATCTGTCGCTTTTTTGTCCGTGTTCTTTTTGTCGCCGGACTTGACACGCTCACGGGTGGGCTTGTTGATGTCGGCCTTCTGTTGGGGTGCAGCAAGGCCTGTTGCCGGCAGCAACATGAGCATTGTTATGGTCAGTAAGTGAAATATAGTAGTATTGAGTGTTCTCTTAAAATCCATTGCTATTCCTGTTTTCAAAGTAAAGGTGGCTGCAAAGGTAAGCATTTTTTACGCAATTTTGCCACAAAAAACTGATTAATTTTTCTCCTTTTTTTAATTCCACCGACACTGATATATTCTGCCTCGGAAGAGGCTCTATAGAAAATGGCAACCTTGCCAAAAATGGATGTAAAAAACAATCGTCGCTACTTTTGCAACATCATCGGTAATGAGTCCGGTGGGACAAGACATTTTTACTAACCAAAAAGCAACACAACCGTTATGGAAACCAAAATGACTGTTTACAACGTGATTATTCTTGACAAGAGCGGCTCCATGAGCAGCATCGCCCGTCAAGCAGTGGATGGCGTGAACGAGACCATCGGCGCCATCAGGAGTGCCCAGGAAAAGAACCCAGACCAAAAATACATCGTGACGCTCGTCGCCTTCTGCGGCTGCGAGTTGAAGACCATCTATGACAACGTCCCCGTCAGCGAGGTGACCCCGCTCACCGACAGGGACTACCGCCCCTGCTGCATGACGCCGCTCTATGACGCCATCGGCACTACTATCAGCCGCATCCATGCCGTCAAGGGCAGCGACAGCAAGGCCCTGGCCTTGGTGACCATCATCACCGACGGCTACGAGAACGCTTCGCGCGAGTTCAGCCTCCGCTCCATCAAGGCCCTCATCGAGAGCTACAAGGAGCAAGGATGGCAGTTCACCTACATCGGCGCCGACCACGACGTGGAGCAGGTGTCCTTCTCGCTCAACATCGACCACTGCATGAAGTTTGACAAGACCGAGGCAGGCACGCGAGCCATGTTTGCTAAGGATCGTAGTTCGCGCATGCGCTGGTTTGGCCGTGTTTCAAAATTGATGGCTGCGCCCATGTCTGATGAGGAACGCAAGAGTAGCCTCAATGATCTCAACTCAGAAAGCTTCTTTTAATAAGAATGATGCAATCAAGCCCGTGCAGCCGGCCACCGACTCCTCCCCCGGGCGGTGGCCAGTCAGCACGGTTATTGATAAACAATCACCAGAACCGTTATCAATCATGGAAGCTATGAAAGAGAAAATCAAGAAGGAAATCGGCGAATGGATGTCATGGCCGCCCACCTGTGATCCGATGCCGATCATGACCAACCTCTGGGAGGTCAAAGTGGATAATAAAACGGTTGAGATCATCGCCATGAACCGTCTGACAGCCTATCTGAAGGCCAAATGGAAATACCCCAATGCCAAGAGCATCCGGGTCATCCGGAAAAAGTCGTTCTTCGGGCTGATCTGCGATCGGTGAAGAGCCGAAGGTGTAGAAATATTTTCTACAAAGCGCCAAACATTGAAAAAAAATTAGTAACTTTGTGTTCAGGAAACATCGCGGGCGTCTATTGCTTTTTTGAGTCACAAGAGGCGCCCGCTTTTTTATGATGACTCACAGCAACTGAAACAACCTATCCTGTCAAATCGTTATGGAACTCCTCGACCGTCAAGACCTGCAATATGGCATCCTCTACGTTATCGGTAACCCCAAACTGACGCACAACCTGCGATGGTTTGCCGGCATGATTGAGCCCATGATCCGTCCGCTCTCTTTACAGTGGGTCGAGACCTGGGACTGTGACCACACCATCATCGCGGCACGCCGTTTCAACGTGGGCAATCTCGGGAAGTATGCCACGGTGCAACTTCATCTGAACAGGTACGGCAGCAGCGACAGCTTCTCGTTGCTGGCAGCGCTGCACGCCTTCAGCGATTGCCTGCAGGACGTGATGGACGTCAGCGAGGGGGATGTGCATTTCCGCGAGGCAGACTACCACGACCGCAACGAGCCCCCGAAGGGCAAATGGGGCCGCTCGGACACGTCATTGCCGATGGGAGACATCCTGTACGATATCGTACATCCGCAGGATAAAACACGCGTTGAAAGTGACCCTATCATCAGGCCTGTCGAGCCAACCCCGGAATCCCACAAAAAGGCAAAGCGCAGAAAGTTCTCAATGAGGGGTCGCAACCGGAGGGGTCTGCGGAATATCTTGATGGGATCCGATGAAGACATGCTGCTCGAAGAGGAAGAACTCGACCTATCGGCCAAGAGTAGCGAAACATATAGCGAAGCGTGGACCGACAGCTTTGAAATGGCCGATAGGGCCGACGTTGAAGCTGCCGACGAGGTGCTGGATGTCGAGGCCGAGGATGTACGAGAGTTCAAGAGGATTGAGTCAGAGTATGAGCGGGACGTGAGAGAACTCAGGGCCCATATCGTCATGTTCATCGCCAAGTATCATCAGGATCCTCAAGAGGTGATGACCAAGTTGCTTGAGGGTAAGGTGCTGCTGGGCAGCAGCCCTGGCCATCTGCTGGTCAACGGAGACCTGAAAATCGTCCTGCCCGATTATGACGAGCTGGAAATCAAGATGCCCGCCATGTGCCGCACGCTCTACATCCTGTTCATGAAGCGCCGCAAGCAGGGCGGTGGCATCGTCCTGCGCGACATCCAGGACTATTGCGATGAGATCCTCGACATCTACTGCATGGTCAAGCCCGGCGCCAACGAGACCCGTGTGGAGCAGTCGGTAGCCAACCTGTGCGACCCGTTGGGAAATTCGCTCAACCAGATGATATCGAGAATCAACCGTTGCGTCAGGAACGTCATCACCGACCAGCACCTGGCCGAGCAATACATCATCTCGGGCACCAGAGGTGAGGAATACAGCATCAGTCTGTCCCCTGACTACATGACGCTGCCCAGGGCCGTGATGGGGTAAGGGCCTCCAGACGATGGTAATCAGCGAGTCAGCCACCAGAGAACCTGTAGAGACGCAAAATCTTGCGTCTCAAGTTCCTGAATATGGAAATGCCTAACGATTGGAGACGCAAGATTTTGCGTCTCAACAAGGGGGATGAAATGAGTATCAATATTCTCGCGTTAGCTACGGCCTGAACCGGTACTGGACGAAGGCCTCGATGGCCTCGTAGGTCGCCAATCCCAACTGTTGGTATTTTTCTGCCAGGTCGCGGTTTCGCTCGATGGAGCGTTGCCATGGCAACTTGCCGTCGGCGCTGGAGCGGAACGGCGCGTCGTGTATCTGGGAATGGAACTGCAGGATTGCATTACGCTTGTCGCCGAACTCCTCCGGGCTCATCGGCACCGCCATCTCCACGTGGTCCACGTCCCACTGTCCCCACTGCCCGCGGTACATCCACACACGGCAGTCGTCCATGAAGTCCTCGTCCTTGAGGCCCTCCAGGGCATTGATTACCGCGGTGGTGGCACGGACATGAGTGCCGTGGGGGTCCACCAGGTCGTTATCGACAAAAATCTGATGAGGCTTGATCTTGACGATGAGGTCGCGGATGACGGCGATGTCGTCGTCGGTGACCTTGCCCTGGCCATGAGGCGAACGGGTGTAGAAGGGCATGCGCAGGTCGTACAGATTCCTGCGCGGCACACCCATCTGTCGGCAGGCCATCATCGCCTCGCTCAGCATGATGGAGCCCTTGAAGTAGCGCATGTCCTCATCGTCGCCGCTCGTGGTGATGTTCTGGATGAGCCTGTCGAGAGTCACGTCGAGGAACTTGAAGTCGGTCCCCTTCTCGAAACGCTTGGTCAGCCTGTCGGCCAGCAGAACGCTGCGCAGCAGGTCCTCGTCGCTCACCGCCACGTCACCATCGGTCTGGAACGCGATGCTCACGTCATGGCCCTGCTGAATCAGTCGCCGCACCGTGCCGCCCATCGACACCACCACGTCGTCGGGGTGGGGGCTGAAGATGAGCACCCGTTTCGGGTAGGGCTTTTCGCGCTCAGGGCGATGGGTGTCATCGGCATTGGGCTTGCCGCCTGGCCAGCCCGTGATGGTGTGTTGCAGGTCGTTGAATATCTTGATGTTGACGTTGTAGGCCGAGTCATACAGGGCCACCAGCTCACTCAGTCCGTAGTCGTTGTAGTCCTGGTTGGTGAGTTTGAGGATAGGTTTGCCCGTCTGTTCACACAGCCAGACGATGGCGCGGCGTATCATGTGGTCACTCCACTGGCATGAGGTGACCTTCCAGGGGTAGCTGATGCGCGTCAGACGTGACGCGGCATCCAGGTCGGCAAAGATCTTGACGTCGTCGTGTACCTGCAGGAACGAGGCGGGAACCAGGTCGGTCATCTTGCCCTCGATGGTGTTGTAGAGGGCCGCGGCAGCCTCTTCCTCCCATGCCACGCAGATGATCTTGCCGGCGCGCAGGATGTTGCCGATGCTTAGCGTGATGCCCGTCTTGGGCACCGTGTCGCACTGGAAGGCCTCGGCCGTGCGGCTGCGGGTCTCGGTGCCCAGCAGCATCAGCCTGCAGGCACTGTTGCGGGCCGAGCCAGGTTCGTTATAGGCCAGCGAGCCATCAGGCGCCAGGTCACACAACACCAGGTCAAGCCCTCCGGCATCCAGTATGTCGCGCTCATAGGCTTTGCACTGGTTGTGGACGTTCTCGTCAGGGGTCCGGCGGCCGATGCTGTGGATGTGGTCGGGCTCGATGTCAACCTTGGCATACAGGTGCTCGTTGATAAGCCGCTGCAGGCTCAGGTCCTCAGCATCGGTCTGGCTCAGCTCGCTCAGGCTGAAAGCTACCACGCCGGCAAAGCTCACCTTGTCGGCGAAATAGAGTTTGACAAGCTCGTCATAGACCCGAAGCACGTATTTTCCTGACCCGAAACCGATGACGCAGCGTCCCTGCTGCTCGACGCACTCGTTGATGATGCGGCAAGCCTCCAGGGCGGCAGCCCGGGCACCCTCGCCGGCACTCTCCAGGATGGTGGCCGGCACCTTTTCATATCGCGTGAGCGACGCCAGTTCTATCTCGTTCTCAGGGCGATAGCACCGTGGCGGCACCTGATAAACCTTTATGTTGGTCTTTAAATCCGTCTTCATATCTTTTTTACCTCAAAACTGTTCAACCGAGCAAAGGTAAACATTTTTTGCACAATCTGCTACATGTTTTCCGTTAAACTTGGAAAAAAGGAAACAATAGTGCCTATAGATACTATAGTTACTATAAGGAATGACGGGGGACATGAGGCATGCACTGGCAGAAATGAGGAAAAATACGGAAAAAATGTTTACCTTTGCGGTCTTGAAAGTGTAATGACATGGCAAAGATAAATCTGAAATACGACGCCCAGGGCGAAACGCCCAAGCGACTGCTGCTCGAGACCTACGGCTGCCAGATGAATGTGGCCGACAGCGAGGTCGTCGCTACCGTGATGAAGATGGCGGGCTATGAAACCTGCGAGACGCTTGACGAGGCCGACGCGATCATGATCAACACGTGCTCGGTGCGCGACAATGCCGAGCAGAAGATCTTCTCACGTCTCAACCAATTGAATGCCTATCGCCTCAAGCGCCAGCGCCGCCTCATCATCGGCATCATCGGCTGCATGGCTGAGCGCATGAAGGAGGTGCTCATCAACGAGCACAGCGTGGACCTGGTGGCCGGCCCGGACGCCTACCTGGAACTGCCTGCCCTCATCGGCATGGCAGAGCAGGGCGAGAAGGCCATCAATACCGAATTGTCGACCACCGAGACCTACCGCGACATCATCCCGTCGCGCGTGGCTGGCAGCAAGGTGAGCGGCTTTATCAGCATCATGAGGGGGTGCAACAATTTCTGCACCTACTGCATCGTGCCCTATACCCGCGGCCGTGAGCGTAGCCGTGAGCCGCAGAGCATCCTCAACGAGTTGGCCGACCTGCGTGAACGCGGTTTCATGGAGGTGACCCTGCTGGGCCAGAATGTCAATTCCTACCTCTACAAGCCAGCCGACGGCAGCGAGCCCGTTGACCTGGCCGCCCTGCTGGCGATGGTTGCCGAGGCGGCCCCCGAGATGCGCGTGCGCTTCACCACGAGCAACCCCGAGGACCTGAGCGACGCCATCATCGAGACGATGGCTGCCCACGACAACATCTGCAACCACATCCACCTGCCCGTGCAGAGCGGCAGCAACAAGGTGCTGAAACTGATGAACCGCAAGTACACCCGTGAGTGGTACCTGGACCGCATCGCGCGCATCCGCGCCGCCATGCCCGACTGCGGCATCTCGACCGACATGTTCACGGGTTTCCACGACGAGACCGAGGAGGACTTCCAGGAGACCCTGTCGCTGATGCGCGAGGTGGGCTTTGACTCGGCCTTCATGTTCAAGTACAGCGAGCGCCCCGGCACCTTTGCCGCCAAGAACCTGCCCGACAACGTCCCCGAGGACGTGAAAATCGACCGCCTCAACCGCATGATTGCCCTGCAGAACGAGCTGTCGCTGTGCAGCAACCGGGCTGACGTGGGCAAGACCTTCGAGGTGCTGGTCGAGGGCTACAGCAAGCGCAGCCACGACGATATGTTCGGCCGCACCCAGCAGAACAAGGTCATCGTCTTCCCCGCCCACGGCGAGAAGCCCGGTGACAAGGTGATGTGCCGTGTCCTGAGCGCATCGAGTGCTACCCTGCTGGGCGAGCGCATTGATAACTAAAAACTGACAACTGTTAATCGCCAACTGATAATTGTGAATATGACTTTTGCTGTCAAATGTAACGAGATATTCGACCAGACGGTCAAGCTCTATCACGTCACCGACGACGTTGATGCTGTGTTCAACAACCCGTTTGAGGCTGAGACGATTGAGAACCGTCTGGCCCGCAAGTGCTGGATTGATGCCGTGCAATGGCACTACGAGGACATCATCCGCGACGAGCATATCGACCCCGTCGAGGCCTTGGCCCTGAAACGCCGCATCGACCGCAGCAACCAGGACCGCACCGACCTCGTCGAGGAAATCGACACCTACTTCCGCCAGCAGTATGCAGCCGTTGAGGTGCTGCCCGGTGCCACTATCAACACCGAGAGCCCCGCTTGGGCCATCGACCGCCTGTCGATTCTGGCCCTCAAGATCTGGCACATGCGCGAGCAAACCCAGCGCACCGACGCCGACGCTGCCCACATTGCCAAGTGCCAGGCCAAACTCGATGTCCTGCTCGAGCAGCGTGTGGACCTGACCACGGCCATCGACCAGTTGCTGGACGACATCGCCGCCGGTCGCAAGTACATGAAGGTCTATCGCCAGATGAAGATGTATAACGACCCCGACACCAACCCCGTCCTGTATGGCAAGAAGTGACGGTCAACGGCACAATGTATTGGTCATGCGCCTGTCAGCCCTCGGCGATGTGGCGATGACCATCCCCGTGCTGTATCCCGTGTGCAGGGCCAACCCCGGCATGCGGTTCATCATGTTGACCAAGAAGTGGCCCGCCTCGATGTTTCATGACCGCCCCGACAACCTGATGGTCGTCGGTTGCGACTTCAAGGCCGACTACAAGGGTGTGATGGGGCTGCTGAAGCTGGCATCGCAGCTGCGTAAGCAATATGCCATCGATGCGGTCGCCGACCTGCACAACGTCGTGCGCACCCGCATCCTGGGCCTATTCCTGCGCCTGCACGGCATTCCGGTGGTCCACCTGGACAAGCAGCGCGCCCGCCGCCGGGCCCTCGTCAGTCACCGCAGCGATATCCCCGTGACACCGACCATCGACCGCTACAGGGCCGTCTTCACCGAACTGGGACTGGACGCGCCGGCCGATTTCACGCGTCTGTATGACGGAGCCGAGGTTCCCGCCAGCCCCATGGTCCCCGACAAGGAACCCGGGCAGCGGTGGATTGCCGTCTCGCCCTTCTCGGCCCACGAGGGTAAGGTCTATCCCCTGCAGCTGATGGAGCAGGTCGTGAAGCAGTTGAGTGCTCGGGACAATTACCGCATCTTCCTCATGGGAGGCGGCAAGGACGAGAAAATCGCCCTTCGCAAGATGGCTCGCGGCAACAGCCATGTCATCTCGATGGCCGAGGTCAAGCACGGTTTTCCCGACGAATATGCCCTGCTGGCCCGCTGTGATCTCATGCTCACCATGGACTCGGCCAACATGCACCTGGCGTCGCTGATGGGCCTCAAGGCGATTACCATCTGGGGAGCGACAGCGCCACAATGCGGTTTCCAGGGTTACGGACAGACGTCCGCCGACGACATCCAGCTCGACATGCCTTGCCGTCCGTGCTCCATCTATGGCGAGCGGGACTGCAAGTTCGACGACTACCGTTGCCTGGGCAATATCAGCCCCGAGCAGGTCGTCCGCCGCGTGGTCGAGACCATAGGTGATTATTGCTGAAAATCAATTATTCTGTCACTTTTTTGCATATTTCGGCAAGAAACCGTAACTTTGCCAAACCAAAAACCAATACATCAATCCTGTGCTCTATGGCAAACGATAAGAAACAATTCCGCAACGTCCTTGTCATGCGCCTGTCGGTGCTCGGCAACGTGGCGATGACCATACCCGTGCTGTATCCCGTGTGCAAGGCCAATCCTGACACTCGGTTCATCATGCTCACCAAGAAATGGCCCGCCTCGATGTTCCATGACCGCCCTGCCAACCTCAAGGTAGTGGACTTTGACGTCAACGAGCACCACAAGGGATTGATCGGTCTGCTGAAGCTTGCGGCCCAGCTGTACAAACTCTACGACATCGATGCCGTGGCCGACCTGCACAACGTCTCGGGAACGTGGATTATTGATGCCTATATGTGGGCACGCGGAGCCAAGGTGGCACGCCTCGACCGCGAGAAACCCAAGCGCCGCGCCCTGGTCAACCACAAGACCACCGACCCGGTGACCCCCATCCATGAGCGTTACCGCTGGGTGTTCAGGGAACTGGGATTTGAGACCCCCGATGATTTCACCCAGCTGTATGAGGGACGCGAGATCCCCGAGACGCCTATCGTGCCGCACAAGGAGCCGGGACAGCGCTGGATTGCCATCTCTCCCTTCTCCTCACACCGGCAGAAGGCCTATCCGCTGGAGCAGATGGAACAGGTCATTGCTGAATTGGCCAAGCGCGAGAACTACTGGATTTTCCTCATGGGAGGCGGCAAGGCCGAGAAGATTGCCCTCAGGCCCATCGCCCGCAAGTATCCGCGTGTCGTCTCGATGGCCGAAGTCAAGCACAGGTTCCTCGACGAGTACGCCCTGCTGGGCAAGTGTGACCTCATGCTCACCATGGAGTCGGCCAACATGCACCTGGCGTCGCTGATGGACCTGCAGGCCATGACCATCTGGGGGCCGACATCACCGGCATGCGGCTATCTGGGGTACAACCAGGTCGTGGAAGATGACATCCAGCTCGATATGGACTGCCGCCCGTGTTCCATCACGGGTGACAAGCCGTGCAAGTATGGCGACTTCCGTTGCCTGAAGAACATCAAGCCCGAGTACATCGCCCAGCACGTCATCGAGGCGGTGGAATATAATGTCGAGCACAATACCAAGTCCACCAGGCTGGCACAGGCACACTTGAAACATTCACAACAAAAAGACTGATGAAGAAAAGCATACTCATTACCGGAGCCGGGGGATTCATCGGCGGATTTCTTGTCGAGGAAGCCCTCAAGCGAGGGTATGACACCTGGGCTGCCGTGCGGTCCACCACGAGCCGCGAGTTCCTCAAGGACGAACGCATCCGTTTCATCGAACTGGATTATGAAGACCAGGACCGCCTGGAGGAGACCCTGCGCGACCACATGGGCGAGTGGGGCAGGTGGGACTACATCGTCCACAACCTGGGCGTGACCAAGAGTACCAACTACCTCGACTTTGAGCGGGTCAACTATGGCTACCTGCGCACCCTTGTCGATGCCTTGCAAGCCACCAACATGACGCCTGACGTCTTCCTGATGATGAGCAGCCTGAGCGTCATGGGACCCGGCGACGAGAAGACCTACAGTCCCATCAAGCCTAATGATATCCCCATGCCCAACACGTTCTATGGTGTCTCTAAACTCAAGGGCGAGACCTACCTGCAGAGCGTGGACGGGTTCCCCTATACCATCTTCCGCTGCACGGGCGTCTATGGCCCGCACGAGAAGGACTATTTCCTGATGATCAAGAGCATCAAGCGCGGATTTGACTTCAGCGTGGGCTTCAAGAAGCAGATGCTCACCTTCATCTATGTCAAGGACCTGGTGACGGGAGTGATGGATGCCTTGGAAAAAGGCCCTCTGCGCAAAGCTTATTTCATCAGCGAGAATCAGGCCTACACGCAGCAGGAGTTCCGCAAAATCGTCTGTGAGGAGTTGGGCAAGAAATTTGTCATACCGGTGACCTGCCCCCTGTGGGTGGTCAAGGTGGTCTGCAGCGTGGCCGAGTGGTGGGGCAAGGTTTCCCTCAAGGCGAGCCCCCTCAATCGTGACAAGTTCAAGATATTGAAGCAGCGCAACTGGCAGTGCGACACCAGCGATGCGCGGCGCGACTTCAACTTCAATCCCAAGTACGGCCTGCGTGAGGGCATTCGCGAGGCTATCGCTTGGTACCGCGAGGCTGGCTGGCTGTGATGAGACCTGTTTTCCTCATCGGCTATATGGGGTGCGGCAAGACCACGCTGGGTGAGGAACTTGCCCGCCAGATGCAGCTGCGATACATCGACCTGGACGACTTCATCGAGGCGAAATGCGGCATGTCGATTGTCGAAATCTTCGATGAAATGGGCGAAAATCGTTTCCGGGAACTGGAAACGGCGGCCCTGCTCGAGGTCGCCACAATGACGGGTGTCATCATCGGGTGCGGGGGCGGCACGCCCTGTCATGGTGACAATATGTCACTGATGAATCAGGCTGGCATGACCGTCTGGCTGACCACCAGCCCGGAGCGCATCACTGCCCGCCTCGTCCTGCCCGACCAGAAGGCCAAACGGCCCAAGATCGCCCGCCTGCCCGACAACGCCATCCTCGCTCTGGTGGAGCAGGAACTGGCCCGGCGCAATCACTATTATTCTCAAGCCCAATTGCAGTTCGACTCCACCGACATCGAGACCCCAGCCGCCACCGTCCGCACCGCGCGCCGCCTCGCCGGTCTGCTGCAGTAATTCCTGTTCATGTATTGGAAATGGCAGACATGCTACCCGTGTGCCGTTTTGGTTCGGTTTTTGCCCGTATGGAAAAAAAACAGTAATTTTGCAAAGTATTAATAACAGATTCAATGGCAGGCGACAGGCGCAAGTGGTATGTAGTGTGGCAGGGGACTGAACCCGGCATCTGTGACTCGTGGGCTGAATGCGAGTCGCGGGTCAAGGGTTTCTCTGGAGCTCGCTACAAGGCCTTCAACACGCAGCAGGAGGCAGTCGAGGCCTTCCGCAACGACCCTGGGGAGATGGAACTCCTCCGGGCGATTGCGCGTGGGCCGCTCGAGTTTGTCAACTATGAGGCCATCCCCGACATCGTGCGTGACAGCATCGCTGTGGATGGCGCTTGTGCCGGCAATCCTGGCATCATGGAGTATCGCGGCGTGGATGTCCCGACCGGGGCCGAGCTGTTCCATCAGGGGCCTTTCCCCGATGCGACCAACAACATCGGCGAGTTCCTGGCCATCGTGCATGCGTTGGCGCTCTTCCACAACCAGGGCAATGACCACACGGCCATCTACAGCGACAGCAAGACAGCGCTGTCGTGGATCAGGGCCGGGAAGTGCCGGACCAAGATTGCCCGTACCGATGCCAACGCCCGCCTGTTTGAAATCATCGCCCGAGCCGAACGGTGGCTCGCTACCCACACCTGGCCCAATGCGCTGCTCAAGTGGAAGACCAGCGAGTGGGGCGAGATACCGGCTGACTTCGGTCGTAAATAATCTAGAGGAATATGGCAGAAAAGCGGATCATGAAATATCGTGACGAACTCGACAAGAGTTATGGTGTGGCGGGTATGGCCCTGGGGCTTTCGGTCCTCGAGGCCGGCGAATTGTTCACTGCGGTAACTCTTGATGCCGACGGGTCCGATTGCATCCAGTTCACGCCCGAGTTCTTCTTTGCCGGTAACCCGCGGCTGTCGCCCCGGGGCGCATGGAAGTATATCCTGGGCCATTATCGCATCACGGTGGGACTCGCCGTGGCCAATGCCCTGTGCCGCCGCATGGTGCTCGACAACAGTGCCGTGGACAACAAGCTCAGGGACGAATTGTTCAATGCCGCGTTCGACGACGGTCGCGACTATTGCCAGCTCGAGCGCGATGAGGTGGAGCCCATCTTCGATGACGTGTTCGCCAGCATGAAGCGCCTTTTTGCCAGTCCGCAAGTCCGTAGGGCGATGGACGCCTTTGCCGACGCCCTGCAGCAGCGCCGCACCCTCAACCACATCGATGTGAACGACATCTTCCAGCAACTCGATATCATCTAAAGACAACTGATAACTGACAACTAAAAACTGATAACTGAAAATGCAGACTGTTCTTTTTCACTCAACAATCTATGGCCCCATCCACAGCCGTCGCCTGGGGATGTCGCTGGGCATCAACCTCATGCCCAACGACGGCAAGATGTGCTCCTTTGACTGCCTCTATTGCGAGGCCGGTTTCAATGCCCAGGGTCCCGGCAAAGACGGTATCCCCTCACGCGAGGCCGTCAAGAAGCAGCTTCGCGCCAAACTCACCGAAATGAAACAGGCAGGACAGACGCTTGACGTGATAACCTTCTCGGGTAACGGAGAGCCCACCCTGCATCCCGATTTCAAGAAGGTGGTCGAGGATGTGCTGAGGCTTCGCACGGAATTCTTCCCCGACGCCAAGGTATCGGTGCTCAGCAACTCCACTATGGCAGGCAAGCCCGCAGTCGCCGAGGCGCTGCTCAAGGTGGACAACAATATCCTCAAGCTGGATAGCGCCCTGCCGCAGACCTTCATCGCCATCAACCGTCCCGTGTCCCCCAATTGCCTTCCCGAGGGAGTCATTGCCGACCTCAAGCGCTTCAAGGGACAGTGCGTCGTGCAGACGATCATGATCCGCGGTGAGTATGACGGCAAGCACTTTGACAATACCACCGATGAGGAACTGGATGCACTCCTGAGTGCCTATCTGCAGATACAACCCCGGGAGGTGATGCTCTACAGCATCGACCGCAAGACGCCCGCCGAGAACCTCGTGAAAGTGTCCAAGGAGGAGTTGGAGCGCATTGCAAAGCGTTTCCGTGACGCTGGCATCCAGGTTCAGGTTAACGCCTGATGCATCTTGATGGCCGCATCGCCGGCAGCAGAAAAATTTTGAGCCGTCACTTTTTCCTTTGGCAAGTGGCGGCTCTCGCTTTTCTTAATATATAAATGTGTAACCCCGCAAAATCGCCATTTAATTCTTAATGTAGGTTAAATATTAGATTTTTTCTTGGAAATATTTTGCCAGTCTGGCGGACGGCTGTAATTTTGCATCGCTTTT
>CACWID010000035.1 GCA_902760865.1 uncultured Bacteroidales bacterium | reverse complement strand
CCCGGTGCAATACCGAACTCTTTACTCTTAAATCAATAATGTTTAACCCGTCCAACTTTTTGGGGTCACTTCAGATAAGAGGGGGCCGGGGGGCGTTGATGCTCCCGATTTAGATGGAAAAATAACCGCCCTGCGGGCGGGAAATTAATCAAATTAAATCTTTAAAATTTCTGTTTATGTGAAAGGAATTTTAAATTTAAAATTTGCTTAATTTCTCGGCCGTTAGGCCGATTAAAAGTATTGAAGCGAATTATGCCACACCGACTCAGTACGTCTTTCCTTAATGGCGAAAGGTTGCCTTATGGCAGGGCGTTGATTGAGGCGGCCTTGACGGTGAAGAAGTTCTCGCTGTCGGACTTCAGCAGGTTGTACTCACTGTGGTTGCCCCATGGAGCGGGTCTGTCCTCGATGGCGGTGTCCTCGCCGGTGTCGTTGTTGACGTATTGTTCGATTTTCCTCTGCCAGGAGCGGATGCGTGCCTGTGCTGTCTGGCGGTCCATCATGGCGTTGCCTGACTTGACCAGGAACTTGAGGTGCTTGATGTAGATGGCCTTGAAATCGTCAAACTTGAGCAGACGTGCAATCAGGCGGTTGTTGTCGTTGCCCCAGTTGAGGGGACTGTGGCGACCGGCATCGTCCTGCACGCCGCATCTGAGGCTGGTGCCCAGCGTGTTGTCGTAGTCGTAGGGGATGAAGTAGAACTTGTAGCCGCTGGTTCCCGTGCCGTTGAAGTAGAGGTAGTAGTTGTTGGCATTGTTCCAGTAGTCGTCCCACATGCCCACGGCGACGTTGACGGCATAGGTCTTCAACAGCAAGTCCACGTCGGTCACCTGCTGGATCCATGTGCGGAAATCATTATCGCTCAGTCCGTTGATTTTGTTCATGAAGTCCACCAACTGGACACGGGCACTGTCAAATTCCGACGTGTTGGTCTCCAACGTGTAGGCATGGCGGTCGTCGGTGTCGTCGTCATACCAGATGTCGCCATTGGGGTTGTTGAGGCCTGCAGCGGCATTGCGGCACTTCCACAGGTAGCCGTCGCTGCTGCCGAAGCGGTTCTTCCTGTCCTTCAGGTAGCGCTTGTCGATGGGCTCAAGCATCCCGTACACGCCGTAGTAGGCCTCATGGCTGTCGCCCTCGACGTGGAGCCACAGGCGGCAGTAATTGTCGCGCAGGGCGGTCCACACGCCGGCGCGGCGGAAGAGCTCGAAGCAGAACACCTCGCGAACATAGGCGGGGTCGTCCTTGAACCACTTGAGGTGGAGCTTGCGCACGCCTTGAATGGTGTGGGCGTCGTCATCGACATATTTGCGCAGGTTGACGCCGAAGTGGGCGTGGTGCCAGTCGGTGTTGTCGCGCTGGTGCATCTGGCCGTAGTAGCCCTCAGGACGGCGCCGTGAGGTGTTGCCCTTGATGCGCAGGCCCACGCTGTCGATGACGGTGGTCTCGCCCTCCTTGACAAACGTGGCGGTGGCCATGACATACTGGGTGGTAAAGGCATTGGCGTCATAGAGCGACAGCAGGCGGTTCCACTCGCTGAGGCTCACCTCGAGGTGTATCTCGGGAATGACGGCATTGTCCCAGACGTAGTCATAACCCTCCTTGACGGGCTCTTTGAGCTGGCCGGTCAGCAGGTAGTTGACGAGAGCCGTGACATCAGCGATGTTGTTCTCGCCGTCGTAGTTCACGTCGGCGCGGTGCAGCGTGTCATAGTTGGCAAAGCCGCCCAGCAGGATGTTGATCAGGGCCGTGATGTCGGCAATCGTGATCTCGGAGTCACCGTTCACATCGCCCACTTCCAGCATCGTGGGGTCGGGCAGGACGGGCTCCTGGTACTCGGTGATGCTGAAGGTGAGGTTCCCCTGGTTGAAGGTGAAGGTATACTCCTTGCCGCTGCCAGTGAACTTGTAGGAGTGGTTGTTGTTACTCTTCTGGGTGGTGTAGGTGTTGCCCGCCGAGACTTCCTCGCTGCCGCCGGTGGGGCCGTAGCGATAGTTGGCGTTGAAGACGTTCCAGTCGCTGTCCTGGCCGTCGGCAAACACAAACCACACCGTGCCGGCGATGTTGACCGTCAGCGTATAGGTGCCGTTGCCCTGGTCTGTCATCTCGACACCGCGGCCAGGGTTCCAGTCGCCGAAGGGGGTGTTGCCCACCATATAGATGGCAGCCTGTGCCGGCAAAATGGCCAGCACAAGCGCCACGATGGTCATGATTATATACTTTTTCATTTCGAGAATTTTGGCTATTTGTAAGATGACTAGCGACTAGCGACTAGTGACTAATCCTCCTCATACCAGGTCGAGTACATCAGGTAGTTCTTGGCGATCTTCACGTTGATTTCGCTGGCCTGACTGGGGTCAACCATCTTTTTGAATTTCGCCGGACTGCCAGCCCACAGCTCGTGGGGACCGACCTTGGTGCCACCCAGCACGACGCTGCCGGCAGCGATGATGGCACCCTCGCCGATTTCGGCGTGGTCCAGAATGATGCTGCCCATGCCGATGAGGGCCATGTCGCCGATTTTGGCACCGTGGACGACCACGTTGTGGCCGATGGACACGTCGTTGCCGATTTCGGTGACCGATTTCTCGTACAAGGTGTGGATGACCGCGTTGTCCTGGATGTTGACGCGGTTGCCGATGGTGATGGTGTTGACATCGCCGCGCAGCACGGCATTGAACCAGATGCTGCAGTCGTTGCCCATGGTAACGTCGCCCACGACGACGGCGTTGTCTGACAGGAAACAGTTGTCTCCGATTTTGGGCTCAAAGCCCCTAACTTTCTTGATGATAGCCATTATTGTAGTTTAAAGTTTAGAGTTCAGCAGGCCGTGGCAGAGCCACGGCACGGTTGAACCTTGATGATTCTTTTGTTAAATCTCGCGGGTTTTGTCGGCGAGCCAGGCGGCTTCGTCGGCATTGAGCAGCGGCGTGATGCGCTCGCGCACCATGCGGTGGTAGTCGTTGATCTGGGCTACCTCCTCGCTGGTGAGCATCGAGCGGTCGATGAGTTGGAGGTCGTAGGGGAAGAGCGTCAGCGGCTCGAAGGCGAGGAAGTTGCCGAATTCCTCGGTCTTCTCGGCCTCAACGACAAGCAACAGGTTCTCGGTGCGGATACCGTACTCGCCGGTCTTGTACAGGCCGGGTTCGTTGCTCATTACCATGCCGGGCAGCAGCTTCACGTCCACCAGGTTGGTGCGGATGCTCTGCGGCCCCTCGTGGCAGCCCAGGAAGTGGCCGACGCCGTGTCCCGTGCCGTGACCGTAGGTCATCGCCTCCTGCCACAGCGGCAGGCGTGCGAGAACGTCTAGCTGGCAGCCCGTGGTGCCCACGGGGAACTTGGCGCGTTGCAGGGCGAGGTGACCCTTGAGAACGAGGGTGAAGTCGTGCTTCTCCTGTGCCGTCGGGTTGCCCAGGGTGACGGTGCGGGTGATGTCGGTGGTGCCGTCCAGATACTGGCCGCCGCTGTCCACGAGCAGGATGCCCTCGCCGTGCAGGGTCGATGCGCTCTCGTCGGTGGCCTCATAGTGCACGATGGCGCCGTGCTCCTTGTAACCGCAGATCATCGCGAAACTGTCCTCGCGGTACAGGTCCTGCTGGGCGCGGAACTCCTGCCCCTTGGTCCACACGTCCACCTCGTTGATGGTGCCACTGGGGGCCGTCTCCTCAATCCACTTGAACAGACGCACCAGGGCGGCGCCGTCGCGCTCCATGGCGTGGCGGAAACCGTCGATCTGCACCTCGTTCTTGATGCACTTGAGGTCAGTGATGGGGGAGCGGAAGTAAACCTTCTGGCAGGGTAGGGCATTGGCCAATGTGTCGCTCACGCGGTTCGGGTCGATGAGAACCACCTCGTGTTCGCTCACGCGCTCCAGGAAGTGGACGATGTCGTCGTAGTTGCGCACCCTCACGCCGCAGGCCTTGAGGTGCTGGCGCACCTCGTCGGTCACCTTGTTCTCGTCGATGAACAGATCCCTGTTGTGCGTGCCGATGTAGGCAAACGCGATGGCAACGGGCGTGAAGTCTACGTCACCGCCGCGCAGGTTCAGCAGCCAGGCGATATCGTCGAGGGCAGTCACTAGCATGGCGGTAGCGTCATTGTCCTCAAGCACCTTGAGCAGGCGCTCAATCTTGTCGTTGGCTTCTTCGCCGGCGTATTGCACGTCGTGGACGAAGGCGGGTTCGCTGGGACGGGCGGGGCGGTCGGTCCAGATCTTGTCGGCGGGGTAGAATTCGGTGGCAAGCATGAAGCCGTTCTCACCGCAGAAGCGTTCCAGCTGGTTGGCGTCCTGAGCGCTGTAGAGGCGCCCGTCGATGGCGATGACCGAGTCCTCGTCCAGCACCTGCAGCAGCCACTCGTGGATGGTCGGGTCGTTGCCCATATTCTCTTTCATCATCTCGAAGCCACTGTCCTCGAGCTCGATTTCGGCCTGCAGGAAGTAGCGCGAGTCGGTCCACAAGGCGGCATGGTCGAGGGTTACCACGGCGGTGCCGTTGCTACCCGTGAAGCCGCTGATCCAGTCGCGGAATTTCCAGTGGTCACAGATGTATTCACTCTGGTGCGGGTCGGTGCCGGGAATGATGACGGCATCGACGTTCAGGCGGCGCATCTCCTCGCGCAGCGCCTCAAGATGAGGATAAGTCTCTTTACTCATTTGTTCTATTGTTATTGGATTAACTAACCTGCAAAGTTACTATTTTCTCATTAATAAATAGGCAGCTCCCTCGATTTTTCACAATGCAGCGCCATCAAATGGTAAAATGTGGAAAAATTTTCAACACCGGTGTGTTTGAAAATGCGTGAAAAGAGTTGTATCTTTGCGGTCAAAGAATTGCAGTATAGGCGCAAAATGAACTTTTTGAAGGAAAAATATTGGAATAGTATGAATGACGATGTTCTAACGATGTCGGGAGATATTGTTATAACATATTGAAATTCAGATATTTATTATATTGTATTCAAAGCGTAGTGGGGGGTGCTATGCCCTCTCGTGAACGCCCATCCAAGGTGCCAAAGGCACCTTGGGAGAGGTAGGTTCGCATGAAAACCCACTGGGTTCCCACGCTCTTGTGTAACCTGAAGGGTCGCTACAAGGGAGCCGTTGCGATCGTTGTTCGTACTGCAATGTTGATTCATATAGGAAAAGAAATCAAAGCTGAGCTGCGCCGGCAGGGGCGTGGCGCGACGTGGTTTGCCCGTCAACTGAACTATGAACGGTCAAACGTGTATAAAATCTTCATGCGCGAAAGCATCGACACGTGGCTGTTGCAACGCATCGGTGTCGTGCTGGGGCGCAACTTCTTTATGCTCTATTGCCCGGAAATTGGCAATGGTGCGGAAAATGATTCTACAAATGTGTAGTATTATCTGCAATATGAAATATAACCACCCAGATGCAATTCGCAGTAATTTTGCATTGCCAAGAGGGCCATGCCCAATTGGTGCCCGATAGCATCATCGATAAATACATTTTTGCAATATAAAGGAAGATGGTAAGAATAAGTAACATGTATAATCACATCACGCTAAATCTCAGAGGCCCCCCCGCTGCTTTTGTCACCCCGCTACAAGTTCGTTCTCTCTTCATACTGTTATAGTTCCCCCATTATGAATACTGGGGGGCCGCAGCCACAAGAATTATCTCGTAGACTCAGCGCTACGATCGTCGCTACGGCAAATGCAAGACACCCCCTCTTGCCCATTATTATCCAAGAGGGGGTTATTAAATTCAGAGAATAATAGACATTGTAATGCTATAAAGAAGTGGCAGTACACATCGGCAAAGAAATCAAGGCAGAGTTGCGTCGCCAGGAGCGCGGCGTGAGTTGGCTCGCAGAGAAGTTGCACTGCGACCGCACCAATGTGTATGATATCTTCAAGCGAGAAGGCATCGATACGCGCCTGCTCGAGCGCATCAGCATCATTTTGAACCGCAACTTCTTTGCCCTATATTATCAGGATGATAGTAACGATGAGGAAAATAATTCAACAGATGTGTAGAATTATCTGCTACGTGCCAGCCATCCCCATTCACGGCCTTATTGATATTTTTGCATTGAGAAAAATGAATATGTTGTGGCCGTTTCACAGATTCCCGGAACGGCTCCATAAGAATTAGTTGTGGGAGTCACTCTAATACAATCCATTATGTCTAAAATAATCTTTTTCATCTTTTCAATCATTGCCGTGCTTGGTCTGACCTCATGCACAACAACCTTAAACTCGTCTAAGACCAAGGACTTCGGCTCGTCGGCCATCACTGCGACGTTTGCCGATCTGGTCGTATCTCCCCATAAGATCACTTACACCTACAAACCGACAGACGATGTGCGTCGTGGTGGTGAGGTGAATGTAATCAACACTGCCATCCGCAAGGCCCTTGAGGTGAATGGCGGGGGCGACGTGCTGGTCGAATTGCAGACCACTGTTAAGAAAAAAGGCCGGAAAGACGTTTCTGAAGTCACTGTCTCGGGCTACCCTGCAACTTACAAGAATTTCCGTTGTGCCGATGATGAGACGCTGAAGAATGCCCTCATGATGCGCTCAGTCCAGGATGAGCCTGTCATTAGAAAGAAAATCCTGGGCATTTTCTAATCGTTGCCACAGGAGTAGAATACGATTTTGCGTCTCATTGGGCCGTGTTTTAAAAACGCCTCGCAATGGAGACGCAAAATTTTGCGTCTCTACAAGACCCTTGGTTGCTAATACTTTGAGAGGCAGCAAGTAACTTTGCTAGAATCGCGTTGTTTTATTAGGAAGTATCTATTACACACTGCAGTGGAGCCTCGGAAGATGTATCGTGCGTCTTTCGTGGCTCACTTTATGATGCAATGCCGTTCTTCTCGAGTCGAGGCCTGTAAGAAAGACAACCTCCAAACAAATAAAGGGGAAGTTTTCTTGATACCTATTTAAAAAATATGTCGGTTAAAATTGCACATTAATGAGAATTGGTGTATTTTTGTGCCATCATTAACAAACATAAACCAGACATATTATAGAACTATTGCAATGAAAAATATCCTTATCATCGGCTCGACAGGCCAAATCGGCTCGGAGCTGACAATGAAGTTGAGAGGTATCTACACGGGTAACGTCGTGGCTGGTTACATCCCTGGCGCTGAGCCCAAAGGCGAACTGCTCGAGAGTGGCCCCTCGGAGGTTGTTGACATCACCAACGCCCAGCAGATTGCCGCCGTTGTTGACAAATACAACATCGACACCATCTATAACCTGGCAGCCCTGCTGAGCGCCGTGGCCGAGAACAAGCCCCAACTGGCTTGGCACATCGGCATCGACGGCCTGATGAACGTGCTCGAAGTATCGCGCGAGAAGAAATGCGCCGTGTTCACCCCCAGCAGCATCGGCTCCTTCGGCCCCAATGCTCCCAAGGACGGCACTCCCCAGGACACCATCCAGCAGCCGCGCACGATGTACGGCGTGACCAAGGTGACCGGCGAGTTGCTGAGCAACTACTACGCCCTCAAGTTCGGCGTTGACACCCGTTCGGTGCGCTTCCCCGGCCTGATCAGCTACGTCACCCCTCCGGGTGGCGGCACGACAGACTATGCCGTTGACATCTATTACAGCGCCGTGCAGGGCAAGAAGTTCATCTGCCCCATTGCTGCCGGCACGCTGATGGACATGATGTATATGCCCGACGCATTGCGCGGTGCCATCGAGATCATGGAGGCCGACCCGTCGCGTCTGGTTCACCGCAACTCGTTCAACATCGCCTCGATGAGCTTCGATCCCGAGGTCATCTACCACAAGATCAAGGAGTATATTCCCGGCTTCGAGATGGAATATGACGTGGATCCCCTGCGCCAGAGCATCGCTGACAGCTGGCCCAACAAGCTGGACGACACCTGCGCCCGCGTCGAGTGGGACTGGAAGCCCGAGTATAACCTTGATGCCATGACCAAGGACATGATCGAGAAGCTGCGCATCAAGTTCGGCATGAACAAGTAACCCTCACGTGATGAAAAAGTGCCTGTGCTTGCTGTTGTTATGCGTCTGCCTGCTGGCGGGCGGATGCAGTGATGGCTACAAGCTGGCCAAGGATTACGCAACGACCGACTCCTTCGGGTATCTGGTATTCGTGAGCGAGTCGGGCAAGCAATATGATGACCTGTGGGTCAACATCTCTGGCTTGAACAAGACCTTTCTCGCCTCGACGGCCCAGGTGGTCGATGGCGAGGTGAAGGGGATGAAATATGGTGCCCAGCAAGGGACCCGGCGCGTGATGATTCGCCAGAAGGACGAGCGCCTGCTCTATCAGGACGTCGTCGTGATTCGTGCCGGTGAGGACACCATCATCCGGTTCAAGGACTGAATCGCTCAGTTTTTCAGACACTGATCATCAACAACGAGGAAGTTTACTGCAAACGTTTCTTTAGCCTCCGCATATTGCCATGCGGGGGCTAATTCGTTGATAAGGCGTGAACAGATAACCATTCCCCCTCTGATTATTTGGGACTTCACAGGAAAATACCTACATTTGCCGATGATTTGTATCAATAACCTAATCATGTCTCTGCTTATGAAAAAAAAACTATTTCTTCTTGTCTCGCTCTTAGCCGGGCTGATGGCGCAGGCCGTAGCCGCTGATGCTTATGCTGGCACAGCCAACTCAACACCCCGATACACCTTTGACAGTGCTACCGGTGCACTGACCCTCAACTGGGGCGAGTTCAACAACTGGGACCCGTGGGGTAGCGACGTGGTCAACACTGACGTCAAGAGCGTCACCGCCACCAGCGAGGTGAGCTTCACCGGCGACTGCTCACAGCTGTTTTATAATTTCAATCATTGCGAGAGCATGGACCTGAGCCGCGTCAACACCAGCGAGATGACAAGTGCAAATAGGATGTTCAGCGACTGCTCAAGCCTGACCTCGCTTGACCTCTCAGGGTGGGATGTCGCCAATGTCACCGACATGTGCGAAATGTTCAGCTACTGCGAGAGCCTGACTTCACTCAATCTGTCGGGTTGGAACACCGTCAATGTCCTGGACATGGGCTTGATGTTCTACTACTGCTTGAGCCTGACTTCACTCGACCTCACGGGCTGGAACACCTCCAATGTCATCGACATGTACCACATGTTCAATAGTTGTGAAAGCTTAACCTCACTCGACCTCTCGGGCTTCAACACCTCCAATGTCAACTATATGACCAATATGTTCTACAATTGCCGAAAACTGACCTCTCTCAACCTGGACGGCTGGAATACAAGCAAGGTCAAGACCATGACTGCCATGTTCTCTGGCTGCTCAAGTCTGACGTCACTCGATCTCTCGGGGTGGAACACCGCCGCTGTCATCACCATGATGGACATGTTCAGTGGTTGTGAGAGCTTAACCTCGCTTCATGTATCGGACTGGAACACCTCTCGGGTCAGTGGCATGCTATACATGTTCAGCGGCTGCACGGGTTTGACCTCGCTCGACCTTACAGGGTGGGATACCTCCAATGTCTGGTACATGACCGACATGTTTGCCAACTGCACAAACTTGACCACCATCTACGCCGGCACGGGCTGGACCACTAAAAACATAAATGGCGAATGGGGTGAAGGCATATTCACTAATTGCACGGCTCTGGTGGGTGGAATGGGGACTGCCTATGACGCGAGCCACACGGACCAGACCTACGCACGTATCGACGGCGGCCACAGTAACCCTGGCTACTTCACCGATAAATCCGCCTCCCTGCGTGGAGACGTGAATAGGGACAACGTCGTAAACATCAGCGATGTGACCGACCTGATCAACTGTTTGCTTTCCGGGGATTATGCTTCCATTAATCTTGAAGCAGCCGACTGTGACCCTGACGGCAGCATCAACATCAGCGACGTCACCGCCCTTATCAATTACCTGCTCAGGCACAATTGGTAATAACGCGAGTGATAAGAGTCTTTAAAACTTTATTTTCAGCGAGTTATCCATCCTGCGACCTGTAGAGACGCAAAATTTTGCGTCTCCATGATGAGGCGTTACAAAAATACCAATACATGGGACGCTAATCTTGTGTCTCAATGAGTATCAGCATTTTATTTCATCAGCTTTACGCCAAAGGGTAAAACAAGCCCTATGCTCGATTCGGCATAGGGCTTGATATTCTCTCTTTTTTTGTGTCGTGTCAGCTGCGCAGGATGTTGATGAGGTCGGCAACGCCCTGGGTAGCGGGTTTCGGGATGACGGTGACCCAGTCGGGCACGGCTGCGGGTCTGGGGTCGATGTAGTAGATGGGCACACCGCGTCTCACGTACTGGATGAGCGCAGCTGCGGGATAAACCACCAGCGAGGTGCCGATGACGACAAAGATGTCGGCGTCATGTGCCAGCTGGGCGGCAGCCTCCATGTTGGGCACAGCCTCGCCGAAGAACACGATATGGGGGCGCACGTGGTCGCCATAGGGGTCGAGTGTGTCAACGCTCGTCACCAGGCCTTTGTCGGTGAGGTCATCACACGGCAGGGTGTAGACACGCTCCTCGTGCCTGAGCGAACGCACCTTCATCAGCTCGCCATGCAGGTGCAGCACGCTGGCGCTGCCGGCGCGCTCATGCAGGTCATCCACGTTCTGGGTGATCACGCGAACGTCAAAGTCCTTCTCCAGCTCTACCAGCCCCAGATGGGCTGCATTGGGCTGAGCGTTGATCAGTTGCTCACGGCGCTCATTATAGAACTTGTGGATGAGGGCGGGGTTGCGCAGGAATCCCTCATGGCTGGCCACATCCATGACAGGGTAGTTTTCCCACAACCCGTCGGCATCGCGGAACGTCTTGATGCCGCTCTCGGCGCTGATTCCGGCACCCGACGAGATAACTAATTTCTTCTTGCTCATAGTCATTGGTTTATTTGATTAGTATCTTGGTTTTTAATTGATGCGAGAGCAAAAATAGTAAAAATTTTTTAAAAACGTACACCCTAATCACATAAATCACTATCTTTGCACCGTTTTTTATCAAAATATAACGATTTTAAATGGATAAACTGAGTTATGCATTAGGCTTGAGCATGGGTGGAAACTTCATCGGCTCTGGCGTTAAGAAATTGGATATCAACGACTTCGCTGACGGCATGAGAGCCATCTATGAAGGTGCTGAACAGAAGATGAGTTTTGAAGAGGCCAAGCAGATTGTCACCGAATATTTCACCAATCTTGAGAAGCAAGGCGCACAGGAGAACGAGCGCCTGGGACGTGAGTTCCTGGAGAAGAACAGGGATGCCGAGGGCGTGAAGGTCACTGCCAGCGGCCTGCAATATATGGTAGTGAAAGAGGGTGACGGCGCACAGCCCGGCCCCAACGACGTGGTAACCGTCCACTACACCGGCAGACTGATTGACGGCACCGTGTTTGACAGCAGCGTGGAGCGCGGCGAGCCCGCCACCTTTGCTGTCGGCCAGGTCATCCCCGGTTGGGTCGAAGGTCTGCAGCTGATGCGCGAGGGAGCTGCCTACAGGCTGTTCATCCCTTCAAATCTGGCTTACGGCCCCCACGGTACTGGTCCCATCCAGCCCAACTCGACGCTCATTTTTGACGTCCAGCTGATCAAGGTCGAGAAGAAGTAATTATCATCACAGATACAACACATTAATCACATTTTTTTCTTGCAACCCATGAAGAAGATTTATATTCTCATATTGTCGGCTGTGCTGATGGCTGGCATGGCAAGTTGCACCAGCAATGAAAACAAGACCACCGAGAGTGAAGAGACCGCTGCCCCCAGCTACGGCCAGCAGATCAAGGACAACAAGACCCTCGGTCGTGAGTTCCTGGAGCAGAACGCCAAGAATGACAGCGTCGTGCAGACCGCCAGCGGCCTGCAGTACATGGTGCTGAAAGAGGGTACCGGCGCCAAGCCTGGTCCCACCGACGAGGTTACCGTACACTATACCGGACGCCTGCTGGACGGCACCGTGTTTGACAGCAGCGTGGAGCGTGGCGAGCCCGCCACCTTCCCCCTGAACGGCGTCATTCCCGGCTGGACCGAGGGCCTGCAGCTGATGAGCGAGGGCTCAAAGTACCGCCTGTTCATCCCCAGCGAGCTGGCTTATGGCTCCAAGGGTGCCGGCGACAAGATCCTGCCCAACGCGACGCTGATCTTTGACGTCGAGTTGATCAAGGTCAATAAGAAGAACTGAGAAAATCATTTTAAATAACATCAACATTCAATTTCATTAAAAAACTAGTTTTATTATTATGAAGAAGATTTTAGCAATTGCAGTAGCCGGTCTGATGACCGTTGGTTTTGTAGGCTGCAACAGCAAGGGTGCTAGCGGCAGCAGCGACACGATGGATTCGCTGAGCATCGCTTTCGGTGACCTCTTCGGCGCCGGTATGGGACAGCAACTGCGCAGCATGGACTCCACCATCAACATGGAGCAGGCCCTCAAGGGTATGGAGTTCATCGCCAACGCTGATACCAGCAAGGCTTTCGCACAGGGTATGCAGATGGGTATGCAGATTGCCCAGCTCTATTCCGCTATGGAGGAGCAGTGCGGCAGGCCCATCAACAAGAGCCTGTTCATGCAGCACCTGCGTGAGAACCTGTTGAAGGCTACTCCCGTTGGCCAGGAAGAGATAATGGCCATGCAGAGCAAGATTGAGCCTCTGATGAACAAGGCCATTTCCGAGTCTCCCAAAGCCATTGCCAACAAGAAGGCTGGTGATGAGTACATGGCAAAGCTGAAAAACGACAAGGACTACACCTTCACCAAGAGCGGTATTGCCTATAAGGTGCTTGCTGCTGGCGAGGGCAAGAACTTCAGCGACAGCGACGTCGTTAAGGTGAACTACGTGGGTCGCCACATCGACGGCACCGAGTTTGACAAGAGCGGTGACCAGCCCGTGCCCTTCAACCTCAAGCAGGTCGTTCCCGGCTTCTCCGAGATGATCCAGCTGATGAAGCCCGGCAGCAAGGTAACCGTTGTCATCCCCAGCGACCTCGCTTATGGTCCCCAGGGTAACCGCGGCATCGAGCCCAACGAGACCCTGATCTTCGACATCGAGACCCTCGGTGTACAGGACCCCAACGAGAAGCCCAAGCGTCCGAGCATCAACATTCCCGCAAAGAAGTAATCAGAACACTTCAACGCTGACCTATCAAGAACCGCTGCAGGCAACCTTTGCCTGCAGCGGTTCTCGCGTTATTGTCACCTCATGATCGGGTCCTGTCAACTCGGGGCTGTGCCATCATTCAAGCTGGTATTAATGTCGACTGTCAGGGCGATCAATATTCTTGAGGCTAATTATGACACTCCGCCTACAGTGCGGACGAGCTGATTCTCTTAAAACAACATGAGTTCGAGGAAAATAAAGTGCTGATATTGCCGGTGTGTCATAATTGCAACACGGTAATATAACCGTGCTATCGCACGGGAAATTAAACAAATTATTGAATTAAAATTAATATTTTATTTATATTAATAAAAATTTTATAATTAATTTGTTTAATTTCCCGCCCATAGGGCGGTTATAATTCTAGCAATTGATTTATGACACACCCTCCTATGATGATCAAAACAAATATAAATCGAATTTACGTTAAAACAGGGGCGTGCCGATGCAGCCGTTGGGGGCCTGGACGTGGAGCATGGCGCAGACGGTGGCCGCGATGTCGGTCATGTGGGTCAAGCGCGAGGTCTCGCCGGGAGTGATGTGCCAACCCATGAACAGCAAGGGGATGTGGGAGTCGCTCTGGCTCCAGGAGCCGTGGTTGGAACCAGCCCATTCCTTCTTGCCGGCATACACGCCCGTGCGGGGAACGATGTAAATCTCACCGCTGCGACCGGGGAAGTAGCCGAGCTTGATGCGCTCCTTGAGGATGGTGGGGATGGGGTAGGTGTCGATGCGCGACACGTCGATGGCCCACTGGATTTCCTCGGGCTGTTCCAGTGCCTGACAGGCGGCGCTGATCACCTTGTCATAGTTCAGGTGGGCGTCGTTGATGGCTTTGTGGTTGAGGCAGAAGGTGTATTCCATCTCGTCCTGGATCAGCCCCTTGACACCGAACTGTTTCTCCAGTTGTTCGTTGGCAGCCTTCATGGCATCGGGATTGTGCCAGCAGGCGCTGGGCAGGCCGTGGGCTGTCATGCGTGGATAGCTGTGGGTGCCGCCGTGGTCAGCGCTGAGGAACAGCAGATAGTTGCCGCGCCCGATGCGCTCGTCAAGCACTTGGATGAAATGGGCAATCTCGCGGTCCAGCTGCCAGTAGATGGAGTCCACCTTGGGCGAGTGGGTGCCGAAGGAGTGGGAGCACATGTCGGTGTTGGACACGCTGATGGCGAGCAGGTCGGTCGCCTCACCTTGACCCAGCTTCTCGTTGATCAGGGCCTGCTCGGCGAGGGCAAACGTCAACGTGGTGCCGATCGGCAGGTTGTATACATCGCTGGCGAGTTCGTCGCGGTGCTTCTTGTTGAAGTCGCTGACCCACTTGGGCAGTTTGTCACAATAATAGGTGCTGGTGACCATCGCCTTGCTGTCACCGTCATACCAGTAGGCGCCCACGGGATGATGTCCGGCAGGCAGGATGGCGGCACGGTCCTTCAGGGCGATGCCCACGGCACGGCTCTTGAAGTTGGTGGCGAGCTGCAACTGGTCGGCAATAGTGGTGGTGATGAGGTTGCGCGGCGACTTGCCACGGGTCTTCTCATTGCCGCCGACACCGCGTTCGGTGTCATCCTGCACGCTGGTCACGTTCCTGCTGTTGATCAGGAAGTTGTTGCCCGCGATGCCGTGGAAGGCGGGCGTCGTCCCCGTGTAGATGCTGGCATGGCCGGCTGCGGTTACCGTCGGCACATAGTCGATGATGGTGTTATTAAACAGGTAGCCGTCCTGGAGCAAGGTCTTGAATCCGCCTTCGCCCCACTGGTAGTTATACAGATAGTCCCAGCGCATCTGGTCCACCACCAGGCCCACAACCAATTTAGGCCTCTCCACTTGGCCGCTCACGCACAGCGCCACAGCAGCCATCACAACAACTAAAATCTTCTTCATTCTCTCCATATAAAAAACTAAAAATCTGTTTGTTCTATTAAAAAAGGAAAACAATAAGTACAATAAAAACAATCTTAATGGCGGTACTTGTGAACGGTGCGCCCATCAACGGTCAAGATATTATGCGACTGTTCATCATAGAAATACCTTTCAACGTCAGCCTTTTTTCCAGCAAAGTTGACAATGATTCCACATGTGCATTTGAGTAGACGCATATAGTTGTACAATTGTGCCCTCATGTCTCCGTTCAAGATGTCAACTGACTTACATTCAACAACAATGTCCCCCTTGCATAGGAAATCAACACGATACACGGCATCCATTTGCTTTCCGTGGTAAGTTGGATGAAAGGTCAGTTCTTTTTGGTAAGGAACACCCTGCTCTTCAAGTTGTATTTTGAGCCCTTCTTGATAGCAGTATTCGTTCAGTCCAGGTCCAAGTTCAGTGTGAACTTCATACAAAGCACCCACTATATCAAAAATGTGATCTTTTAGCTTGTCTAAGTCAATCATTATAAGCTAATTATAGTTTGTCTTTATTGTATTTATTGTTTTCTTTTTATTTACTAGTTGTTTTTTGTAAAACGTCGGTAATGTGTTGTTTTTAGGGGTGGCGGGTGGTGCCGCGGACGACGAGGCGGGTCTTGACGATGCGTTTCTCGGCGCGGTCGGCGGGGAGGGTGCCCTCGACCAGGCCGATGAGGATGTCGGCGGCTTCCTTGCCGACCTGTGAGCCGCGTTGTTCCACGGTCGTCAGCATCGGGTCGCACACCGTGGCGCGGTAGCCGTTGGTGAAGCCGCAGATGCTCACCTCGTCGGGAACGCTGTAGCCCAGGTGCTTGATTACCGTCAAGGTGCCGATGGCGGTCTCGTCGTTGACGGCAAAGAAGCCGTCAGGACGGTCCTCGAGGAGCATCATGGCCGGCGTGATGCGTTCGGCGTCGGCGCGGTTGTCGCAGATGCGTACCAGCGATTCGTCGAGCGTCAGGCCGTGCTTGTACAGGGCGTCACGGTAGCCGTTGAAGCGGTTCACGGCGATTTCCATGTTCATCGGGGCGCCATAGAAGGCGATGCGCCTGCAGCCCGTCTCAATCATGTGGGACACCGCATTGAGGGTGCCCATGTAGTCATCGACGACCACGCGGCTGGCGTTCAGGGCGGGGCAGATGCGGTCATAGAAGACCAGCGGCACGCCGGCGGCCTCGAGGTGCTGGAAATGGTCATACTGCTTGGTGTCCTTGGCCTGAGAGACGATGATGCCGCAGACCTTGTTCTTGAGCATCGCTTCACAGATGTGCACCTCGCGCTCATAGCTCTCGTTGCTCTTGGCCACGATGAGGTGGTAGCCGCGCGCCGAGGCCTCGCTCTCGATGCCGTCGAGGATGGTCGAGAAGTAGTAGTGAACCAGCTCGGGAACGATCACGCCGATAGCCCGTGACGGGTTGCGGCGGCTGTGGCGCAGCTGCTCGGCAATGACGTTAGGGAAATAGTTGTGGTCGCGGGCATACTGCTGGATGGCCCGTCGGCGTTCTTTCGATATGCTGGGGCTGTCACTCAGTGCACGTGACACGGTGGCCACCGATACTCCAAGTTCGCGGGCGATGTCCTTCATCGTCAGTTGTTGCTTCTCGTTCATTTTCGTTACTTGACTAATTGGTTATTGTCGATTAATGACCATTTGTTGCAATCTGCGGCGAAGGTACACCGAATAATCGGATTACGCAAACGATTGCATTTAATTAAACCATTTTTTAACATTATAAAAAAAGAAGTTTTATCGGAAATTCCTATTTTTGCCTTGTTTTAATTGCCTAAAAATGGCCGAATGATACTATTTGCGCCCGTGCAGCGGCACGGCAAGCATCTTAAAAATCGTTATAACTATTTGATTATCAATATAATATTAACTTTAAAAATTTTAAAATGAAGCAGGTAAACATCAGAATTCCGTTTAGGATTCTTACCCTCGTGATGGGACTGTTCCTGTCACTGGGAGCCTATGCACAGATTACTGTGAATGGCGTTGTTAAGGATGCTACCGGCGAGCCTGTCATCGGCGCGAGTGTTCGTGTCGTTGGCACCACTCAGGGTACTGTGACCGACTTTGACGGTCTCTTTACCCTCGACGGCGTGCCCCAGGGCGCCAAGCTCCAGATCTCGTCTATTGGTTACGACACCCACGAGGTGACCGCAGCCAGTGACCTGGTAATCACCTTAGCCGAGAGCACTCAGATGCTTGAAAATCTGGTGGTCATCGGTTACGGTGTCGTTAAGAAAAACGACTTGACCGGTTCGGTAACAGCCCTCAAGCCCGATGCCAAGAACAAGGGTGTCGTTGTTAGCGCTCAGGACATGCTCGGCGGTAAGGTAGCCGGTGTGAGCGTGACCAGCAACAGTGGTGAGCCCGGTGGCGGTGCTAACATCCGCATCCGTGGTGGTTCGTCACTGAACGCCAGCAACAACCCCCTCATCGTGATCGATGGTATTGCCATGGATAACAACGGTGTTAGCGGTCTGTCCAACCCCCTGTCACTGGTTAACCCCCAGGACATCGAGAGCTTCAACGTCTTGAAGGACGCTTCGGCAACCGCTATCTACGGTAGCCGTGGTTCTAACGGTGTCATCATCATCACCACCAAGAAGGGTCGTCGTGGCCAGCGTCCCACCGTTTCCTATAACGGTAGTGTGACCTGGAGCATGAAGAAGAAGACCATCGACGTGATGAACGGTGACGAGTACCGCGCCTTCGTGAAGAAGATCTTCGCTGGCAACACCCGCGAGGATAATGCCCTGTCGCTGCTGGGTGATGCCAACACCGACTGGCAGAACGAGATCTACCGCACCGCTCTGAGCCACGACCATAACGTGACCGTGGCCGGTTCAGTGGGCGATTATCTGCCTTATCGTCTTTCGGCTGGTTACACCGACCAACAGGGTATCCTCAAGACTTCGGACTTCAAGCGCTACACCGTGGCCTTGAATCTGAACCCCTCGTTCTTCCAGGATCACCTGACCCTGAACCTCAGCGGTAAGATGGCTTGGACGAAGTCGCGCTGGGCCGACACCGGTGCCGTGGGCAATGCTGTCCGCATGGACCCGACGCAGCCCATCTATAAGAGTGGTGACATGTATAAGTGCGTGGGTAGCTACTTCGAGTGGCTCCAGGTGAATGGCTCGGATGATAGCTGGCCCTACACCAAGAACACCAACGCTCCTTACAACCCCGTGGCTATGCTCGACAACCATGACAACAGTGGTAAGGCCCATTCGTTCATCGGTACTGCCGAGATCGACTATAAGATCCACGGCTTTGAGGACTTGAGACTCCACCTCACCTTGGCTGGTGACTTCACTGGCGGTAATGGCCACAACATCAGCGCCAATATCTCCAACACCTCCAACTACTGGGGCAACAACAGCTACTACACCCAGAGCAAGGAGAACCTGCAGTTGAGCACCTACGCTCAGTACTACAAGGACTTCAACGACATGCACCACTTCGACATCATGGCCGGTTACGAGTGGCAGCACAACTGGCGCAAGGAGTACAACGAGTCATGGGGTACCTATCCTATGAACTCGGCTCTCGTCTTCACCCCGACTGATGCTGAGAACGGCGCACTGGTAGTGACTCCCGGTCAGTGGATCCCCTCTGCCCACTACAACATCGGCGACAGCAAGGGTGGTGCCATCCGTGCTGAGGGCGTTTATCGCCAGAACAACGGTCTGGGTTACCGCACTGAGAATTATCTGGTATCCTTCTTCGGCCGTATGAACTACAGCTATGCCAACCGCTATCTGTTGACCTTCACCACCCGTTATGACGGTTCTTCACGCTTCAAGAAGCACTGGGCTCTGTTCCCCTCTGCAGCATTTGCATGGAAGATCAACGAGGAAGCCTTCATGAAGGACGGCGCATTCAGCGACCTGAAGCTCCGCCTCGGTTGGGGTAAGACCGGTCAGCAGGAAGGCATCGGCGACTACAACTACTTTGCCACCTACGTGATGAGCAACGGTAGTGCAGGTTCGTTCTATGATGTCAGTGGCGACGGCTCCAAGGCTAGGCCCAACGTTTACAACCCCGAGCTGAAGTGGGAGACCACCACCACGACCAACGTCGGTCTGGACTGGGGTATCATGAACCAGCGCCTGAGCGGTAGCATCGACTGGTACTATCGCAAGACCACCGACCTGTTGAACTGGGCAACCTTCTCGGCTATGACCAACTTCCGCAATGCGTTCTACAAGAACATCGGTTCGCTGCGCAACACCGGTATCGAGTTCTCGTTGAACTGGAAGGCTATCTCGACCAACGACCTGTTGTGGACCATCGACTATAACTTGACCTACAACAGCAACAAGGTGCTCGAGCTCATCAGCGACGATCCCAGCTACTTCGTGACCACCGGCGGTATCGGTATCAACGGTTCGGCCCAGGCTCACGTGGCTGGTCATCCCTCCAACAGCTTCTACGTTTACCAGCAGGTCTATGGCGAGGATGGCAAACCCATCGAGAACCTGGTTGTTGACCGCAACGGTGACGGCGTCATCAGCGATGCCGACAAGTACCTCTACAAGTCGCCGTGGGCTCCCGTGACCATGGGTCTGGCCTCGCGCCTCGACTGGAAGAACTGGGACTTCGGCTTCAGCCTGCGTGCCAGCATCGGCAACTACATGTTCAACAACGTGATGCAGGGTTATCACAATGTGAGCCCCGCAGCCGTATTCGAGGAGGTTTCCGGTTTCTATCTGAACAACCGTCCCAAGGCTTTGGTTGACTTGGGTTGGCAGACCTATGATAACAAGTCTATCTTCAGCGACTATTGGGTACAGAATGCTTCGTTCCTCAAGTGTGACAACATCACCTTGGGTTACAGCTTCAACAACCTGCTCAAGCATGGCAACTACAATGGCGTCGGTGGCCGTATCTACGGTACCGTCAGCAACGTGTTCTGCATCACCAAGTATGATGGCATCGATCCCGAGGTCTTCGGTGGTATCGGCGGTGACATCTTCCCGCGTCCCATTTCGTTCATCCTTGGTCTGAGCCTGAACTTCTAATTAAGTTGACACATTAATCGAATATAATTAGAAATATCACAATGAATAAGTTTTTCAAATATATATTGAGTGCTGCAGTGGTGCTGATGACGACCGGTTGCCTCACCTCCTGTATCAATGACCTGGATGTGGAGCCCATCGACCCCTCGCTGCAGAGCGATGTCACTCCCGAGCAGTTGTTCAACAAGTGCTACTCGGTGTTCGCCACCTCGGGTAACAACGGTGGTGACGACAACGTTGACGTTGACGGTCTTGACGGCGGTTTCCAGCACAAGTACCGCCAGATGTGGAACTCTAACGAGTTGACGACCGATGAGGCCATCTGCGGTTGGGGTGATGAGGGTATCCCCTCCTATTGCCACAACACCTATGACGCCAGCCACCCGATGCTGCGCGGTTACTACTACGGCCTGTGTATCGGTATCACCTTCTGCAATCAGTATCTGCAGGTCTTCCCCGACTACGATGGCACGATGACTGCCGAGGTTCGCTTCCTGCGCGCCTTCCAGTTCTATCTTTTGACCGATGCCTTCGGCAACATCCCCTTTGCCACGACGATCTCGGGTGAGAATCCCGAGCAGTACACCCGTGCTCAGGTGTGCGAGTTCATCGAGACCGAGCTCAAGGACATCATCGGCGAGGGTGAAAGCAATGCCTACACCCTGAATGATCCTAAGCCCAAGAAGTATGGCGAGGCAGGTTATGGCCGCATCGACAAGGCTGCTGCCTGGATGCTGCTGGCCCGCCTGTACCTCAACAGTGAGGTCTACACCGGCACCGCTCGCTGGCAGGATGCTGCCAACTATGCCAAGAAGGTGATGGATTCAGCTTACAAGCTGCACACCGAGGGTTACAATGCTCCTGGCGCTGATGGCGTTTACCGCGAGTTCACTGCTTATCAGATGCTGTTCATGGGCGACAACGCCAAGACCGATGCTGCCTACGAGGCCGTATTCCCCGTGATCCAAGATGGTCTGCGCACCACTTCGTGGGGTGGCACCAACTTCCTGATCTGCTCGACCGTTGACGCCGACGTTCATCCTTATCCCTACGATGAGACTGAGGTGAATGGTCTGTACAACAACAGCACTTGGGGTGGTAACCGTGCACGTCCCGAGTTGATCCGTCTGTTCTTCCCCAACGACGATGCTCCCGTGGGCCATGCTTACTCTGTTAGCTATGCCGCCGGTGATGACCGTGCTCTGTTTGAGACTGAGGGCCGTTTCCTGAACGTGGAGGACGAGTCCAACTTCAAGTATGGCTACGCTATCGCCAAGTTCAACAACTTCAAGTGCGACGGCACCAAGGGCAGTGACAACACCTTTGCCGACTCACACCTGTTCTACATGCGTGTGGCCGAGGCTTATCTGACCTATGCTGAGGCTCTGACTCGCCTGAATGGCGGTACTGCTCCTGCCGATGCCGTAGCAGCCATCAACGCTATTCGTAGCCGTGCCCATGCCGAGACCCGCTCGACCTACACCCTCAACCAGATCCTGGATGAGTGGGCACGTGAGTTCTACTTCGAGGGCCGTCGTCGTGTCGACCTGATTCGCTTCCACAAGTTCGGTGGTACCACCGACTACAAGTGGCAATGGAAGGGTGGCGTCTATGCCGGTCGTGACTTTGAGGAGTTCCGCAATGTATTTGCCATCCCCACCGATGACCTGATTGCCAACAGCAAGCTGCAACAGAATCCCGGTTATTGATGCTCCAATAATGTCTAACATTTAATAATGACAATAAGAAAATGAAAAAGATATTTTTATCATCACTGATGCTGTTGAGCATGGCTCTCGTGTTCACGGCTTGCGAGGATGACCGCGATTCTAACCCCACGCTGGTGCAGCCCACCGGGTTCACGCTCAACAATCCCGTGAACACCCTGGTTGACCTGGCCGAATCTAAGGGTATCCCCTTCGCCTGGTCACAGCCCGATTACGGTGGCTGGCCCGCCGCAGTTGAGTATCAGCTGGAGGTTTCCCCCACCGATAATTGGCATTATACTATCGAAGAGGACGAAGCCGACGAGAGCGGTATGACCGTCGCCGACTATGCTATCCTGCCCACGATCTACTCCTCTTGCTCTGGCATTATGAGTGCAGAAGAGTTGGCAAAGGCTCTGGTGGCCATCTGCGGTTGGGACGAAACCAGCGTTCCCGAGAAGCAGATCGTCTATGTACGCGCTACTGCCAAGGCGCCTGGTACCGAGAAGGTTACCTCCACTGTAGTGAGCCTGGAGGTTAATCCCTACTACATCGAGCTGGCTGACGCTCCCATCGAGCTGTGGTACCTCGTTGGTGAGGGTATCGGTTCGGCTGATTGGGACAATGGTGAGAAGAGCGTCGCTACTGGCGGCCTGATCCCGATGTATCCCATCATGGGTAATGAGTATGACGCCCGCACTGGCCAGGGTGAGATCCAGTATGCTGGCTTCTTCTATGGAGGCAAGGGCTTCAAGCTCATTAAGGTTCCCGGCAAGTGGGATGACCAGTGGGGTATGGGTGACGCTGGCTTCGTCAAGAATGACGGTGGCAGCGGCAACATCACCGTTGAGGCAGATGGCTACTACCTCATCCGTCTGAACACCCTTACCGATGAGCTGGTTATCGAGCCGATCACCGATCCTGTTGGCGTTTACAGCATGATTGGTATGCCTGGCAATTATCAGGGCTGGGATACCGGTGCTAACCCGATGAACGCTATGAGCACCAACGTTGAGAACCATGACTGGTACTTGATGAATGTGACTTATGAGGAAACGACGCTCAAGTTTGCTGCCGACAATGACTGGGCTGTGAATTGGGGCGGTAGCACATTCCCCTATGGTGTGGGTGCACAGGACGGTCCTGATATCGCCGTAGCTGCTGGTACCTACAATGTGTTCTTCAACGATATTTTGGGAACCTATAACTTTGTGCTTGTCCAGTAATTAATAATAAGCTGTAAGCTATTAGCGATTAGCCCTTAGCCCAGCGCTAAAGACTAAAAGCTAATAGCTGAAGGCTAAAAGCTAGATAATAACAATATGAAGAAGTTTTTATATATTGCCGCAATGACCTTGTTGCTGGCAAGCTGTACCGAGGATTTCAAGGACTGGGCCAACCCCCAGAGCAATCCTCAGGAAGAGGTGGTAACCTTCGGCACCGGCTCTGTTGCTGGTGTTGATGTCATCGACTTTGCAGAGGTTCCTGACACTGTCGATATGGTGAAGGTGTGCAACATCACCTCACCGGGCTCCAACTACGAGAGCTACGCCCCCAAGTACTACATCTACTTGAACGGTGAGGAATTCATGCTCACCCCTGATGGCATGATGAATGCCGACGAGTTGGAACTGTATGTCGTTTCGCAGTTTGGTCAGGCTCCTGAGGTGCGTGAGATTCCCGCCTATGTGAAGTGCATCATGACCGACGGCACGACGGCCACCAGCATCAAGAGTGGCGAGTTCACCGTGCGCGTCATCCCCGATGCTCCCAAGATTTCGAGCACTTACTATTACATCGGTTCGTCCAACGGTTGGAGCCTCTCCAATCCCGACGCCATGTACGAGCTGACTAACGGTGGTGGCGATGTCTATGAGAATCCCGTCTTCTCGGTTGTTGTTCCTGCCGCCTACGATGAGGCCGGCAATCGCACCGACAACTGGTTCAAGATCGTTCCTAAGGAGACTGCCGAGCTGGATACCATCTGGAATGGTGACATGATCGGCTATGCCGTGAACGGTGAGAACGAGATGAGCGGTAGCTTTGTTGAGGGTCCCAACGACGAGGTGGCCTTCGCCTTCAAGATTCCTGCCGACATCCGCGCTGACAAGTATCGTCTGACCTTCGACATGTTCAACCGCACCTTCGAGTTCGAGCCCATCAAGGAGCTCGGCACTCCCGACCTGTGGTACCTCGTTGGTTCGTGCATCGGTAACGGTTCGTGGGGCAATGTTCCCGATGCCTTGGGCACCGCTCTTGTTCCCATGTATCCCGATCCCACCAACTACTCGATGCTGTACTACGTCGGCTACTTCCCCGCCGGCCAGGGCTTCAAGCTGATTCACAATCCTGGCAGCTGGGATGAGCAGTGGGGTATGAATGGTGGTGCCCTCGTCAAGAACGATGGCGGCAGCGGCAACATCGAGGTAGCCGAGGACGGTTACTACCAGATCATCTACGACATGGAGTATGATGCCGTGACCATTACCAAGTACACCGAGAATGTGAGTGTTTACAACTCCATCGGTATGCCTGGCGCTTACCAGAACTGGTCGCCCTCCGGTACGCTGATGACTGCCATGAGCACCGTAGTCGAGAACCACGACTGGCTGATGCAGAACTACACCTATGTTACCGATACCGAGCTCAAGTTCACTGCCGACGGCAGCTGGACTGTGAACTGGGGTAGCGAGGCCTTCCCTGTGGGCATTGGTGTCCAGAATGGTCCCAACATCAAGGTTGTAGCTGGTGCTTATGACGTGATCTTCAACGATATCATGGGTACTTACTACTTCATCGCCAGGTAAGGCGTAGAAGTTAGATTAACTCTGACAATCCCGGCGGGGGCGTGCCATCAGGCGCGTCCCCGCTGTCAATTTTTGGTGTATAGGTCATTTTGCAGGATGAAATTGACTTATAGTGGTTCTATAGGTCAAATTGCAGGATGAAAATTCAAGAGGACTATTGCGTATCAG
>CACWID010000034.1 GCA_902760865.1 uncultured Bacteroidales bacterium | reverse complement strand
TTACAAGCAGATTTTTACCTGAAAATTTTGAAATGCCTGTAAAGCCAGTGTTCATCGGCTCTACAGGCACTTCCTATCCTGCAAAATGACCTATAGGTCCAATTTTTAAGGTGCAGAGAACCTTGCAAACGATTGCACTCAAAAAAATTGACCACATTTTTATATAATGTAGTTTGGTTTGTAGATAATTTGCTATATTTGCATATTTCAGACAATATGGATTTCGTTGATAGTTTTTATGGATGATATCCATGTGGCATGTTCCGCAAAATCTTAAGAAGATAACCACTAAAACGATATTGACTATGAAGAAGATTTTTACTACCGCATTAGTTGTGATGCTGCCATTACTGGCGCTGGCACAGGGTTGGCCCGCCAACTACGATGGCGTGATGTTGCAGGGTTTCTACTGGGATTCCTTCAGCGATACCCGTTGGACCCGTCTCGAGGCTCAGGCCGATGAGCTGTCCGAGTTCTTTCAACTCGTCTGGGTGCCCCAGAGTGCCTATTGCGGCGGCACGTCGATGGGCTATGACGACCTGTACTGGTTCACCAACTACAACAGCTCGTTTGGCAACGAGTCGCAGCTGCGTTCGATGATCAACACCTTCAAGAGCAAGGGCATCGGCACCATCGCCGATGTGGTGATCAATCACCGCAAGAACGTCTCAAACTGGGTGGATTTCCCCGCCGAGGTGTACAATGGCGTGACCTATCAGCTGAAGTCTACCGATATCTGCCGCAACGATGACGGTGGCGCCACGCTGAACTGGGCCAACCAGAACGGCTATTCGCTGAGCGGCAACCCTGATACCGGTGAAGACTGGGGCGGCATGCGCGACCTGGATCACCGCAGCGAGAATGTGCAGAACAACGTCAAGGCCTATCTTGCCATGCTGCTCGATGACCTGGGCTATGCCGGCTTCCGCTATGATATGACCAAGGGCTATGCTGCACAATATACCGGCATTTACAATAAGGCCGTCAATGCCGAATTCTCGGTGGGTGAATACTGGGACGGCAACCCGACGGCCGTGAAGAACTGGATTGACGGTACCAAGGCCGACGGCGTGGTGCAGAGTGCCGCATTTGACTTCCCCTTCCGCTATGTCATCCGTGATGCTGCCAACGGCACCAAATGGACCACTCTCGCCTCTGCCAGCAGCAAGGGCCTGAACATGGCTTCGGCCTACTGCCGCTACTCGGTTACCTTCATCGAGAACCACGATACCCAGATCCGCAGTGCCGACAACCAGCAGGACCCCATCCGCAACAACATCGAGGCGGCTAATGCCTTCCTGCTTGCCATGCCCGGCACGCCCTGTATCTTCCTCAAACACTGGCAGGACTACAAGGAGAGCATCAAGCAGATGATCTATGCCCGCCAGTTGGCCGGCCTGACCAACACCAGCAAGTCCTATAACCTGGCCAGCAGCATCAATCTGAACTACTACATCCAGCGCACAGTCGGCAACCGTGGCACCTTGCTTGTCGCCATGGGTGGAACGGACTATGCGATTCCCGCAACCTTTGTCGAGGTGGCCAGTGGCACCAACTATCGCCTGGCCCTGAGCAAAAACACCGAGACCGCATGGGTGAGCAAGCCCAGCGGCGACTATGAGGGCGCGTTCGACGTGGTCATGACGGCCGTTAGCCAGACCGACGGCGCCAGGCTCGTCTATACCCTCGACGGCAGCACGCCCACGGCCTCAAACGGCACCAAGGTGGACAATGGCGCCAGCATCCGCGTGAGCACCAGCTGCACCCTGAAGGTGGGCCTGCTCATCGGCAATACGGTCAGCGGCGTGATTACCCGCACCTATGAAGTAGAGAACAGCTCGTTCGAGCCTTATGAGATTACGGTTTATCTGAAGGATCCGACTGTGGCTCCCAACAACTGGCCCCAGGTGAACTTCTATAGCTGGGACAGCTCTGACAAGCAGTTCAACGGCAACTGGCCCGGCCAGACGATTACCGCTACCCAGGTGGTAAATGGTGTAAAGTTCTACTATTGCACCTACATGATCACCGGCAAGAACTACTACATGAACTTCGTGTTCAACCAGGGTGGCAGCACCGCCGGCAATTTCCAGACGGAGGATGTGACTGAGGTGAACAAGACCTCCTTCTTTGAGGTGACGACCCAGACCAACAAGTTCCAGGTGAAGGATGTGACCGACCTCTATCTGCCTTATCTGCCCGGCCAGGGCTTTGCCAAGGGTGACGTGAACGGTGACAGCGAGGTGAACATTGCCGACGTGAACGCGCTGATTGACATCATCCTGGGCGGCAACGCCGACGATGACACCAAGAAGCGTGCCGACGTCAACGAGGATAACGAGGTGAACATTGCCGATATCAATGCGTTGATCGACATTATTCTGGCTTAAACGATGATTGCCGTGTGGTTATGAAGGTGTATTATAAGAGGATTTTACTTGCATTGGCACTGACGCTGGCCAGCGTCAGCGCCAATGCTGCATCGAGGGGTGACGTGAACGATGACGGCGAGGTGAATATTGCCGATGTCAATGCCGTTATCGACATCATCCTCTCGGGCAGTGGCAACATAGCTGCCGACGTGAATGGCGACGGCGAGGTGAACATCGCCGATGTGAACGCAGTGATCGACATCATCCTTGGCGGTGACGAGGAGCCCGAACCCTACGACGGACCTGTCGTCGGCGGTGACATCTCGATGCTGACCAAGTATGAGGCCCACCAGCAGATGGCGCTGCGCTATGGCATCAGGACTGCACATTACTATGACAAGAACGGCCAGATGATTGATGACGTCATCACCTGGACTAAGCAGCAGGGCTGGAACGCGGCCCGCGTGCGACTGTTCGTCAATCCGGCCAACGCCTCGGCTGCCGATGTGGGGCAGGGTGTGGTTCAGAATCTTGACACTGTCAAAGTGCTGGGCCGTCGCATCAAGGAGGCCGGCATGCAGTTCATGCTCGACTTCCACTACAGCGACAGTTGGGCTGACCCCGTCAAGCAGTACACGCCTGCCGAGTGGGCGGGACTGGACGATGAGGCCCTGGTCCAGAAAGTTTATGAGTACACCCGTGATTGCCTCCGCGCTCTTAAGGCGGCTGGAGCCACTCCCGACTACATCCAGACGGGTAATGAGATCAGCTACGGCATGCTGTGGGGACCTGTGGGCACGCCGACTGCCCAACTGAAAAAGTGCTACAGTGGCAGCGAGGACAACTGGGGACGCTTTGCTGAACTGCTCAAGGCTGCCGGGCGTGCGTGTCGTGAGGAGTGCCCCAAGGCAAAAATCATCCTTCACACTGAGCGTGTGGCCAAACTCAGCATCTTGACCAACTTCTACAACCAGATGAGGAGCAAGCAGGTGGACTATGACATCATCGGCTTGAGTTACTACCCCTATTTCCATGGTGATTTGGCTACACTGGCTGCAGCGCTCAATACCGTGGGCAACTCCTATCAGGACAAGGAAATCATGATTGTCGAGACGGGCTACAGCTACCACTACAAGGTGGGCGATCTGGACTACTCGTCAACATGGCCGTTGACCTATGAGGGGCAACGCCGCTTCACGGCTGACCTGGTTGCACGCCTCAAGCCCTATGCCAAGGTCAAAGGCCTCTTCTGGTGGTTCCCCGAAGCTAATGAGTATGGCTTGGGCGGCAGCAACTGGAGTGTCCTGCACGTGAATGATGCATGGTACAATGCCGGCCTGTGGGACCACGAGACGGGACGTGCGACGCCAGCCCTCTATGAACTTAAGGGCTTTGTAGAAAGATAGGAAACAATCAGGAATAATCAAGAAGGGACCTTGTCGGCAGGATGAGGTCCTTTCTGCTCTATTCAAACGTGAGTTCGACAAAATAAAGTGCTGATACTCAATTCCTCCCCTAAGATAGGGGAGGTGGCGCGAAGCGCCGGAGGAGTATGATTAACCCTCGAAACACTTACTCTTGGGGCATCAACGCCCCCCCCGCCCCCTCTAATCTTAGAGGGGGAGTTGATAACGCGCTGATTGACAATCAATAATATCGTAGAATATACGTTGTTCAAGGCCATCCCATTAAAAATAATGAGACGCAAAATTTTGCGTCTCTATAAAAGTCTTGGTTGATATTCAGTTGAACTTGCGTTATTGGGGCTTGACGGCAGTGACACAGATGAAACGGGTCGTCTCGTCGTGTCGAGCGTTGATGTCGGTGAAGCCGGCTGCGGTGAGTTCGCTTGTGATTTCGTCGGTGGTATAGACCAGCATACCCACAGCCTTCTCGAGTTTCCTGTGCTCGTCAGCAAGCCCGTCCAGCTCATTGGCGATGACACAGGTCCCGCCCGGCTTGAGGACTCTGAAGATTTCGGCTACACCGGTCTTCAGCGATGGCCAGAAGTAGATGGTCTCGAAGGCCGTCACCAGGTCAAACCTGTCCTTGGCTAACGGCATTTGCGTGGCATTTCCGCCAACGATGAGACACTGCTTGTCCACGATGGCGCGGTAATTCAGGTCATTGGCCTCCTCGATGGCTATGGTGGAGTTGTCAATTCCGGTGACATGTCCCTTGGGGCATCTGTCGAGCAGGCGTGCCACGTTGGCGCCGCCACCGCAGCCGACATCCAGCACGATTGCGTCCTCCTTGATCTGCAGGTCGGACAACACCCATTCGGGCAATGCTGCATGGCGCTTGCCGTTCATCGCCCTGATGATGAGGAAAGCCCAAAAACCTTTGGGATTTCGAGCACGCATATAGTAACTCCGAAGGCTCATATACTACCAAATAGATTCTGTGCACAAAAGTACTCATTTCTATTCAATGTTGCAAAGAAATAGACAATACTTTATTGACATTATTATTCATGGTCACAGAAAAAAGTAGTATGCTGGCCTCTTCGGACAGGATTTGCCCCTGGGTGCTTATTCTTTGGGCTTGCGGGCCGTTACGCAGATGCGGTGGTTTTCCTCGTCGTGGTGTGCTGCGATAGATGTGAAACCGGCCTTGTTCAGGAGCTGCTTGAGTTCGTCGATGGTATAGATGCGCATGTGGCCGATGAGTTTGGCCCACTTTTCTCCTACGGGGTCGATGCCGTCGGCGTCATTGGCGATGATGAACTGTCCGTCGGGTTTGAGCACCCTGAGCACTTCGGCCAGGCACTCTTCGACCGACGGCCAGTAGTAAATCGTCTCAAAGGCTGTCGCAACGTCAAACGTGTCCTTGAAGAATGGCAGCAGCTTGGCGTTGCCGCCCACGATTTTGCAGCGGCCCTGTTCGATGGCTTCCTTGTTATAGGACCTGGACTTTTCTACGGCGACCGGAGCAAAATCCATTCCCGCGACTTTGCCGTCAGAACAGATGTCGAGCAGGCGAGCGACATTGGCGCCGCCACCGCAACCGATATCCAGCGCCATGGCATCTTTGGCAATCTCGACATGGGTAAAGGTCCATTCGGCCAGGGCAGCGTGTTTCTTGCCGTTCATCTTGTGAACGACGTACTTTCCGATTAGACCCTGTGGATGTCTGAAATTTGAATAATATTTATTCAACAACCCCTTCATGGTACGCTATATTATATAAGCATACAAAATTACTGCCTTTTATGGTATAATCAAACGATTGACTCCTAATAAAAGTTAAATTATTTGTTGACGTTTCCCGTAGGCGGCTTGTCTCTTAAAAAAGACAGCTATGGCACCCCGCCTGACAGGGTGCCATAGCTGCCTGTGTTGATGCGATGTCTAGAATTCCAGCACGAGGGTGCCGCGGGCTGGCAGGTCAAGTACGCCGTCAGCCAGGCTCACGGTGCGCCCCGTAGGTACATCGCGGGCCACGCGGGCATTGCCGAACACCTCGCTGTAGCGGTCCAGCTTCATCTGGCGCTGCTGGGTGGTTCCGTTGATGATGGTCATGGCATGGCGGCCCTGGTAGGTGCGGGCGACTACATAGATGCCGTCATAGGGGATGAATTGGGTCATCTTGCCCTTGGTAATCACGTCGTTGCCTTGGCGCCAGTGCAGCAGGGCGCTCAGCCAGTTGAACATGTCGTTTTGGGCAGGCGTGCGGCCCTCGGCGGTGAAGGCATTGTGCGGGTCACCGGGGAAACCTCCGGGGAAGTCCTTGCGCACGTTGCCGTCGGTCACCTCCTTGGTGCCGTTCATCAGCACCTCGGTGCCGTAGTACAGTTGCGGGATGCGCTTGATGGTGAGCAGCAGGGCGAGGGCTTGCTTCAATGCGGCAACGTCCTGGCCATTGCGCAGGAATCGGTCAGTGTCATGGTTCTCGATGAAGGCCATCACGCTCGACGGGTTGGGGTAGAGGTAGTCGTGGCACAGGCTGTTGTACACACGGTTGTAGCCGCGCCACCAGCCGTCGGTCTCCTCGTGCTTGGCACTGTCGATTTTCTCATAGAAGGAGAAGTCCATCACGGTGGGCAGATAACTCTCGGGCTTGCCCATCTTGTTGCCTTTCTGCCAGGCTGCGGTATAGGCGGGATTCTCCACCCAGGTCTCACCCACAACGTTGAAGTAGGGGTATTCGTCGTTGAGCACCTTCATCCAGCGGGCCATCGCGTCGGCGTAGGCATAGGGGTAGGTGTCCATGCGGATGCCGTCGATGCCTACAGTCTCAATCCACCAGACGCTGTTCTGGATGAGGTAGTTCATCACGTGCACGTTGTGATGGTTCAGGTCGGGCATCGAGGGCACGAACCAGCCCTCGACGGTCTCCTTGAGGTCAATCTCGCTGGCATAGGGGTCCATGACAGGCGTGAGCTTGTAACTGGTCTGCAGGTAGTTGTTCTTGTAGTCAGGCTGGTTGAACCAGTCATGGGTAGGCATGTCCTTGAGCCAGGGGTGGTGGGCTCCGCAGTGGTTGAAGATCATGTCCATCACGACCTTGAGGCCGCGGCTGTGGGCCTCGTCACACAGGCGGCGGTATTCCTCGTTGGTGCCGAAGCGCGGATCCACCTGGTAGTAATTGGTCGTGGCATAGCCATGGTAGGTCGAGTGGTTGTGACCGTCGGGCGAGTTGTTTTCCAGCACGGGGGTGAACCACAATGCGGTAACGCCCAATTCGGTGAAGTAGTCCAGGTGCTGACGGATGCCCTCGATGTCGCCGCCGTGGCGCAGGCTGGGCTGTGTACGGTCGTTCTTGTAGGCCTCCATGCCGGCAATCTGGTTGTTGGCAGGGTTGCCGTCGGCAAAGCGGTCGGGCATCAGCATGTAGAGCACGTCGGCATTGGTGAAGCCACGGCGCTCACTGCCGCGCATCTCGCGGGCCTTGAGCTGGTATTTCACCGTCTTCTTGCTCTTGCCCTGCTGGAACTTGAGTTCCATTGTGCCGGGTTGGGCATTGCGCGTGTCCATATAGATGAGCAGGTAGTTGGGCGAGTCCACCCTCACCACACTGTCAATCGTCACGCCAGGGTACTGTGTCGAGACCTCGGCACTGCCGATGCCGCTGCCATAGACCATCAGCTGCACGCTGGGAATACTGTTGAGGCCCACAAACCAGTCGGTCGGCTCGATGCGGTCCACGTTGACCTTGGCGGCCTGTGCGGTGAGCATGCTGGCTGCCACCGCAAGAATCAATAATAATTTCTTCATTTTGGCTATTATTTTGCGTTTTACTTTTCTTCCCGCAAATTTAACATCATTCCCCATCATAACCAAATAACCGTCTTGCAAATTGCTTGAAAATGGCGAGACGCCTTGGCTATTTCCACATTTTTTGTTATCTTTGTAGAAAGATATTTTTAGAATCATGAAAAAGAAGATACTGTATATCCACGGTTTCTGCAGTTCGGCCCAGACGGGTACGGTCGGCCGGCTGCGTGAAGTGTTGAGTGACGCCTGTGAGGTACATGCCATTGATGTGAACCACCATCCTGCCGAGTCAATCCGGCGGATTGAGGAGTATGTCGCCGAGCATGGCATTGAACTGCTGATGGGGACTTCGCTGGGCGGCTATTACACGTTGTGCGCCGACGTGCCCTGCCCCAAGGTCGCGGTCAATCCGGCCACCAATCCCGAGGTGTCGCTCAATCATCCCGAGATGATGGGCCACCTGCGCTATTTCAATCCGCGCCAGGACGGCAATTGGTACTTTGACTTCGGCCCCGAGAACCTGCTGGAGTTCCGCGGCATTGAGTTCCATGTTACCCCCGGCACCTACATCCTGTGCAGCGACCATGACGAGTTGCTGGGCGATAACCGTGCCGCTTGTCGTGCCCTGGTGCCTCCCGAGCGCTACCGCGAGACGTCACAGATTGGCCACCGCATGGACCCGTCGGTTACCGAGCCCGGCTCGGGTGACTTGTGGAAACTGCTGCAACCGCTACTGTAACTTTTTAGCAAGCCACAGGCTTGCAATACACTGACACGCCACCTGCGAGCATGAGACTTGCGGGTGGCGTGTGATGGTGATAGGGGTGGAAAATCTCTACAGCAGCTCGGGGAGCTGGAACAGGCGTGTGCCGTTGGAGCCCTTGATGAGGATGTAGTAACCCTCGGGACGTGACTCGGTGATAGCGGCCTTGACCTGCTCCACGTCGTCAAATTTGCGGTAGGGGCTCTCAAAATCCTTGAACTCCTGCCCGACGAGCCACACTTCGTCAAACGAGCAACTTGCCAGCTTCTCCACTACGCGGACATGCTCCTCGCGGCTGCTGGCACCGAGCTCGCGCATCTCGCCCAGGATGGCCATCTTGGGTGAAACCTCCATCAGTGAGAAGTTGTCCAGTGCTGCGGCCATCGAGGTCGGATTGGCATTGTAGGCATCCACGATGAGGTGGTTATGCTCGGTCTCGGTGAGCTGCGAGCGGTTGTTCGAGGGGACGTAATTCTCGATAGCATGGCAGATCTGTTCGGGTGTGATGTCGAAGTGAAGGCCGACAGTCACTGCGGCCAGCACGTTGTCCAGGTTGTAGCTGCCGATGAGGTGGGTGCTCACCTCGTGCCACTCGCCGCCGGCTGAGCGCCACTTCAGGCGCAGGAACGGGTCACAGGCGATAATCTGGCCGATCACGCTCGCTCCGGGTTTGTTCTCGTCGCGGGTGTAGTATTCGGCTTTGACTCCAGCGGGCAGGATGCCCATCAGGTGCTCATTGTCGGCGTTGACAAAGATGACACTGTCGGGTTGCGTGGCCAGGTAGTCATAGAGCTCTCCCTTGGTGCGGATGACGCCCTCCAGCGAGCCGAAGCCCTGCAGATGGGCCTTGCCCACGTTGGTAATCAGTCCGCAGGTGGGCTCGGCGGTCTCGGCGAGTGTCTTGATGTCGCCCGGATGGCTGGCTCCCATCTCGACGACGGCAATCTCGTCCATGACGTTGAGGCGCAGCAGCGTCTTGGGGACGCCGATGTCGTTGTTGAAGTTGCCCTCGGTCGCCATGCCGTCATAGCGCTCGGTGAGCACGGCGCGCACCAGTTCCTTGGTCGTTGTCTTGCCGTTGGTGCCGGTGATGGCGATGACGGGAATGTCAAAACGGCGGCGATGCTCGCGTGCCAGATCCTTGAAAGCCTGTAGCGTGTCGGGGACAAGGATCATTTGTTTGTCGCCGTGATAATTGTTATATACCTGCTCGTCGCTGACGATGGCAACGACGCAGCCCTTGTCCAGAGCCTGAACGGCAAACTGATTACCGTCAAAGCTGTCGCCCTTCAGGGCGATGAAGATACTGCCCTGGGGGCACTCGCGGCTGTCGGTAGTGATGACAGGGTGTTGCTGATAGATTTCGTAAAGTTCTTTGCTGTCCATGATGATGTCTATATATTTTGGCACAAAATTACAAAATTACCCGCTTTTTTATATAATTTTGCACCCGAAAATTAATGTGCGCTTTTAGACAATGAACACTACCAAAAGAACCATAGCCATCGTGTGCGGTGGCGACTCCTCGGAATATGAGGTTTCCCTGCGTTCGGCACAGGGCATCGATTCGGCGTTTGACCATGAACGCTATGACGTCTATATCGTCATGATCAGGAAGAATGACTGGCATGTGAACCTGCCCGACGGCAGGCAGCCGGTCATCGACAAGAACGACTTCTCGTTCATGCTCGACGACAAGAAAATCCGTTTTGACTATGCCTACATCACCATCCACGGCACCCCCGGCGAGAACGGCGTCCTGCAAGGCTACTTCGACATGATAGATATTCCTTATTCGACCTGCAACGTGCTGGTCGAGGCGCTTACGTTCCACAAGTTCGCGCTGAACAATTACCTGAAGGCCTTCGGCTGCTCGGTGCCTGACAGCATCCAGGTGCGCCGCGGCGTGCCTCACGGCTGGACGGCCGAGAAGGTCAAGGACTATCTGGGCATGCCCTGCTTTGTTAAGCCTACTGCCGACGGGTCGAGCTTCGGCGTGACCAAGGTGAAGAGCTGTGACCAGCTGGACGATGCCATGGAGTTTGCCTTCAAGCAGTGTGACAACGTGATGATTGAGCGTTTCCTCGATGGTACCGAGGTCACCGTGGGCTGCTACAAGACCAAGAAAAAATCGGTCGTCTTCCCCGTGACCGAGGTGGTGACCGACAACGAGTTCTTTGACTACGATGCCAAGTACAACGGCCAGGTCGAGGAAATTACCCCTGCCCGCATCAGCGACGAACTGACCGCCGCCCTGCAGGCCGAGACGTCGCGTATCTACGACATCCTGCACTGCAACGGCATCATCCGCATCGACTACATCATCACCAAGAATCCCGACGGCACTGACCACATCAACCTGCTGGAGATCAACACCACTCCCGGCATGACAGCCACCAGCTTCATCCCCCAGCAAGTCCGCGCCGCAGGCCTGAGCCTCACCGATGTATTGACAGACATCGTCGAGAATCAATTCTAAAAAAAGAGAGCGAAAGCTCTCTTTTTTTGATTAGTGATTAGTGGTTAGTGATTAGTGAGGGAGTTGGGCGTTCTTGCTTGAACGCAGTCCGCTTATCAGCTTGGATGTGTTAGAAACAAGAGGTTTGATCTGTTTGAAATCTTCATCAGTGATGTAATCAAGATCAACTGCAAGCTGTAATTGGCAATAGACTTCCATAACCGAGCTATAGGCGATTTCAAGAAAATGTATTTGTTCTTTAATTGCCATTCTGCCGTTGCCTTCTGCAATATTGGATGGAATGGAAATCACTGCACGACGCAACTGGTCACATAGCGCATATCTCTCCTCTAGAGGAAATTTCTTGAGCAGTTGATAAACTGCTACCACCAGTTTCCTGGATTCTTGCCAGGCATTTAATCGCTCAAATTGATATTCCATCTCTCATCACTAATCTTCACTAATCGCTAATCACTAATCTCTAATCACTCATCCACAACGTCAGTTGTGGATGATATACGCGCTTTGTGCGGGGATGGTTACCTTGTTGTTGCCGACGGCGTAGACGGCGATGCCGTCGGGCTTGCAGTCGGTCTTGTAGCAGACGATGGTGTATTTGCCGGGGGGCACGTCGATGGTCCGCGCGCTCTTGCCGGAGTTGAAGGCCACGTAGATGTCACCCCAAGTCTCGCCCGGCACGTTGCGACCGTTGATGTGGTAGGCCACAAAATTGTCGCGCGTGTCGATGAAGTCGAGGTTGCGGCGCACCATGTCGGCATTGCCCATGTGGAAGGCTGGATGTGCCTTGCGCATGGCGATGAGCCCCTTGTAGTAGTTCATCACCTGAGGGTAGCGCTGCAGGTTGTCCCAATCCAGATGGTTGATTTCGTCGGGACTCTCGTAGCTGTTGTGGACCCCCTTCTTGTCACGCAGCATCTCCTCGCCGCTGAGCATGAACGGCACACCCTGTGACGTCATCACCACGGTCTGTGCCAACAGGTCGAGGCGGATGAGGGCGTCGGTGTCAATCCCCTTGATGCTGGCCTTGAGACGGTCCACGAGGCACATGTCGTCGTGGCAGCTGACGTAGGCTATCATCTGGGTCGGCTCGGTGGCATAGGGCGCCTTGCTGTAGTTCACCTTGCTGTAGTCCACGCCGGGATGCTGGATGGCGCCGACGATGCCGAACTTGAGGCTCTCCTCATGGCCCCTGATGGCGCCGAGGAAGGCGGACCGCTTGTCGCTGTCCCAGGGACCGCGCAGGGCGTCACGCATCTCGTCGCTGAAGGCGGCGATGCCCGGCATCTTGCTGATATTGGCCTTCATGGCCAGTTCTCCCGAATAAGCGCAACTGCCTGCACTCCAACCCTCACCATAGATGAAAATGTCGCTGGGCAGTGCAGCCCTGATGGCGTTCATCGTCTCGATGTCGTGCACGCCCATCAGGTCGAAGCGGAAACCGTCGATGTGGTACTCGTCCACCCAGTATTTCACGCTCTCGATCATGAACTGGCGCATGCCCTCGCGCTCGCTGGCCGTCTCGTTGCCACAACCGCTGCCGTTGCTGTATGAGCCATCGGCATTCTTGCGGTAGTAGTAGTCGGGACGGGTGAGCTGGAAGTTGCTGCCGTCGATGTTCCAGGTGTGGTTATAGACCACATCGAGGATGACCTTGATGCCCGCTTCGTGCAGGGCCTTGACCATCTGCTTGAACTCGCTGATGCGCACCTCGGGCTTGTAGGGGTCGGTGGAGTAACCGCCCTCGGGCACGTTGTAGTTCACCGGGTCATAGCCCCAGTTATACTGCGGCTGCGACAGACGGGTCTCATCGACCGAGGCATAGTCAAACGAGGGCAGGATATGCACGGCGTTGATGCCCAGGTCAGTGAGGTGGTCGATGGCTCGCTTCTCGGTCAGGGCCAAGTATTTACCCTTGTGCTCGATGCGGCTCGACTTGTCAATCGAGAAGTCCCTGTGGTGCATCTCATAGATGATGAGGTCCTTGGCAGGGATGGCAGGTCGCGTGTCGGCGGCCCATCCTTGAGGATCGGTCTGCGCCATGTCGATGATGGCACCGCGTTTGCCGTTCACGCCGACGGCGGTGGCCCACACACCGGGGCACTCGCCGCGGAACTCACCGTCGTACTTCACGTTGAAGGTGTAGAACTTGCCCTTCAGGTCCTCTTTGACCGAAATCTGCCACAGTGCGCCGCCGTTAACCGACTCGGCGCGCTTCATGTTGACCGTCTTGACGGGCTTGCCGTCGAGGCCGTCATTGTAGATGCACAGCTTCACCTGCTGGGCATCGTCGTTGGTCTCAAGCGAGAAGGTACTCTCGGCAGGGCTGTAGGTGACCCCGGTACGGGCGTTGGCGGTTTGTCCTGCGGCGAGAACCATAATTATCGCTATCAGTTGAATGATTCTTTTCATTGACGTCCACTTTGAGAAATCAAATCCTTGATGTGTTGGTTGAATTCACCGGCCTTCATCAGCTGCTCGATGGTCATGTGCATCCTGTAGCGCCAGTAGTGGCGGGGATTAGCCGGGATGTTGATGCGCTCGGCATCGGCATCCTGGAGACGCAGCTTCTCGTCGATGGCGAGCCAGTCCTGCAGCGAGAGCAGACAGAGCATCGACGGGCATGAGAGGTGGGCGCGCACGATGTCATCGGCGAGCCAGCCGGGCAGCGGGTGTGGGGCGGCATCGTTGTGCCACAGGGCAGTGTTGTAGTATTCCTGGGTGCGGTCCCAGTCCTCTTCCCACCACTGGCGCAGCGTGGGCATGTCGTGGGTCGAGATGGTGGCGACGCTGCGGTAGGGGTTGGCGTTCAGGTTGCCGAACTTGATGTGGTTGTCTTTGGGCATCGACTGGATCTCAAGGCTCAGGATGCGCAGCTCGTTCATCACCCAAGCAACGCAGTCGGGCACCATGCCCAGGTCCTCGGCGCACACGAGCATGCGGGTAGCCTGCACCAGCTTGGGCAGCTTCTTCATTGCCTCGTGGTACCAGAAGTCGTTGTTGCGGTGGTAGTAGTACTCGTTGTAGAGCTTGTTGAAGGCGGCCTTGTCGTTGTCGTAGAGCGCCTCGTAGATGAAGTCGAACTGTACTGAAATGCGCGGATGGAAGAGGGCGGGATTCTTGCGGTCACGCACGAACAGCACGTCGCTGATGAGCGCATACAGGCCGTCGCGCAGCCAGATGTCCTCGTCGCTGGTCTTGCCCTGGAAGGCAGCCTCGACCTTGCGCTGGGTGTCATACTCGGGCTTCATGCGGTAGATGTCGTCATGGACATGCTCGACATACTTCTCGCGCACCGTGTTGGCCAATCGGCCGAAGATGCGGTCGAGTACCCAGTCGGCGATGAACGGCTGCGTCATCAGCTCTTCCTGGAAGTTGAGGCCGTAGCTGCGGATTTCCTGGGCGCTCATGCCCAGTGAGGGCGAGAACTGTCCCAGCAGGCCGTGGACGGCGTTGATGGGAATTTCCCAGATGCGGAAGAAGCCCAGCACGTGGTCGATGCGGTAGGCGTCGAAGTATTGCGACATCTTGCGGAAGCGCTTTACCCACCACTGGCAGCCGTCGGCGAGCATCACATCCCAGTTATAGGTCGGGAAGCCCCAGTTCTGGCCGTTGGTCGAGAAGGCATCGGGCGGAGCACCGGCCTGGCCGTTGAGGTTGAAGTACTTGGGCTCTACCCAAGCCTCGACGCTGTCGCGGCTGATGCCGATGGGGATGTCACCCTTGAGGACGACATGCTTGCTCTGGGCGTACTCGTGGGCACCGTGCATCTGCATGTCAAGGTAATACTGTACGTAGTACCACAGGGCGGCATCCTTGAAGGCCTTGGTCCGCGGGTTGGACATCGCTGCTCGCTCCTCGTCGGTGAAGGTGTGGTGGCTGGGCCACTTGGAGAATGAGGCCGTGCCATACAGGTCACGGTAGTGGCAGAAGGCGGCATAGGGTACCAGCCAGTCCTGGTTGGCCACAAAGAACAACTTGAATTCGTTGCTCTTGAGCACCTCGGCTCCCTCCTGTTCAAACAGCAGCTTCATGTACTCACGCTTAGCGTTGTTTACGCGCTCATAGTCGATCTGGGGCAACGCGTTCAGCTCCTTGCGCAGTTTCTCAAACTCGGCGGCACGCTTCTTGTCCTTGAGTTTGGGCAGCTGGCGCAGGTCCATGTACTGCGGGTGCAGGGCATAGATGCTGATGCTGTTGTAGGGGTAGCTGTCGCTCCAGGTGTGGGTGATGGTTGTGTCGTTGATGGGCAGTACCTGCAGGGCGCGCTGGTCGGTGCTTGCCACCCAGTCCACCATGAGCTTGAGGTCGCCGAAGTCACCGACGCCGAAGCTGCCCTCGCTCCTGAGCGAGAAGATGGGCACCACGGTACCGGCCAGCTTGGCGGGGTAGAGCGGGAAATAGGCCTGCGGCAGCTCATAGACGATGTGCTCACCATCCTTGAGGACGGGCAGCATGATGTTGCGGTTGTCGCCGGTTTCCCAGATGACCGCCTTCTCCTTGCCGCCCATGATGACGAACTTGAACTCGACAAATGCCCTGCGGAAGGCACTGCCGTCGAGCGAGATGACCCACTCGTTGTGGTTGTGCTCGGTCATCTTGAGGGCCTTGGCCTCGTCCCAGTCGCCCAGGGTGGGCTCGTTGCCCACGAGGCCGAGCGTCTCGCCTGACCGCAGCTGCGGAGCACGAACCTTGACCTGAACGATGGTCGGGTATTTGCACTTGGGAACGGCCTGAAGCTTTCGCAGGGCGACACAGTCGGTGAAGGCCGAGCTGTAGAGGTAGCTGTCGTCGGGCAGGTCATTCCAGTGGTCATAGGTGATATATCGGGTGGCCTTGGCGGCGTTCAGGTCCAGACGATGAGGAACTACTGTCCACTCATGGCGCATCTGCTTGCCGTCGCGCTCCACGCTGTAGTAATAGTTGATGTGACCGGCCTTGGCGGGGAGGTCAAGGTCGCACTTCCACACCTTGTCGCTGGCGGGCTTCATGATGTGGCTCGTCACTTTCTCGGCATCAGCGTTGTCCACGATATTGAGTACCAGATTCTCACCGTAAACGGTGCTGTACTCGACATTGAATCTTACTTTCATAGCTTTGTTATAGTTTTTAGTTTTAAGTTGACGGGATTAAGTGTGTGGCCTCCTATTTGTGCTTCTTGTCCTCGATAATGAACACACAGACGGCGCCAACCACGAGCAGGATGCCTGCCAGCAAGAGCATGTTGCCCTGCACGCTGCCCATGGCAGCCAGCAGCACGCCACCCAGGGCGGCGGCAACAATCTGCGGGATGCAGATGGTGCAGTTGAACAGACCCAGCGCGGTGCCCATGCGGCTACTGCCCTCAAAGGCGTTGGTCACCATGGTGAACGGCATGGCCAGCATGGCGGCCCAAGCGAAACCGATGAGGAAATAGGGCACAAACAGCATGTACTGGTTGTGGATGTAGGGTACCATGGCAAAGCCGATACCACCGATGACAAGGCTCAGCGCGTAGGCCACCTTGATGTTCTTGAACTGCGGCAGTACCACGGCCCAGAGCACGCTGCCGATGGCCTGTACGGCAAACAGGATGCCCACCCAGTTGCCGGCAGTCTGGTAGCCCTCACTGGCCGTGTCGGTGGTGTTCCACACTGTGTCGGCGATGGTGCCGTTGGTGTAGGTCCACATGTACATGAAGGCTGCCCAGCAGAAGAACTGCACGAGACCTACCTCGAAGAATACCTTGTAAGCGTGCTTCTTCTGAGCAGGGCTCATCTCGGTAGAGACTTGTTCGCCCTGGCCCTCGGCATTGGCGGCGGCATTAAACTCAGCCATCTCGGCAGGAGTGTATTCCTTCACGTGGCTGATGGTGTAGATGACGCACAGGATGAGGATGGCGGCGCCCACATAGAACGACCACTTCACGCTGTCGGGAACCACGCCCTCAGGGGCAATGTTGGCGATACCGATGGCCGTGAACAGGAAGGGGAAGATGTAGCCCACCAGCGAACCGGCGTTGCACAGGAACGACTGAATCGAGTAGGCCTTGGCTTTCTGTTTCTCGTTGACCATGTCGCCCACCATCATCTTGAAGGGCTGCATCGCCATGTTGATGCTCGTGTCAAGGAACATCAGCGCGATCAGGCCGAAGGTCATCGCTCCGGCAACGGTCAGGCCGAAGGAGCCTGCATTGGGCAGCAGGCACATCACGATAATCGCTGCAAAAGCACCGATGAGCAGATAGGGGATGCGGCGGCCCCAACGGCCCAGCCACGTCTTGTCGCTGAAGTAGCCTACCAGCGGCTGAACCACCATACCCATCAGGGGCGGCAGAATCCAGAAGTAACTCAGACTGTGAGGGTCTGCACCTAGTGTCGCAAAGATGCGGCTGATGTTGGCACTCTGCAGGGCATAAGCAATCTGCACGCCAAAGAATCCAAAGCTGATGTTCCACAGCTGGTTGAATTTCAAATCCGGTTTTGTCTTCATCATAATCGATTATTTTTTAAGAGTTATTGTGATAATTTCTACGTTATTGGGGGTTAAGCACCTACAAATATAACACTTTGTTGCTCGTTTTTATTATAAATAATGTAACTCATCATAAAAAAAACAATGCAACCGATTGCATAACGGCATTCGGTCGCATTGTTGATGATGGTGGGTGCTGCTGGTTTCAGGCGCGGCGCAGCAGGCGGGCAACAGGCCGTGTAAACAAGCGGTTGACGGCCCACGCCAGCAGGATGTCGATGGGCAGGATGAGCCACACGATCAGCCCTGGGGCGTTGGCTCCCAGCAGGTCGTTGGACACCTCGTGATAGACGTAATGAACGCCGATGTGGGACATCACGGGGTCTAGCAGGTAGTTATAAAGCAGCGCGGCGATGCCCTGCAGCATGAAGATTTCGAAACTGATGTCGCCCAGCCATTGCAGCGGTTTGGAAGCCAGTATCTTGCCGATAAATCCTTCGCGCTTGTCATAGGTGCGGCTCACTATCAGAATCGCCGCAACAGGAATCCACCACAGGATGGCGTCGCTCCAGGGAAGCACGCCCGGGTAGGACCTGAAGGTCATGATCATGACCGAGAGCAGGGCGATGGCAACGAGTTCGCCGTCGGTGCCGTTCTGCCCTTTGCCGATCGGGGTTTTGTCCTTGAGGAAGCCGCAGGCCTCGGCGAGTGTCATGCCGATGATGAAGTCGATGAGGCGGACCGGCGGGAACACATAGAGCGCCGTGCGGCTGTAGTCGTCAGTACCTGCCAGGATGGCAATGTCGATGACGGCCAGCAAGGCAATGATGATGGCCTTGTGGCGCAGGCGAAGGGGCATGAACCACCGCGCCAGCAGCGGGTAACACAGGTAGCAGAACAGCAGCGTGCTCAAGAACCATGAGAACTTGTTGAAGGAGAAGTAGATAGAGTGGGAGAGTGACCAGCTGTGGAGCAGCGTGGCGTTGAGGGCCAGGGCCGTCGGGTTGATGGTGAGCAGGCCGAGCACGGCCATAATCACGATCCAGGCCACCAGCGTCAGCCAGTGCAGGGGAAACAGCTTGGCTGCATGCTTGCCGGCAAAGCTGCGCCATGACGGGGCATCCGGCTGATTGAAGGGGTATTTCATGGCCAGCAGCATGCCGCTCGCCATCAGGAAGAACGTCACGCCAGCCCAGGTCATTTCCTCGAACGAGGTCGCTCCCACATGGAAGAGCACGATCATCAGCGCGAAGACGGCGCGCCACCCGTTTATCGTCTTAATCATATTTCAGTTTTTAGTTTTCAGAGTTGGTTCTTGTAGCGAATAGTTGTTTGAAATAAGCGTTCAGCGGGCGGGTGAACCAGCGGTTCACGGCCCATGCCAGCGGCAAGAGAAGCGGCAGGGCGAACCATGCCACGTCGTTATAGGTGTGCCATCCGAGGTGTGCCAGGGCAGGAGCCACTACATACCCGAACAGGTGGAAGGCGACGAACTGAAGCACATAGACCTCGAAACTGATGCCCCCCAGCCATTGCAGCGGTCGCCACAACAGTGCGCGCCCGATGGCGCCTTCCTGTCCGCCCAGCCATGCCAGTGCCATGAGGACAGCCCCCTGCGGCAAGAGCCAAATGATGACGTCCTCCCAAGGACGGATCCAGGTGGTCGCCATGTTCACGCCGATGACTGCGGCCAGCGACAACAGTGCGGCTGCCTCGATGAGCGTTGCCGTGCGGTAGCTGACGTGAGGAAACCGCGCCTTGAGAATGTGGTAAAGGTGGATGAGCGTCAGGCCCACGGTGATGTCGAGTACATGGGATAGCGGATTGACAAACACGGCTTCGCGTCGGGGAATGTCCAGCGGCAGCAGTATCGCCCCGAGTATCACGGCCAGCACAACGGCCAGTAACGCCTTGTGCCACAGATGCCAGCGGCCTAGCCAACGGGCCATGCAGGGGTATATCATGTAGCAGAAAAGCAGGGCGCACAGGTACCAGGCGACGGGATTGAGGCCATAGTGCACGTCGTGGACGGGAGACCATGAGTGCAGCAACAGGGCGCTGAGGCCTGTCGCTCCCCAGTTGATCGGTTCGCCGGTGACCAGCAGCGCCAGTGCAATCAGCAGTGCCAGACCCAGCCAGTGTAGCGGGTAGATGCGCAGGGCATGGATCACAACAAAGTGCTTGTACTCCGATGCCGTCAGCCGATTGAAGGGATGCCTCATGGCCAGCAGGAAGGTGCTGGAAATGAAGAAGAACGTCACGCCCGAGACGGCAACGTTATATATCCATCCCACACCGCAGTGGAACAGCACTACTGCCACTGCCATGAGTCCGCGCCATGAGTTGATGGTCTTGATCAAACCGTTATAATTTTAGGTTTTTAGAGTGATATCTGGACAAAAAAGTCTAAAAGATGAATGCGAAATTACAAACATTTGTCCAAAGAATGCCAAAAAACTCAAATTATTTGAATAAAAAAGGCACCGCCCTGACCATTAATGCTGGCTTTTTGATGTTGGTTTGCACAATTTTTGTAATTTTGCACCCGCTAAACAACAAATGACTCCTAACGAGAACAACAATATATCGAAAGGCCGCGGCTCTAAGTTCCTGAAGGACATCGGCATATATGCTATCGGCAACATCGGCTCCAAGATCATCACGTTCATGATGGTGCCGTTGTACACCTATTTTGTGCATGATACGTCCGACTTCGGTTACTATGATCTGTGCCTGCAGGTGTGCCTGTTGCTGATTCCCTTTGTTACCTTGCAGCTGCGCGACGGTGCGTTCCGCTTCCTGCTTGACTGTGACGACGAGACGCAGCGTCAGCGCATCGTCACGTTCGTTTCCCGGGCCCTGGCTTCGACATTGGCGCTATCGCTGCTGGTGACCTTGGTGCTGGCCATGGTGACCAATATCAACTATCTGGGGTATGTGTTGGGGCTGTTAGTGGCTATGTCATTGCAGGAGGTTTATTCCCAGGTATTTAGAGGCCTTGGTAACAACCGTGCCTTTGTCGCGGTGGGCATCTTGTCGGCCCTGGGCATCGGCCTCTTCAGCATCGTTTTTGTCGCTGGCTTGGGGTTAGGTATCAAGGGCATTTTTCTGGCCAACATCCTGGCTCGTGTCTTGGCGCTGATAATCGTCGAGTCGCGTGTCCGCCTCATTTCGCGCAACACGCGCTGGTCCATCGACTCGCGGCAGGTGGGCCGTGACATCATCCGTTACACCCTTCCGTTGTTGCCTGGCTCCCTGTGCTGGTGGCTGACAGGTAGCAGTGACCGCTTGTTTATCAAGCACTTTATCGGTCTTGACGTGAATGGTGTGTATGCCGTTGCCATCCGTTTCACGGGCATCATCAGCACGCTGGCCATCATCTTCTACCAGGCCTGGCAGGAAACGGCCATCCTGCAATACAACAGCACCGATCGCAACCGCTTCTTCTCCAGGATGTTCAATGGCTATATCTTCCTGCTGTCGGCCATTCTCGTGGGCTATGTTTTCATGCTCAAGGTCAATTACGGCTGGCTGGTGGCCCCCGAGTACAGTGAGAGCCTGAATTACATCTTCCCCCTGGGCGTGTCGGCAGTGATATTTGCCATCGCCGCATTCTTCGACATGGGCTATCAGTGCGCCAAGGACACCAAGCGCACCCTGCCTGCCATCGTGCTGGCGGCCGTCGTCAATGTGATACTCAATTTCGCCTTGATCAAGCCCCTGGGCGTGTATGGCGTCATCATCACCCAACTGGTTACATATCTCGTGCTGGTCATCTATCGCTGGCACGACATGAAACGCTACTTCGTGCTAAAAATCGAGCCGCGCGTTGCCGCTCCCATCGCAGTGATTGTGTTGAGCGCTTTGCCCTTCTATTTCAGCCCCGGAGCATGGTTCGATCTGGCCTATATGGTAGTGGCTCTGGCACTCATCGCCTGGTCGTGTGGCAAGGACATGCGCGGCCTCTTGCTTGCAAAAATCAACAAAACACACGCCGGCACAAAATAATTGGGCCCTATCATCGTTTATATAGTGAATTAAAAGAATCATTTATCAACCGTATGAAATCTAGATTACTGATAGTGCTGATTGCTGCGGCTACGTTGCTGTCATGCACACCCGGCAAGAATAATACGCTTGCCTACTTCAAGAACCTGGGTGATGCACCCAGCGGTACCCTGCCTAATCCGCAGGGTAGTTATCCCATGCGTGTGCAGCCTGATGACGAGTTGCTCATCACGATCACTTCTGTTGTCCCCGAGGCAACTGCGGCCTATAACCTGCCGATGGACAACCCGGCCACGCGCAGCAACCTGCGCACCACGACGCAGCCTCGCTCGCAGACCTATATCGTCGATGATGGCGGTTACATCATGATGCCCATCCTGGGCCGCATGCTGGTCAAGGGCAAAACGTTGAACGAAATCACTGCCGAAATCACGGAACTCGTGTCGCAGAACGTCAAGGATCCGCTCGTCAGGGTGGACTTTGTCAACTTCTCGGTCGATGTGATGGGCGAGGTGCGCGCTCCCCAGCGCGTTTACTCTGGCCACCAGCACTTCACGGTACTTGACGCGCTGGCCCAGTGCGGCGACCTGACCGAGTTCGGCAAGCGTGACCGCGTCTATGTCATCCGCACCGAGGACAACAAGCGCACCTATGAGCGCCTGGACCTCACCAACAGTGATGTGTTCAACTCGCCTTACTTCTATCTGAAACAGAACGATGTCATCTATGTGGAGCCCAACCAGATCCGCATCGACAATTCCAAGTATAACCAGAACAACGCCTTCAAGCTGTCGGTCATCTCGACGGTCGTAAGCTCGGTGTCGGTCATCGCGTCGCTCATCATCGCTCTGACTCGATAAGGCATAAAAGAATCAAGGGTTTAGGTATTAGTCGGCTGTTGCTGACCGGAAACTAGGGACTAGAAACTAAAACTATAATGGCAAAATTCAATACACCGCCCACCGCCCAACAGGAGGAACAGATTGTGGATTTCAGCGCTTTTGTGCGCAAGTACAAGCGCTACTGGTGGCTTTTCCTGCTTTCGCTCATCACTTGCATGACGCTGGCATTTGTCTATCTCAAGTATGCCAAGCGCATCTATAACGTCAAGGCCGTCGTGCTCGTCGCTCAGGACGACAACAGTGCGGGTGCCGGAGCCAACCTGCTCAAGAGCATGAAGCTCATGGGCCAGGGCAGCAAGGTCGATGACGAGATGCTGGTATTCTCGTCACAGGAACTGTGTGCACAGGTGGCCAAGCAGCTCAAGCTCAACCGCTCCTACATCGAGAAGAAGGGCTGGCTCAAGCCCGACAAGGACCATTACAACACGTCGCCCGTTGAGATTGTCGCTCCCGAGGAGATGTATGACACGCTCTCGTCTGTCAAGTTCAAGATCGACGTGGACAAGGCCGGCCATGCCAATATCAAGGCCACGAGCGGAAAGCACAAACTGGCCAACATCAAGGGCGCTACATTGCCCACTACAATCAAGACGGCCTATGGCGTCTTTGGCGTCCAGGCTACCGAGAAGTTCAAGCAGGGCAAGGAATATCATATCACCGCCAGGCTTCTGGGCAACCAGGTGCTGGGTGAGCGCCTGAACAAGCGCATCAAGGTCAAGTTGGCCAGCAAGAAGTCTAACGGTATCAACCTGACGATTGCCGAGAACAATACCAAGCGAGGCAAGGACATCCTCAACACGCTCATGGCGCTCTACAACGAGCGCGGACAGCAGGAGAAGGATGTGGAAGCCATCAATACCGCCAAATTTATCGACGAGCGTCTGGCCCTAATCTACAAGGGCTTGACGAGCAGTGAAGCCGACATCGAGGCCTACAAGCGCGCCCACAAGATCGTGGACCCCGAGATCCAGATCAAGAGCTCGGTAGCCAAGCAGGAACTGGCCGACAAGGCCATCGTAAGGCTTGAGACCAACAAGCAGCTGCTGGGCATGGTCCGTGACTTTGTGAGCAACCCGGCCAACAAGCACAGCTACATCCCCTTTGAGGTGGATTCCAGCGCTGCCACGGGCTCCATCAAGGCCTATAACAACCTGCTGGCCAAGCGTCAGGAGCTGTCACAATCGGCCAAGGACAACAATATGGTCATCAAGCAGCTGGACGAGCAGATCGAGACCATGCACGCCAACGTGCTGCAGGGTATCAATACCTCCATCCGCGGACTGGACCTGCAGCTGGCCAAGGCTCGCACTCAGGCCGGCCAGAGTGCAGGTGAGCTGGGTAAGGTGCCCACCGAGGAGCGTGAGGCCCGCGAGCTGCTGCGTCAGCAGGGCATCCAGAACACCCTGTACACCTTCCTGCTGCAGAAGCGTGAGGAAAACTCGCTAGTGCTTGCCGCCACCACGCCCAAGGGCAAAATCGTGGACCATGCCTATGCCCAGACCACGCCCATCAGCCCCAACAGGATGGTGGCCCTGGCTATGGCATTGTTGGCAGGCCTGCTGCTGCCGTTGATGATTGTCTATCTCAAGGACCTGTTCACCACCAAGTTCTCCAACCAGGAGGAACTCGAGGAGATTTCTCAGGTGCCCTTTATCGGCCATATCCACCACAACCGCCACAACACCCAACTCGTTGTTAAGGATGGCAAGACCTCGTCCATTGTCGAACTGTTCCGCTATATCCGCAACAACCTGCAGTTCCTGCTCAACAAGGAGGACGACAAGGTCATCCTTGTCACCAGCAGCGTCAGTGGCGAGGGCAAGTCGTTCATCAGCACCAATATCGCCTCCTCGTTTGCCCTGCTGGGCAAGCGTGTGGCCCTCGTGGGCATGGACATCCGTTCGCCCAAGCTGGCCCAGATGCTCGACCTCAACGAGATGCCCGGTGTGACTTCCTACCTGTCGCGCAGCGATGTCACTCTCGACCAGATTGCGCAGCACTGCAAGGACGTCAACGGTCTGGACGTGTTCGTCGGCGGTGCCATTCCGCCCAACCCGTCGGAGCTGCTGCTGGGCGACCGCGTGAAGGACTTCTTCCGCGACCTGCGTGAGCAGTATGACGTAATCATCGTTGACTCGGCGCCTGTGGCCCAGGTGAGCGACAGCTTCGCTCTGGACAAGTACAGCAATGCGACCGTCTATGTCACCCGCGCCAACTACACCAAGCGCAGCCTCATCAAGTTCATGAACCGCATTGCCGCCAACAAGCAGCTCAAGAATATGTGCGTCGTGCTGAACGACACCAAGCCCAGCAACGATAACACCTACGGCTACGGCATCGGCAACTCCAAGGACAACGACTGAACCATCGGCGAGCAGAGATTGACGCATGGATAGAGTCCTCATATTCGTGATCTTGGGACTCGCGCTCCTGTTCCTTGTCATCCGCGAGGGAGGGCGCATGACCAAGTCGCGCATCTATGAGATCATCATCGCCATCTATACCTTCTCGTGCTGTTTCACGAAGCTGTATCTTCCCGTTTTTAAGGCGGCGACCGAGACCGAGGGCTCCTTTGGTGCCAGTCTGGCCATCTGGCCGTTCTATCTCTTGTCGGTCGTCCTGTTCTGGGTGATCGCCCGTGACAAGCAGTG
>CACWID010000033.1 GCA_902760865.1 uncultured Bacteroidales bacterium | reverse complement strand
GCTTCCCGTGTGCGACTGGTTCAACGAGTCAAACACTAACGACACCAACATCGACCAGAACTCGTGGTGGCATAGTTGGAATCCTGGCCGTCTGCATCCCAACGACAGAGGCAGCCAGAAGATGGCCAACCTGCTTGTGCATACGTTCGAGAAAGTGTTGACCAACGGGGTATCGCTGTCTGGCGGTTCGTCTGGCGGTTCAAGCACGTTCACCGAAATCGACCCGACAGTGCCTAGCTACGTCAAGAACATTACGCAGGATGACATCACGGCTTGGGACGACAAGCAGAGTGCGCTGACGTTTGATGCGTCACCTACTGACAACTCCAGCAACCCCGTGACCAGCGGCGGCGTGAAGGCTTATGTGGACGGCAGGGCATCCATTCCCATTGTGACGCTGACACCGACCAACAGGACGGCGGTGATCGAGCCGAACAAGTACTACCTGCTTGGTAACGTGGGCAGCGTGGGCAGCGCAACGGCAGATGAGAATTCGCTGACGCTATCGTTCATGACAAGCGACACCGTGGCCCTGTCGTTCATGGGTAGGTTCACCGCCGTTGCCGATGGCCTTACGCTGAACCTGCCTAGCGGCATCCACTTCACGGACTCTGCTCCCGAAATCAAGGCGGGAAGGACCTACGAGTTCAACATCTTCTACGATGTGTGCATTCTTACTGACATCACTGTGTCAAACTAATTGCAGCTGTCGAGAGTGCCTCAGAGTGATGCCATGCAAGGGATAAAAATCGGTTCATCCGTTAAATGCGAATATGTATAAATATTGATAAAAGTGTTTGGATGGTGCTTATCTAAGTGTCTCACAAATGCAGATAACATATTGACTTTCAATCAGGAATAATTCGTGGTCATTATGCGAAATGATTAAAGTCATTTTGTTAAGCACCTCCTATCGATAATGGCATAATATTCATTTAACGGATGAACCTAAATTCTTAAAAGCCTATGGCAGAAACTTGCAAGGATGAGTATAGGTTGCTGGCAACCGACAGTTTGTTGATAAAAACATGAACAATTTACAAAAATAGTATTATCTTTGCAACCAAATTGTCATTATTGCGACTTGTGGACGAAACATTCATCACAATTGCGGCGTGAGCTCGCATGCCGATAATGACCTAAAAAAAGAGATGATTTAATCAACAAGTGAGCCATACTGGAGAGATAATTGGGTTCTGCTCCCTGGATGGATCTGAAGTTAAAGTGAAAGAACCCATGTTGTAAACTTTATGAAAAAATTATCTATTTTGATGCTTGTGCTGGCAATGGCATTTCCCATGATCGCCAACAATGAGTATGAACGTGGTGACGTTAACCAGGATGGCAAAACGAGCATCAACGACGTGACCTTCTTAATTAACTATCTGTTGACACATGAGTGGCCTGGTTCTACTGGCACCAATCATGAATTTGTTGATCTGGGCTTGTCCAGCGGTACCCTGTGGGCAACCTGCAACATCGGTGCCACCAACCCCGAGGAGTATGGTGACTACTTCGCTTGGGGCGAGACTGTTCCCAACAAAGAAAACTATGCGTGGACAACTACCGCATTTGCGTATTATGAGAATGGCACTCTTTGCTTCAGCAAGTACAACGAGATTGACAACAAGACCGAGTTGGATCCTGAAGACGATGCCGCCTATGTCAACTGGGGACCCGAGTGGCGTATGCCGACTGCTGCTCAAATTCAGGAATTGCTTGATCAATGCAATTGGTCAGGTACTTACGAGCTGAACGGTGTGAAAGGTCGACTGCTTACCAGTAAGGCTAATGGTAACACGATCTTCTTGCCCTTCGTTGGCCAGCGCAGTGGAACTAACCTCAGCGGCACGGGCTCGAGCGGCAACTATTGGTCGCGTGATATGTATTATAGTTCGGGCAGCTATAAGCCCAACAGTGCTTTCAAATTATACTTTGGCGCGTCAGCTAAGCAAAAAACACTGGGCTCGCGTAACTTAGGTTATGCAGTGCGTCCCGTTTATGCTGGACAAAATGACCCGACTGGTGACTACGAGCGTGGCGACGTGAACCATGATGGCGTAGTAAACATTTCAGACGTGACAGCCCTGACCAGCTATCTGTTGAGCAATATTTGGCCCGAGCCCCAGCCCGTTGTGGAATACGTCGATCTGGGCTTGCCTAACGGCACCCTGTGGGCAACGCACAACGTGGGAGCAAATAGCCCCGAGGAATTAGGTGACTTCTTCGCATGGGGTGAGACCGCGCCTAAGGCCAACTATGCGTGGGACAATACCGCCTGGTTGTATGTAGAGAATGGTAAGAAGCGTATTTCCAAGTACAACACCGACAGCCAGTATGGCGAGGTTGACAACAAGACTGAGTTGGATCCTGAAGACGATGCCGCCTATGTTAACATGGGCCCAGAGTGGCGTATGCCGTCCAAGGCCGATATCGATGAATTGTTGGAGAATTGCACTTGGGAGTGGACTCAGTTGAACGGCGTGAACGGTCAAATGGTTACGGGCCCCAACGGGAACACGATCTTCTTGCCTGCCGGCGGTGAGCGAATGGGAACGAATATTTTCAATGTGGGTGTGAGCGGCAACTACTGGTCACGCTCGCTCTATGTCCTCAATGAGACCGTTTCCTACCCGACCGCTGCATATAAGATTTACTTGACTGATACTGATTTGACGCGGAACTCAGCTGACCGCAATTGCGGTTTCCCGGTGCGTGCCGTGCGCATTGCCCAGGATTAACCCTGCATCCCATAACACGATAATCGGTGGTGCCCCAATGACAGACGGGGTATCACCGTATTTTTTATACCTTTCATCACGATGCCCTTTCTTGTGCCGACAAGCGGCGTTTTAATGATGTAAACAGGGCTATCATCACGAAATAGTATTATCTTTGCCTGAGACTTTCAGAACCCGCAACAATCTTAATGACGATAATACAATAACTGTTATGGCTAACCCGACGAATAAACAAGAATTGCTGGCATCCATGGCCGATGGATATGCCAAATTGTGTGAGCAGATGGCAAAGCTGAGCGACGAGGAGAAGGTCAAGGCCTTTGACTTCGCTGCCGATCCCAAGAAATGCGGAGTGCGCTGGCAGTATGACCGCTGCCTGCGCGACCTGCTGATTCACCTCCACGAGTGGCAGGTGCTGATGCGCGAGTTTGTGCAGAACATCCGTGAAGGCCACCCCAGGGACTATCTGCCCGATGAATACCGCCGCAACTACCACGAGATGGACAAGATGCTGGTCGAGAAGCATCAGGGCACGGCCTTGCCGGATGCCGAACGCCTGTTGCAGCACTCTCACGAGGAAATGCTGGCCCTGGCCGATAGCTTCACCGAGGAAGAACTCTTCACCAAGGGCTACTACAAGAATACCTATACCACCACAATGGCGGCCTATTTTGTCAGCGTCACGACCAGCCCCTATGGCCAGGCCGTAAAGCTCCTCAAGGCCCACCAGAAGAATTGCCGCAAATAAGAATCTGTAAATTGGTTTCATGAGAACGACCGTTATCAATCATATTCTGAGATTAATCGTTTGCTGTGTATGCATTACCACAGTGATGGATGTGGCGGCGGCCGGTGTCAATGCCATTGAAGCGCGTGACAAGGCTTGGCAATTCCTGAACAATCGTCAAGGAACCAAGCTGATGTCATCGTCACAGCAGTTGAGGTTGGCACATGCCGAGATGTCCAAGGCAGATACTCGTCTTGCCGATTTTTACGTCTTCAACGCCGATGACGGCAGCGCGTTTGTGATTGTCGCAGGCGATGACCGTGCTGCTGACGTATTGGCTTACGGTTCTCATGCTATCGACCTTGAGAATCTGCCCTGTAACATGCAGTGGATGCTGAACCATTACAAGAAGCAGATGGACTTCTTACATTCCCATCCCGATGTGAGCCTGAATGCGGCGTCGAGGCAGAATTCAGTGGTGGTGTCACCGCTCATCTCCTGCACATGGAACCAGCGTTCTCCCTTCTACAATCAGTGCCCGACCAGTGGCACCCAGCATTGTTTGACCGGATGCGTGGCAACGGCGATGGCCCAGGTGATGTATTACTGGAAATATCCTGCACAGGCTCCGGCCATGGACGGATACACCTCAGAGATAAATGGCATGACTGTCGGGGCTTTGCCCGGTGGCGCGTTTGATTGGGACAACATGCTTGACGTGTATCCTACTAACGCTACTGCCGATCAGAAGAATGCCGTGGCGATGCTCATGCGCTATTGCGGGCAGGCCTGTCACATGAGCTATGGTGCCAATGCCAGCGGCGCTTACAGCGATGATGAATTAGAGGGCATGAAGACCTTCGGCTATAACGAGGCTGCACTGCTGCTCGACCGTGGCGACTTTTCGGCCGACGAGTGGGCGGCAATGATTGAGGAACAGCTTGCCGCCGGGTGCCCCATTCTGTACGGTGGCGTGGACCCTGACAAGAATGCGGGCCATGCCTTTGTCGTGGATGGCTGCGGTGGCGGCATGTATCATATCAACTGGGGCTGGAGCGGCTCGGGCGACGGCTATTTTGTGCTAGACGCCTTCACCACGATGAATCTCGTCTATTCCAGCGGTCAGCAGATGCTGTATCAGGTGTATCCGGCAGGATATATCTATGACAAGCACGCTGCGGTATTGGAACAGGCCACCAGCGTCAATTCTACCTCGTTCACCGCATCGTGGACCGATGCCACTCCCGTCGATTGGGTGACCGATTACACGTTATATGTGCAGCCCTATGACCCTTCGGTTCATGAAGTGGTGCTCAACGAAACGTTTGCGGCGATTGATGTCAATATTGATGCCACGACCGCTCTGGCTTCTAACAAAGTGGGCAATTACTGCGACAATCCCGGGTGGACTGGCAGTTTCGTCTATCTGGGTGCCGGCGGATGCTTCATCGTGGGCGGACAGAAGTATGTCGGCTCCCTGACCACGCCGGCGCTCCGTCCCGGCGACGATGGCAGGATTACCCTCAGGTTCAGCGCCCGCTATTTCGGTACCGATAACAGTGTAGCCCTCGTGACCTGCGGCGACACGCAGTTGAGCATTCCGTTGACGCGCATGGCGACAGAATATACCGTGGTGTTTGAGAATGTAGAGGAGGGGGCAAAAGTGACCTTTGGCTGCACTGGCAGAGCCGCGCGGTTCTATCTTGACGATGTGGTGGTGACCACGGGCGATGACCGGGATCCGGTCGATGCCGGATTCCTCGTTATACCGGGGATCACAACCAGGGAATACTCAGTGACGGGTCTGGAGACGGGAATGACATATCGTTACCAGCTCGTTACCCGCTATGCCGACGGCGTGACCAAGAAATCCAATATGCAGCTGGTAACCTTGCTTGAACAGCAGGAACCGACCCACATGCCTGGTGACGTGAACCACGATAATAATGTGAACGTCAGTGATGTGACCTTGCTGATTGCTTATCTCTTGGGCAGCCCGGTTGATGTGTGCACCACATGCGCCGATGTCAATGGGGACGACGGCATCACTGTGTCCGACGTCACAAGGGTCATATCGGCCATCTTAAGCCAATAACGACTGTCAGTTAAAAATCAGGGATTATAGTAGTCCTTGTTGTAGAAGTCGAGCAGTTCCTGGATATGGCGGTAGGCCTCGGCGGCGGGGCCGTCGGGGTCGAGTTCCATCGATTCGAGGTAGCTGTTGAGCGCCATGCGCACGTTGCCCAGCTGGCGATAGGCGTTGCCGCGCAGGTAGTAGGCCATGGCGAGCGTCTCGCGGCTTGTGGCCTTGTTATCGACAATCTCGTCCGCGGCATTGAGTGCCTCCTGGCCCTCGCTGCGCGAGAGCATGTCCTTTATTTCTTGTATGGTTTTCATCTTGTACTGAGTTTTGTGGGGCAAAATTACAAGTTCTTCGTGAATTATCCTTATCTTTGCCCAAAATTATCTTGATTGGACGCGAGAGAAAACATATTGAACCGTGACGCGGTGATTGAACTGCTGACGGCTGCTCCGGCCGATGAACTCTATCGCCGGGCCGATCAAGTGCGCCACGATGCCGTGGGCGACGAGGTGCACCTGCGCGGACTGATCGAGTTCTCCAACATCTGCCGTAACGACTGCATGTACTGCGGCATTCGCCGCAGCAACCGTAAGGTCCAGCGCTATCGCATGGATGATGACGAGCTGGTCGAGACCGCCCGCCGCGCTGTCGAGATGGGCTTCCAGACCATCGTGCTGCAATCGGGCGAGGACCTGCACTTCGACCAGTCCCGCATGTGCCGCATCATCGAGCGGATCAAGGCGATGGATGTCGCCCTCACGCTCAGCATCGGCGAGCGGGAATACCGTGATTATAAGGCCTTTCGCGAGGCAGGTGCCGACCGCTACCTGTTGCGCATCGAGACCACCGACCGTGACCTCTACCACCGCTTGAACCCCGGAATGAGTTGGGAACGGCGTCACGAGTGCCTGTTGATGATACGTGAGCTGGGCTACGAGCTGGGCTCGGGCATTATGGTGGGACAACCCGGCCAGAGTATCGCCTCGATTGCCGATGACCTGCTCTACCTCAAGGACATCGGCATTGACATGGCGGGCATCGGGCCCTTTATCCCGCACCCCGAGACACCGCTGGCCGGCGAGCAAGGCGGCACACTGGAACAGGCCCTGCGCACGATGGCCGTGATGCGCCTGCTCATGCCCGACATCAACATCCCTGCCACGACAGCCATGGAGAGCCTCCATCCCCAGGGGCGCATCATGGCCCTGCAGGCTGGAGCCAATGTGGTGATGCCTAACGTCACCGAGGGCGAATACCGCCGCCTGTATGAACTCTACCCGGGCAAAATCTGTGTCAACGACACTCCTCTCCATTGCCGTACATGCATCGGGCTGAAAATCCAGAGCATCGGACGTACCATCGGACAGGGCAGGGGAGGCCACACCCGTCGGACGGGTACCACCTAGTGTGTTATTTATATATGAAATTTAATCGAAACTTAATATCATCAACAAAATGAATATGAACGAAGAATTGTACAATGACCAGGAGAAGCAACGCCTGGGACAACTCAAGAACCTGGTGATGCTGGCTTCGGCCGACGAGCGTTTCACCGACTCGGAAATGGCGGTCCTGCTCGCCGTTGCCTCACGCGAGAACATCACGCCCGAGGACTTCAACCAAGTGATGGAGAATCCTGACAGCATCAATATCGTCCTGCCCGAGGATGAGGACACCAAGCTGGCCTACCTGCGTGACATGGTTGCCATGATGATGATCGACGGCGAACTCGACGAGCAGGAAATGGCAATCTGCAAGCTCTATGCGATGGCACTGGGCTATAGGGGCATTATCGTTGACGGCATGATTGCCGGTGTCATCGATAGCCTAGATGCCGAGGCGTCTGCTACTGGATGTGACTAACTAAAAAAGAGATGGACAAGATGAAGAAGTATCTGTTTTTCCTCTTGATGGCATTCACGCTGCTGCCGATGGCGGGTTTTGCCCAGGATGAGGAGGCGGTAGATTATGATGCCTACATCGCCGACCTCAATGCCCGCTGCCCGATTGATTACGAGGGCGGATGGATGATTACATCCTTTGCCGTCAAGGGTGACACGACCTGTGTCGAGGTGGAGACACCCTCTGTGCTCAGCGGTTTCTTGCCGATGTTGACGGCCAACACCGAAAATGTGAAGCGCATGTGGCTCAATCAGCTCTCGCAGTATGGTGACAGCTGGAAACGCTTTGCTGAAATGATGGTGGCTGCTAATCGCTCCCTGGCGCTCATCCTGCGCCCTAAGGGCAGCGAAGTCTCGGCGGTGGTCACCTTTGTCCCGTCCGATTTCAATCAGCAATAAGTGTTTAAACTGGGTTTGGCATCATTCTTGCAATACACTAATCCAGCAGCATTTAAACACTAAAAAATTGACAAGAAGATGAAAAAGACTATTTTTGTAGCACTCGTTGGATCCGCCCTGTTGCTGTCCAGTTGCCAGTCGATGAACCAGTTCTATGGCATGGCGACCGGCGCTTCGATCGGTGGCTTGTTCGGCTCGGCAATCGGTGGTATTGCCGACGGCCCTCGCGGAAGTGACCTGGGCACAGTTGCCGGAATGGCCATCGGCGGCATCATCGGCGCTGCCGCTACCGCTCCCAAGACCGATGACGGCAATTACCGCTCGTCGGACTACTACTATGACTACGGCACGGACGACTATCGCCCGAACAATGCCTACAGCCCGTATGCCAATGTCGAGATCGCGGACATGAGGTTTGTTGATGAGAACAACAACCACGTTCTCGATGCCGGTGAACACGCCAAGTTGGTCTTTATCATCCGCAATACTGGTCGTGACTATGTCTATGACATCGCTCCTGTGATCACCGTTTCGGGCACCAAGCAGATTTATCTGTCGCCCACGGCGATTATCAAGGATCTGGCTCCTGGAAAGGCCGTGCGCTACCAGAGTGAGATCATAGCGACCCGAAAGCTCAAAAACGGCGTGGCCGACTTCTCCATCGGCTTGTCCGACGGCGACAATCTCTACACCCTGAGTTCCTTCCAGCTACGGACCAGAAAGTAGGCTTTTAACAGCTATCTGCAGGTATCAACGAATTGGCATTCACGACGGATGCCGATTCGTTTTTTTCGTTTTGCAATTTCTGGGCAGATTAATTAGCTGTAATAGGGGCGGTATTCGCTAAAAAAACACTATCTTTGCAAGTGCAATAGCGATAGACATGGCAATGACGACAGATAGTAACAAGAATAGTGTGGAGCAGGCGCCGATCGGGGTGTTTGACTCGGGTTTTGGCGGTTTGACCATCTTGAGAGACATCAGGCGTGTGCTGCCTCAGTATGACTACCTGTTTATCGGTGACAACGCCCGCGCCCCTTATGGCACCCGCTCACGCGAGCTGGTCTATGAATTCACGTTGCAGGCCGTCAAACATCTGTTTGACAAGAGGTGCCACCTTGTCATCCTGGCGTGCAACACGGCGTCGGCCGAGGCCCTGCGCACCATCCAGCAGCGCGACCTGCCCGTCATCGCCCCCGACCGTCGCGTGCTCGGTGTCGTGCGTCCCACGGTCGAGAAGGTGGGCGAGCTGACCCGCACGGGCCACATCGGTGTCTTCGGTACTCCCGGCACGATTGCCAGTGGCAGTTACAACATCGAGATTGAGGGGATGTACCCCGGCTACAAGGTCTATGGCCATGCCTGCCCCATGTGGGTGCCGCTGGTCGAGAACCGCGAGAGCGGTGGCGACGGCGCCGACTACTTTGTCCGTAAAGACATCAATCTGCTGCTGGGCACCTGCACTGATATCGACACGGTGATACTGGGCTGTACCCATTACCCCCTGCTCATCGACAAGATCAACAAGTATATGCCCCAGGGCGTGAACGTGATCCAGCAGGGCCCCATCGTTGCCGACAGCCTTGCCGACTACCTGCTCCGCCATCCCGAGATTGAGCGCCACTGCAGCCGTGGCGGCACCTGCCGTTACTACACGACCGAGGACCCCGGCCACTTCTCGCCCCTTGCCAGTGTGTTTACCGGCGAGACGGTCGATGCCAGCCGTGTCATCCTGTAATCGGCGACAGTGTCACTCATGGCTGCTTGCAGGTTCTCTTCTTGCTTTTCCACTGACTCTAATGGTTTTTTTCCTGCCCTGGCTTGGGATTGAGCGGGAATCTTCGTAACTTTGCAAGTTAAATGTATTATTTGACCTGATGATGCAACCGTTCAAGACTTATAGTCTCAACATGAAGGGGCGCCTGGTGACCATCGACCGACCATGGGTGATGGGCATCGTTAATGTCACGTCCGACTCGTTCTACAGCGGTAGCCGCGTGGAGGATGAACAGACCCTCATCGGTCGCGTTCGTCAGATGCTTGACGAGGGCGCCGACGTGATTGATGTGGGCGCATGCTCGACGCGTCCCGGCAGCGAGTCGGTTGACGCTGTCGGCGAAATGGAACGCCTGCAGTGGGCACTTGCCGTCATCAGGCGTGAGGCTCCCGATGCGATTGTCTCGGTGGACACTTATCGCGCCCAGGTGGCGCGCCGTTGCGTGGAAGAGTGGGGGACCGACATCATCAATGACATATCGGGCGGCACGCTCGATGGCGAGATGTTCAACACGGTGGCCCGCCTGCAGGTGCCTTATGTGCTGATGCACATGCGCGGCACGCCCGAGACGATGTCCACGTTGACCGACTATGACAACGTCACCGCCGACGTTCTTGAGTGGATGGCTAGACGCATCGATGAACTGCGCCAACTGGGTGTCGCCGACGTGATTGCCGACCCAGGATTCGGCTTTGCTAAGACACTGGAGCAGAACTATGAACTGCTGGCCCGCCTCGACGCTTTCCATGTGCTGGATGCCCCGCTGCTGGTGGGCGTTTCGCGCAAACGTATGATCTACACCCCCCTGGGCTGCAGTGCCGATGAGGCCCTCAACGGAACCACCGTCATCAACACGATGGCCTTGTTGCAGGGAGCGCATTTCCTGCGTGTGCATGACGTGCAGGCAGCTGTACAGGCCGTCCGCCTGACCACGATGATGCGTGAGGCCTCAATCAACAAGTAACAATAACAATCATGATAATGGCAACTTCGATTTTTACACTTTTTAGTATCAAGGACCTGATCGACATCCTGCTGGTTGCGACCTTGCTCTTCTATCTGTATCGCACGATGAAGGACTCTGGCTCGCTCGACATCTTTGTCGGTGTGCTGGCATTTGTCGTCGCTTGGGTGGTGATGTACAAGATGATGGACATGCGCCTGATCGGCACCATCATGGACAAGTTCATCGACATCGGCCTGTTCATCCTGGTCATCCTCTTCCAGGACGAGATCAAGCGATTCCTCACCGAGTTGGGTTCCAGACGAGGCCTCAAGGTGCTAGGCAGGCTGTTCAAGAGCAAGTCCGAGATTGAGGACGCCAAGAAATGGATCATGCCTGTGGTGTATGCCTGCATGAACATGTCCAAGAGCAAGACCGGCGCCCTAATTGTCATCCAGCAGGACATGCCGCTCACCGACTATGAGCGCACAGGCGATATCATCAAGGCCGACATCAACTCGCGCCTGATAGAGAATATCTTCTTCAAGAACAGTCCCTTGCACGACGGTGCCCTGATTATAGCCGGCAGCAAGATTATGAGTGCCGGCTGCATCCTGCCCGTGTCTCATGACACCAACATCCCGCGCTATCTGGGACTGCGCCACCGTTCGGCCAAGGGTATCGCCCAGGCCACCGATGCCATCGCTATTGTGGTGAGTGAGGAGTCCGGTCGCATCTCCTATGCCCACAAGGGTGAACTTCACCTGAACCTGTCCAGTACCGACCTGGAACATGCCCTGTCGGCACTCGTCGAGAAAGATTGAACCCCCAACCCCTAACCCCTAACCCCTAACTTCTAACTTATATCGCTTATGTTTGACATTGATGGAACACTAGTGAGCCTTGACCTGGTTGAGCGATTCTTCTGTTGTGACCTGGACACCTGCCTGGGTGCCTGCTGCATCGAGGGTGACTCGGGTGCGCCGCTGACCGAGCAGGAATATCAGCAACTCAAGGAGATACTGCCCGAGGTCTGGGACGACCTGTTGCCCCAAGCCCAGGAGCAGATCAAGGAGCATGGTGTGGCCTGTATCGATGTCGAGGGCGAACTGGTCACGCAACTCGTCGGGGGCGCCAACTGCGTGTTCACCACCTATGAGCGCGGCGGCATGTGCCTGTGTGCCATCGAGAAGGCTTACCGCGAGGGCCGCATCTCCTGGAGGAAACCCATATCATGTTATCTCTACCCCGTAAGAATCAAGAAGTTCCCCGGTTATGAAGCCGTGAATTTTGACCGCTGGAAAATCTGCAAGTGTGCCGAGGTGCTGGGCCGTCGCGAGGGAATACGCCTCTACCAGTTCCTGCGCGAACCGCTCATTGAGCGATATGGCCAGCAATGGTATGACAAGCTGGTCGCTAACTGCGAATTATACATCAAGGAATATTTGTCATGAAAGCTAAATTGTTGTTTTTGTTGTTGTTGCTGTTTGCCACTGCGATGCCGTTGTCGGCTCAGTTATCGATAGGCGGCACCCGCCCCGTCTATGACAGCCGGACGAAGACCTATCTTCTGACCGTGCCCGATTCGGTCTTCGGGGGCGCTTATTCAGCCCCTGTCGTCATTGACAATGGCGTGACATCGGTGCAGATCGACGGTCAGGATGTGACCGATGTGGTTACTTTCCCGCTGGTTGCGGCGGGCACGAGCTACACCTTCAGGTTCATGAAGAATAATGCCTTGACCACATCAACGATACACTTCACTTATCTGCCCATCATGTGTATCACGGGCAACTTCACCGACACCTACAAGGTGGCGCCGGTGCAGATTACCATGCCCGACGGGCAGGGTGTGCAGAGCTACAGGACGCTCATCAAGCGTGCCGGCTCGTCCACCAACCTGCAGTGGATTTACAAGCGCAACTTCCATGTGAAGTTCATCGATGAGAATGACGAGAAGATGGATGTGTCCTTCTTCGGGCTGCGCAAGGACAACCACTGGCGTCTGGACGCGGGCACGAGGGACATGATACGATTTCGCAACTATGTCGCCAACGGCCTCTGGGCAGATTTCGGCACTAAGGCTTATTACGCTGCCGATCAGCCCAATGCCCGTTCCTACATCCGCGGGTCCCATGTCGAGGTGTTCATGAACGGTGCCTATCACGGGTTCTACAATTTCTCGGAGTTCATGGACCGCAAGCAGATGAAGCTCAAGAAGTATTCCGAGGTCGAAATTCCGGGCGAGGAGGAAGGTCAGACTCAGAGTGCCATTGAGTTCCACGGGCTGATGTGGAAGTCCCAGTCCAGCGGCAATGAGTCGTTGTTCCTCAACGCGTCTCGCCCCGTGAACAACACCAAGGGCACCTGGGGCGACTTTGAGCTGGAATACCCTGATATCGACGAGGTGTGTCCCACCGACTACAGCGTGCTCCACGATGCCGTACAATTTGTTGCCAGCAGCAATGATGCGACCTTCTCCAGTCAGTTGGGCGAATACTTTGACTTGCCCGTGCTGGTCGATTACTACCTGTTCCTCCATGTCGTGCTGGGTATCGACAACGCTTCCAACAACATGGTGCTGGGTTGCTATGACAGCGCCGTGGACAAGAAGATTACCCTTGCCGTCTGGGACCTTGACGCGACGGTGGGCCAGCACTACCTGGACATCGAGGGCTACTATCACAGCCCGAACATCGGACCCGAGATGGAGCTGGACTCGGTGCCGCGCAACATGTGCGGCTTCCCCAAGAGCAAGTTCTTCCAGCGCCTCAAGTCGCTCCCCTGGTTCACCCGCAGGGTGGTTAACCGCTACTGGCAGCTCAGGGAGACCATATTGCAGCCCGACAGCCTGGTGGCGCGTTATCTGGCCGTCTATCAGCGTCTGAACGATTGCGGCGCGCTGGACCGCGAGTCGGTACGATGGTCCGGCACCGACGAGATTGACTACCGTACCCTCGACTTCGAGGGCGAACTCGAATACCTGTGCGACTGGCTCCGTCGCCGCATTGCTTATTTGGACTCCCACACGTTTGCCTGCCTCAGGGGCGATGTCAATAGCGACAGTCAGGTCAATATCAATGACTTGACAACGCTGATCGGCTACATCTTGAGCGATGGTAAACAGGCCGGGTGCAATGAGTTGAATGCCGATGTCAATGCCAGTGATGAGATCGATATCAGCGATGTCACGGCGCTTATCAACATGCTGTTGATCAACCATTGAAAAAAAATATTAAAAAAATCATTGTCAATTCGGGGAAATGTTGTACTTTTGCCCCGCTTTTCGTAATCTCTGACAAGAAATAGAGTGGCTTGTGTATATTGCGAAGTGATTATTAACGTTTTAAAACATTAAGACAATGGATCTCATTAAGATTGCTGAACAGGCATTTGCTACAAACAAGCAGCACCCGCAGTTTTTCCCGGGTGACACAATCACGGTAGCATACCGCATCAAGGAGGGTAACAAGGAGCGTATCCAGCAGTACCGTGGTGTGGTGATTAAGATCAATGGCGAGGGTGACAAAAAGCGTTTCACCGTTCGCAAGATCAGTGACAACATCGGTGTAGAGCGTATTTTCCCGCTCGAGTCTCCGTTTATCGACAGCATCGTTATCAACAAGCATGGTAAGGTGCGTCGTGCTAAGCTGTATTACCTGCGTGGTCTCACCGGTAAGAAGGCTCGCATCAAGGAGCGTCGCATCATCAAGAAGGACGAGGCCTAATCAGCCACGATCGACCTTCGATCATCGATAAACTGTCATCAAGGACCGAGGCACAACAAGTGCCCCGGTCTTTTTTTGTGCATGATGCAAAAAGAAAACCTTTGTCCCGCCTCCCCCCTATCCCGGTCCTCCGTGCCGCGACTCTGTCGCGGCCCCCTCACCTGCAGTAGTGTGTTAAGGCGGTTACTAACCATCTTACCTCGATTTTTTTCAACAAGATTGTTGCTAATTAGTAAATAATGTGTAAATTTGGGGGCAGAGAAAGCCGAAACGCTCGAAAGGGAGTAGGCGCATAACCAATTAATACAGGATACATTTTATGGACGAGGAAATCAAGAATGTTGAGGAAACCGCTGCTGAGGAAGTGAAGAATGAGGGTGCCAACATCTTTGACCAATTGAAGGAAATGCTTGGCGACGCTGCCAACGACGGCGCAGGCATGTTTGATAAACTCAAAGGCATGTTCGAGGGCAAGGAAGGCGAGCCCGGCTTCTTTGACAAGGCCAAGGAGATGCTCGAAGGCAAGGAAGGCGAAGCCGGTGTGCTTGACCAGCTCAAGGAAATGCTTGACAAGGGCACGACCGCTGCCGGCGAGATGAGCCAGGACTTCCTGGAGAAAGCCAAGGCCATGTTCGAGACCAAGGAGGGCGAGCCCAGCCTGCTGGACAAGGCTAAGGAAATGTTCGGCGAGGGTGCTGCCGCTGCCGGAGAGATGATGGACAAGGCCAAGGATTTCGTGGAGCAAGGCACTGCCGCTGCTACCGAGGTGGCCCAGGACCTGAGTCAGAAGGCTAAGGAAGCTTTCGAGCCCAAGGAGGGTGAGGACAGTGTCCTCGACAAAGCCAAGGATGCACTCGACGATGCCAGCAAGGCTGCCGGCGACGTGATGAACAAGGTGGAAGACTTCCTGAAGAACACTTTCGGCCCCAAGGACGAAGGTGAAGGCCAAGCCTAATCCCCTTACTGAAAATAACTACGAATTACGCGGATTTTACGAAGTTGGCGGATGCCATTTGTTTAATTCGCGTAATTCGTAGTTTGTTATTAGTATTTAGTCCAGGAAGCGCTTGTCGAGGTCGCCGTAGCACTCGATGCGCCTGTCGCGCAGGAATGGCCACCAACGCCTTACCTGCTCGCTGCGCTCCATGTCAACATCGATGACCTGCAGGTCCTCGCTGTCGCGGGGGGCGCGATAGATGAGTTCGCCCTGCGGACCGGCGACAAAGCTGCTGCCCCAGAACTGGATGCCATTCGTCTGGCCTGACGGATCGGGCTCGTGTCCCACGCGGTTGACGGTGATGACGGGCAGTCCGTTGGCCACGGCGTGACCGCGCTGGACGGTCGTCCAGGCTTCGCGCTGGCGCTCCTGTTCCTCGGGCGTGTCGCTGCTCTCGTAGCCGATGGCGGTGGGGTAGATGAGCAGCTGGGCTCCGCGCATGGCCATCAGGCGTGCGCCCTCGGGGTACCACTGGTCCCAACAAACCATCACACCGAGTTTGCCGAGCGACGTCTGGATGGGAATGAATCCTTGGTCTCCGGGCGTGAAATAGAATTTCTCGTAGTAGGCAGGGTCATCGGGGATGTGCATCTTGCGGTACTGGCCCGCCACGCTGCCGTCGGTGTCAAATACCACTGCCGTGTTGTGGTACAGGCCCGCTGCTCGGCGTTCAAACAGCGACGTCACGAGCACGATGCCGCACTCGCGCGCTACTGCCGAGTACTGTTCCGTCACTTCGCCTGGGATGGGCACTGCGAGGTCGAAGTTGTCCACGCTCTCCACCTGGCAGAAGTAGAGCGAGTCGTGCAACTCGGGCAGGACGACGAGCTGTGCGCCCTGGCTGGCAAGGTCTTTTATCTTGTTGATGAGCGCCTGGCGGTTGGCATTGACGTCGGCGCTGTTGCTTTGTTGAATGATACCTATTTTCATGATGAGTGATAAGCGATTAGTGGTTAACGGTTGGTGAGGGAGCCTTTGGGCAGCTGCATGGTGGCGCAGTGCAGGGAGCCGTGCTGGCAGATGAGCGGTCGGCAGTCGATAGCGACGACCTTGCGACCGGGGAAGGCTTCGCCGATGAGCTGGCATGCCTTAATGTCATTGTCGGGCTGGCCGTAGACCGGCACCAGTACCTGGTGGTTCATGACCAGGAAGTTGGCATAGGTGGCGGGCAGTCGTGATATCTCGTCATACATGGCATCGGGCAGCGGCAACTTGACCAGGTGGTAATGGTCGCCGTTGGCGTCTGTCATGTCTTTGAGTTCTTGTTCCATCTTCATGAGCGGCTCGAAGTGTTCGTCTTCGGGGTCATCACAGCCGTTGTAGAGGATGATGCCGCCGGGGGCAAACCTCGCCAGGGTGTCGATGTGGCCGTCGGTGTCGTCGCCTTCGAGGCCGCCATGCTCCAGCCAGAGCATCTTGGTGCAGCCCAGTCTGTCGAGGAGCATCTGCTCGAGCTTCTCGCGGGAGAGGGCGTCGTTGCGGTTGGGGGCGGTGAGGCAGCAGGTTGTGGTCAGCACTGTGCCTCGGCCGTCGGTCTCGATAGATCCGCCCTCGAGTACCAGGTCACGGCAGTTGACCACCGGCAGGCTGAAGTAGCCCGCTGCGTCAAGGCGTGAAGTGACCAGGTTGTCGCAGTCGGCAGCAAATTTCATGCCCCAGGCATTGAAGGTGAAGTCGGTGAGCTTCATGGTGCCGTCGTGCCACACGGTGATGGGCCCGTAGTCGCGCACCCAGGTGTCGTTGGTGGGCAGCTCGGCGATGTCGATGCGTTGCCAGTCCACGTCGGGGCCCAGAGCCTCGCGCACCTCCATGGCATCAGGTGCGACGATGAGTAGCCGCTCGTCGTCTTGCAAGATGGCTTTGCATATTTCAACGTAGCACGCCGTCACCTCGTCGAGCATATAAGCCCAGTCGGTGCCGGCGTGTGGCCATGCGATGAGAACGCCGTCCTGGCAGTCCCACTCGGCAGCAAAGCTGCTGTTGCGAGTTGATGTTAACATCTATTCTGTGATTCTGTGTTGTGTATTGATTTAACTAGTTGTTTTATGATATAACGGCGATGAGAGATTAGATATTGTTACCGAACTCCTGGTAATTGTCCCAATAGGAGTCTTGGGATTCGATGATCTCGTTGATGAAGTCGCGGTAACCGTCCTTGATGCTGTAGCCGTTATCTTCACACCAGACTGTATATTCCTTTACAAACTCCTCGTCCTCGCGCATCATGCGGTCAAATTGCATGTCAAGTTCGGGAGTGTTGCTGTATCGGTCAAGTAATTCCCGTAGGATGTCATTGATATCGTACATGTTTTTCTTCTTGTTTTTAAAGTTTATTGCCTTGTTATTTTGGTCTCTCAATGAATGTTCAAATTTAGTGCTTTTTTTTGAAAGGAGCCTTATATTTTCATAAAAAATAACATATACTATCGAATATGATGAAACGGGGGAGAAAAGAAGTCAGTTTTTTTACCGTTTGTGGCAAAGTTGTCGTACCTTTGCGCCGTCAATTGCGGCATTTTCCGCAATCAGAATATGTTTAATCTATAGCCAATTTCAATAGTCATGACCATGAGATGGTTGAAATATCTGTCGGTGATGTCACTCTTGCTGCTGTTGACGGCATGTGCCAGCGACAGTCTAGAGAAGATGATTCCCGCCGATGCGACCGGTGTGGTGAGCCTTAACGTGCCTGAAATACTCAAGGAGACAGGTATGCTCGACGATGGTAAAGTCGTGTTGCCCAAGTCGTTGCGACAGTCGGTTGACGACAACGACACGTCGCCGTTGTGCATCCTGCTCAGTGACCTGCCCCAGATGGGTATCGATACTGACAGCAAGGCCTACGCCTTCTTTACGGTAAAGACCTTCGGGCGTGTGCTGATCGCGTCGCTCGATGATCCTGCCAAGGCTCGCAAGACGCTGGCGATGCGCACCGGCGGCGACTTTGAGAAAGTCGAGGGGCTGGACTGCATGTATGTGGGCGACAACCTGTATGCCATCGACGGCAAGGTGCTGCTCATCGGCACGGTCAACAAGGCGATGGAGGTGGCTCGTGCGGCCCGTGCGGCCCGTGGTATCCTGGCCAAAACTGCCACCAGCATCACCGAGAACAAGGATGTCGCCACCGTCCTGCACAACAAGGATGCCGCCATCAATGCCTGGGTGCAGGGCAAGGGACTGAAAACCATTCTCAACAAGAGCGAGGTCTATCGTGAGATTTCCCAAAAGATGCCGCTGATCAATATTTTCACCGAGAGTGATATCGATGCCGTGACCTGCGCCATCAACCTTGATGAGAAACAGGTGGAGATGACGACCCACATCAGTGCTGCCGAGAACAGTGAGTATGCCCAGTTGCTCAACTCCACGCTGGGTAAGCCCAGTGATGATGTGCTTAAGGCGATTCCCAACTCGATGGATTACATCTTTACCATGTGCATCAAGGGCGACAACTTCGTCAAACTCAAGCAGATCCAGCAACTGCTGGGAATGTTTGGCAAGATACCTTACATCGGACGTATCGACCTGGCAAGCATCCTGTCCACCGTTGACGGCCCGTTCACCATCGGCCTGGCGCGTGACCCCCATCTGGACGGCGAGTGGAACATGGTGCTGGCTACGCGTTCGACCGACCCGGACGGAGTCCTGAGGCAGATCAGCTCGTTTGCCAACACGATGGGACAGGCTCCCGAATTGTATGAGGGTGAGTATATCTACCAATATGACAACAAGATGATACGCATCGGTATCATCGACGGAATTCTCTATCTCAAAGTCCTGGACTATGAACAGACTGAGGGCTATGCCTATGAGATGAAGGCGGTGCGCGAGTTCTTTGACGGTTCGTTGATCGGCTTCTTTGCTCAGACGCGCAACGACGACAGTGTGAAGGGTTACTTTGACTTCGGTCTGGAGGACATCTTCAACGGCAAGGGGCATTTCTATACCGATCAGCCCAAGTCCAATGCCTCGCTCGAGATGCTGCGTGCGTTGTGCGGCATCAAGGTGAAGGACGCCTTCGGCAACGAGGATGAGGACGACGGCGGCATCTCATCGTTCATGAGCGGCGCCATCGACAAGCTCCAGCCGATGAACTGAGTTGACGTGAGCTCGCGTTAACCAATGAAGAGGGTGCGTCATAAATCAATCGCTAGAATTATAACCGCCCTACGGGCGGGAAATTAAACAAATTTTTAAATTAAAATTAATATTTTATTTATATTAATAAAAATTTTTAATTAATTTGATTAATTTCCCGTGCGATAGCACGGTTATATAATCTTGTCGCAATTATGACACACTGCCATGTGTGGCAACGAGGAGACGCCTGACGAATGGAGGCGCATAATTTTGCGTCTCTACAAGCATCAGGTGACTCGCTGAAAGAAAAGTACGGAAAAAGATTGAGGGCTGTGCCATGCGGTACAGCCCTCAATGGTGTCGTGTGATAAGGGATTGTCGTTCCTGTTAGAACTTGTAGTTCAGGCCCAGGCCGAAGACGCCCTGGTCCACCTTGCGGACGATGGTGTGACGATACTCAAAGTTCACGCCGAAGTGCTCGTTGAGCTCATACTCGATACCGGCACCTAGGTTGAGGCCGACATGGTTCTCCTCGTCAGAAATGCCATTCTCCTTAAATTTCATCATCGTATAGTTCACGCCGGCAAGCGGATAGATGAAGAGCTGGTCGTTCCACAAGCCTACCAGATAATGGGCATTGAGGTTGACATCAAAGCACGAGGTGTGGTTATGTGAAAAGAATCCGTTGAAACCCACCTCGGCGCGCAACTGGTCAAGTATGCCGTATTGGAACCTGGCACCAAGGCCCAAGCTCTCGATTTCGCTACCGTACACGAGGTTGATGCCAGCGGCGGTCTCGCCCTGATGCACCTGTGCCTGCCCGATGCCCATGCCGAGCATCAAGGCACAAACTAAAGTCAAAATCTTTTTCATTTTCTGTTACTGAGTTTAATTGTTTATTGAATAATGATTGAATTGCCGCTAATAAAACACGTTGTAAAATTACAATCAATATTCCATATCTACAAGATTTCTCTCGGTTTTTGGCCATTTTCGGGAGCAAAACCAAGGAAAAGCGACAAAAAAAGCTGCCCTTGTGGGGCAGCCTGAGACGTTTTTACTAAAATGTCTGGCACTTAGCCGAGATAAGCCTTGAGCAGCTTGCTCTTCTGGCCCTTGAGGCGACGGATTGCCTTTTCCTTGATCTGACGAACGCGTTCGCGCGTCAAGTCAAACTTGGCTCCGATTTCCTCAAGAGTCATTTCCTGACACCCGATGCCGAAGAACATCTTCAGGATGTCCCTCTCTCTCGGGCTGAGCTGGTCCAGCGCACGGTTCACCTCCTTGGCCAACGACTCCTGATTCAGGGTGGAGTCAGCCATGGGCGAATCGTTGTTGGGCAGCACGTCGAGCAGACTGTTGTCCTCACCCTCGACAAAGGGCGCATCCACCGAGACGTGACGTCCCGACACCTTCATCGTGTCGCTGATCTTGTCAACGGGGATGTCAAGGCGCTCAGCAAGTTCCTCGGCCGACGGACGGCGCTCGTGCTCTTGCTCAAATCGGGACTGGGCCTTACTGATCTTGTTGATCGAACCCACCTGGTTGAGCGGCAGCCTGACGATGCGAGATTGCTCTGCAAGGGCCTGGAGAATAGATTGACGAATCCACCACACAGCATAAGAGATGAACTTGAAGCCACGCGTCTCATCGAACTTCTGCGCTGCCTTGATGAGGCCCAGATTACCCTCGTCGATCAAGTCGGGAAGACTCAATCCCTGGTTCTGATACTGCTTTGCGACAGAAACGACAAATCGCAGGTTGGCATTCACAAGCTTATCAAGCGCTGCCTGGTCTCCCTGGCGAATGCGTTGTGCGAGCTCGACCTCCTCATCAACCGTAATGAGTTCCTTACGGCCGATTTCCTGAAGATACTTGTCAAGTGACGCACTCTCGCGATTAGTAATGGATTTTGTAATTTTAAGTTGTCTCATCTAACTTGTGTAGAGTTTAAGCGTGCAAAGATACAACATGTTTTTAAAATGTGCAACAAAATCTTCAAAAATCGCATTTTTACCGTTAAACTGGGCGAAAATTGGGGCAAAATGGGGCAAAAGCATGCCAGATTGGGGCGAATCCGGCGCCATTTTCGGCTGCAAGGCCTATTATCCCAGGTAGGCGATGAGCGACTTGCTCTTCGGCCCCTTGAGGCGACGGATGGCCTTCTCGCGGATCTGCCGGACGCGCTCTCGGGACAGGTCCATGGAGGTGCCGATTTCGTCGAGGGACATCTCCTGGCATCCGATGCCGAAGGACATCTTCAGGATATCACGCTCGCGGCTGGTGAGCTGCTGCATGACCCGTTCCACTTCCCGCTCGAGTGATTCCTGGTTCAGTCTCGAGTCGGCCATGGGCGAGTCGGCGTTGGGGATGACGTCAAGCAAGCTGTTCTCCTCTCCGTCGGCAAAGGGGGCGTCCATTGAGACCGAACGGCTGTTGTTCTTCATGATCTCGCTCACTTTGTCGGCGGGCATGTCCAGTTCCGCAGCCAGCTCCTCGGCTGATGCGCGGCGCTCGTTCTGCTGCTCGAAGCGCGCCTGCGCCTTGCTGATTCGGCTGATGGCTCCGGCATGGTTCATGGGCACCCTGACGGTGCGCGACTGGTCGGCCACGGCCTGCAATATGGCCTGTCGAATCCACCACACGGCATAGGATATGAACTTGAAGCCGCGGGTTTCGTCAAACTTCTGTGCCGCCTTGATCAGGCCGACATTGCCCTCATTGATGAGGTCGGGGAGGCTGAGTCCCTGGTTCTGATACTGCTTGGCGACCGAGACGACAAAGCGCAAGTTGGCGCCCACGAGCTTGTCGAGTGCCGCCTGATCTCCCTGATGGATGCGCTGAGCGAGTTCCACTTCCTCCTCGACGGTGATGAGTTCCTGCCGGCCGATTTCCTGCAGGTACTTGTCGAGCGACGCACCCTCACGATTGGTGATTGATTTGGTGATTTTAAGTTGCCTCATGATGAATGGTGACGGATTAAAAAAGTGTGTTACATACTATTTATTGCTCTTCTCAATACGAATCAATCACTGCAAGAATTGTGCCAATGGATGAAAAACTGGCGGGTGACTGAGGCCTGCTGGTCTCGTCACCCGCCGAAAGGTTAGGATGTATGTATGAAAAAACAGTTCTTATCAGTCTTCCTCGTCGCTCAGGTCAACGGCATAGTAAACCTTCTTGCCGGTGGGGTAGAAGCCGGTGATGAACATCACCTTGTCGCTGTCGCTGCTGCGCATGATCTGGTTGTAGATGTTCTCCACGTCGTCGCGCGAGTCAACGGGAATGTTGTTGATGTCGGTGATGATGAAGCCGTCACGGATGCCGGCGTTCTTGAACTTGCCGGCCTTGACACCAACGACCTTGAGGCCCTTGGAGATGGCCAGATCCTGCTTGTCCTCCTTGCTCAGCTCGGTGAAGGCGCAGCCCAGTGACATGACGTCGCTCTGCTTGGTCATCTTGGTGTTGCCCTGGTCGTTCTTAAAGGTGACAGTGGTGCGGCGCAGCTTGTTGTCGCGGTAGAACTCTACCTCGGCCTTGTCGCCAGGACGCAGCTTGTTCATCTCCTCCTGCATCTCACCGCTGTCCTTGACGCGTGCGCCGTTGAGCTTGACGATGACATCACCCTCCTCGATGCCGGCCTCCTTGGCTGCGCCGCGGTCGGTGACCTTAGCGACAAAGATGCCCTCGTTGGTGGCGGTGATCTTCTCCTCCTTGGCCTTCTCGGCGGTCAGCTCGGTGTACTGGATTCCCAGCACGGCGCGCTGTACGGTGCCATATTGCTTGATGTCGGTAACGACCTTCTTGACCGTGTTGCTGGGCACGGCGAAGGAGCAACCGCTGTAGTTACCCGTCTGGGAATAGATCATCGTGTTGATGCCGATGAGCTCACCGGCTGTGTTCACCAGTGCACCACCGGAGTTGCCGGGGTTGACGGCGGCGTCATGCTGGATGAAGGCCTTGATGCCGTTGTTGTTGCCGCTGCTCTCGCTCAGGCCACGAGCCTTGGCGCTGATGATGCCGGCGGTGACGGTTGAGTTGAAGCCGAAGGGGTTGCCCACGGCGACACACCACTGGCCGACCTTGACAGCGTCACTGTTGCCGAAGGTGATGGCGTGAAGGTCCTTGGCGTTGATCTTGATCAGGGCGATGTCGGTCTTCTCGTCGGCACCCACGACGGTGGCGTTGAACTGGCGGTTGTCGTTGAGGGTTACCTCAAGCTTCTCGGCACCGTCGATCACGTGGTTGTTGGTCACGATATATCCGTCAGGGCTGATGATCACGCCCGAGCCCATGCCGCGGGGCTGGGGTTCGCTCTTCTGCTGCGGTTGCTGTTGCTTGCGCTGTCCCTGTCCGAAGCCGGGGCCGAAGAAGAACTCAAACGGGTCAATAAAGCCGCCTTGATACATATTCTGTTGCGGGGTTGCAAGATTCTTGATACTTACCACACAGTTGATGGTGTTCTCGGCCACGTCGGTGAAGTCGCGGCTCATGTCCACCATGCGTGTCGATGTTTGAGCAAAGCCACCGTTGCCGGTTGTGGCGTTGTCCTGCTTGCTGGACACGTAGACATCGTTGATGACACCCTTCTTCTGCAACTCGCTGGTTGCCATCATGGTTGCTGCCGAACCCAGAATCGACGCAGCCACGAGCATGATTGCTAATTTCAAATTCTTGTTCATGTGTTTCTTTATTGTTAAATTATTGTTGTTTTTAATTTTTCTAATTGTTAATTTTAACTTTTCAAATTCTGTGCCAAATGTACAACGAAAAATGACAATGGCAATAGTAGTGGGCAAGATTTTAAAATAAATTAATAGCAGGACGCCTTCTTTTTAATTAGTTTTACATTGACGGCCGTTGATATAACAATTGATGACATTTTGACATCATGTGTGGGCGCGATATCGTCAACCGGGGTGACAGAAATGCACCGGAAACGGTGGTGGGGCCACAAAAAAAAGACTTGGGCAACAAGCCGTCATGGCTTTGTTGTCCAAGTCGCTGATAAGTTATGGGCGCCGTCAGGGCGGTCAGTCGATTCTGCTCTCGAGGTGGTCGTCGTAGCCGATGGCCGTGAGCAGCTCGGCCAGCACGTACATGCTGCCGCCGACGTACACGAGGTCGTTGGCTCCGGCATTTTCCCGGGCCGCTTTGAGTGCATCGGTCACGCTGTCATAGGTCGTGCTCTTGATTCCCTGCTTGGCGGCCAGCTGCTGCAGCTCGTTGACAGTCATGGCACGGCTGTTGTGCGCCTGTGTGAAATAGAAGCTGGCGTTGGCCGGCAGCATCTTGAGCATGGCGTTGACGTCCTTGTCGGCCATGAAGCCCATGACCATGTGGATCTTGTCATAGCGCTCGCGTCGGAGCTGTCGCATGGCGAGCTCGATGGCGGGCGGGTTGTGTGCCGAGTCGCAGATGGTCAGCGGGTTGTCGTCGATCTTCATCCAGCGTCCCATCAGTCCTGTGTATTCCATCACATGGGCAAAGCCGTCCTGGATGGCTTTTTCCTTGATGCGGTATTTGAGACGCTTGAGCATTTTGAGCGTGGTGAGCACGGTATTGACGTTCTCGGCCTGATAATCGCCGGTGAGGTCGCAGTCGATGATGCCGAAGTCCTTCGTCGTCAGCCGTAGCATGTCGCCCTCATGCTGGACCTTGAGGACCTGGGGCACGTCTTGGGCGAACTTGATCTCGCTGTAGAGCCGCTTGGCCTCGCTCTCGAGCACCTCACGGACAACGCCGTCGGCACGACCAATGATCACGGGCTGGCCATGCTTGATGATACCGGCCTTCTCGCGGGTGATTTCCTCGATGGTATCGCCCAGGAACTGCTGGTGCTCCAGCCCGATGTTGGTGATGATGCTCATCTCGGGCGTGATGATGTTGGTGCTGTCGAGCCTGCCGCCCAGCCCGGTTTCGATAATGGCAACATTGACATTGCGCGTGGCGAAATAGTCAAAGGCCATGGCCGATGTCAGTTCAAAGAATGAGGGCTGGATGAAGCTGATGTTCTTCTTCTGGTAGTCAGAGACCCACTTCATGACGAAGTTGCGGCTGATTTTGCGCCCGTTGACCCTGATCCTCTCCCTGAAGTCGATGAGGTGCGGGGAGGTGAACAGTCCCACCCGGTAGCCACACTGCTGCAGGCATGATGCCAGCATGTGGGCGGTCGAGCCCTTGCCGTTGGTGCCGGCGATGTGGATGGAGCGGAAGCGGCGGTGCGGCTCATTGTAGAGCTTGTCGAGCGCTATCGCTGTGTCAAGGCCCGGCTTATAGCCGTGGGCGCCGTCGCGCTCAAAGGCTGGCCGCTGGTTGAAGAGATAATCTAAGGTACGCTCCCATATACGGGCGAGTTCTTCTTTTCGTGCCATAATCTCGTGGTTATGAATTTTTTTAAACCTGTGTCAATCTGTTGACGTTGTCATTGTAGTTAATGTAATAAAAAGGCAGTATGGCTGTAAGCCGGGTTTTGTGCCTGCCGCACGGCAGGTGCCTGTCATTTATCTGTCCTGCGCATTGCTGCGCCGGTATAGCGTTCTACCCCCCGGCAATGGACGAGCAGCCCTTAGATGCCGGTATACATGAACTTGCAACTCACAGGTGGTGCGGCGCGCTGTGTCACCACAGTGCCCGGTGGGCTCTTACCCCGCCTTTTCACCCTTGCCGCAGACCTCACGCGTGAGGTCACGGCGGTTATTCTCTGTCACCTTAACCCTACGGTCACCCGCAGCTTCCCGTTAAGAAATGTGGTGCTCTGTGTTGCCCGGACTTTCCTCTCGCAACCATGAGATGTTAACGAGCGACAAGCCGCCATACTGCTTTTCTTTAGTTTGGCGCAAAATTATATCAAATAATTATAGTGTGCAAATTTTTTGACAGTTTTACTTATTAAGTATTGTAGTCATGCCGTCGTTCTTAACGCATCTCGGTTTGTAATTGTTTTTATTTAAGGCAATAACAGTGATGCGGCGTCGAGTGTTAAACTTGTTGTAGCCATATTAAGTCGTGTGGATGTCAAGCAATTTTGAAGCGAAATCTTCGTTAATTTTATAAAGGCAATAATGAATTGATTACCATGGATGATAAAAAGAGATTCTCGCCCAAGACCCTAATTAAGCGTTTTGGCCAAAGCTTCGTGCGTTTCCCGGTTGCGATGCTGCTCTCGTTGTTCTTGACGTGTTTCCTCATCTACCTCTGTCACGGTGGCAGCTTGGGGGCAAATATGGATTTTCTGTTGGTCTTCTATCCTGCCACAGGAGCCCTGCTGGCCGTCGCCCTCTCACTGCTGACCGAGGACTTCAAGAGCCGTGCCCTCGCAGTGGCGACCCAGGCGGTCATCCATGCCGCGTGGTTGGGGATTTCGGTCTATCTGGCTCAGATCGACAGTTTCTCCATGCCACAGTTGATTGCAGTGGCGGCAACGGTGTTTGCCATCGGTTTGGCTGTTTTCCTGATATGCTTTTACCGCAAAAACCAGGACCTGCAGTTCTGGAATTTCTCGATACGCACCGCCGGCGCGCTTGCCGTGTCGGTGGTCATCGGCGGCGCATTGGCCCTGGGACTGCTGTTGCTGGTAGAGTCGTTGAAGATGTTGTTCGGCCTTGGGTTCGAGGATGCAGTCTATGGTGACATCTGGGCAGTGTGCATGTGCCTGCTTGCTCCGATGCTGTTCATGTTTATTATTCCCAAGGGAGAGGATAAATACCTGAATGAGGCCCCCGAGTTCTCGCGCTTCACCCAGGGGGTGGTGCAATACCTGTTCATGCCGTTGTTGGGGGTGTACTTCATCACGCTGTATGTCTATGCTGCCAAGATACTGCTCCAGTGGTCGCTGCCGGTGGGTGGCGTGAGCTATCTGGTGTCGGGCAGTATGGTGCTCATGATACTGCTCATCTATGTCACCTATCCGGTCCAGCATCTGGAAGGCAGAAAACTGTTCAAGCAGGTGAGCCGCTTGCTGCCCGTCGTGATGTTGCCGCTGCTGGCCTTGATGTCGGTCGCCATCGGCCGTCGCCTGAGTGACTACGGCATCACGGTGAACCGCCTCTATCTGCTCGCATTCAACGTGTGGTGCTATGCCGTCTGCCTGTGGCTGATTTTTACCCGCAACAAGCGCATCTGGCTGATACCTGCCTCGTTTGCCGTCATCCTGTTCCTCATCTCGGTAGGGCCCCAGAGCATTGCCAACATCACCAAGCGTCATCTGTTGAATGAAGCTCAAGCCGCTTTCACGGCGTCGGGATTCACAAAACTGCCGCTGTCTGATGAGCAATACAAGCGTTGGGCTGACAAAGCCGACCCCGAGGTCGTTGCGGCCATTGACTCCAAACTTTACTATCTGCAGAGCGATTTTGGCTATGAGTCAATCAATAGTCTAGTCAATGACAATGGGTCAGTGGGCTGTTATATGTCATATAATGATGATAGTGATGATGGCTACAAAGAGAAGGTAATCTTGTACACTAATTCTCACTTGATTACAGGCGTGACGATGCCTCAAGGCTACTCGAGAATGACTCTCCTGCGCGACATGACTGAGAATTTTGAAATAGAAGGAGAGAAGGTGATTCTAAAATTAAGAGACAACAATGGCCCAGAGGTATATCAGTTTGTGATTGATATGAAACTGTTTAAAAAATTTGACGAGAACGGGACATATCAACCCGGCGAGCCGCTGACGGTAAAGAATGACAGTGCTCTGTTGATGTTTGATTATTTCAGGTTGTGGACTTCTTCTCGTCACATTAGGGACGATGAATGGGAGTTTGGATGGGACGGCATCCTGTTCACCAAATAGATGAAATATCAGATAACGGCTCTATTGGCCCGAAAAAAGTGCACTTGTTGATAACTTTTTTCGGGCCAATATTGTTTCCGTTACGGTTATTGGCAGTAATTTTGTACCAATAATTATTAATGTGTGCAATGAAACGATTTTACTCACTCTTTTTGATGGCCTTAGGGGCCTTTTCTGTATTACACGCTGCCGAGGTGACCTTTGATTTCTCGACGGCTGAGGGTATTACCGCTATGGGTTATGCTGTGCCGGGGCAGAGCGACGGGACCAACCTGTCGCAGGCCGGTCCGGTGACTGTCGATGGCGTGACGCTGTCGGCCGTGGACGGTGCAACGGCAACGCGCATTTGGAATTCCCAGGGCAGTTACACGCTGCGCATCTATGTTGACGGCTCGATTACCTTGTCGGTAGCCGAGGGCAGCATCACGGGCGTGACCGTTAATGCCGCCAACACGAACAACTTTGACCTGCTGACCGACGTCGGCGACTACAGCGTCTCGGGCGCCGTCGGCACCTGGACGGGCAGCGCGGCCTCGGTGACGTTTACCCACTATGGCACCAAGAATGCCCAGGTGGCCAGCATCGTCGTGACTACTGACGGCGATGAGCCTGGCGGTACCGACCCCGAGGACCCCATCGACCCCGACATCCTCAAGATCGACTCGCTCCAGCAGGTGAACACGCTGGAGGATGGCACGGCCTTCCAGTTTACCACCGATGTGTATGTCAACTATCAGTGGAACGAGTTCTTGTGGCTGATGCAGCTTGACAGTGAGGGCGAGGCCTATGCTGCCCACGTCTATGGCGACACCGGCAAGCAATACCCGATGGGCGCCGTCATCCCTGCCGGCTGGACGGGTGTGAAGAAGACCTACAGAGGCCTGGTTGAGATTGCCGATCCGGCACACTTTGCCAACCCCAAGAACATCCTTGACGAGGAGTATTACTCGGCATTTGACTGCACGGGATACATGAATTATGTCGCCGACCCCGATGAGGGCTGGGTGAATTATAAGGTGCGCTTTGATGGTATCCATATGGGACGAATCGACCAGAGCGGAATGTTCACCATCTATGGCAAAGATGTTGACGAGAATGGCGAGACCTCCAGTGCCACGATGATGGGCTTCAACAAGTTTGGCATCGAGTATCCCGAGGTAGATCCTTATGAGCTCTACGACATCGAGGGCATCGTGAGCATCTTTGACGACAAGGTCGAGCTTTTCCCCATCACTATCACCGCCGATCCCGGTACCCGCCTGTGGAAGGTGCTCTATGAGGGCGAGGACGGCGATCAGTACAAGCTCAACGACACGCTCTATGTCGCAGCCGTTGTCGATACGCCCGACGACAAGCTGGTGTTTGTGACCGACAATGTGGACGAGATCTACTATGATACCTATGCCGACTGGGGTTATGCCGAGTGGCTGGACTGGTACCCTGACTGGATTGCCCTCGACTGCGCGGGCGACGATGAGATGTTCAACACCTTGTCTAACGCCGAGGCCCTCCTGCCTGGCACCGTCAGAGGTGTGCTCCACGACCGCTTGACGAGTCCGCACCTGGAGCTCAACGGCATGCCGGTAGCGATGGACGACGTGGAACTGCCCGCGTTGACGCTGTTCAGCTATAACCTGGATGAGGATTACCTGGCGGCGCTGGGCAATGAGTTGGGCCGCGCCGAGGGCTACTTCTTCTATCGCGATGGCAAGCCCTACCTGTGCAGTGAGGGCGATAGTGTGACGGTGAAACTTGACTTCGGTTACTCGCCCGACCTGGAGGCCGAAATGGCTGCCAAGGAGGGCTTCAGGTACAGTCTGCTGTGTGTGTTCACCCTCGACGAACCGTGGGAGGAGAATACAGCTGGTGCCCCCATGCGCCGCATCCATGCCACCGACGACGATTACTTTACCAACTACACCATCCATCCCCTGGCCATCCTGTCGAGTGCATCGGTCGATGAGATGGAGAGCGGCAAGCAGGTGATCGACGTGAAGTATGTCAATGCTGCCGGCATCACCAGCGAGACACCGCTGGACGGCGTGAACATCGTCGTGACAACCCATAGCGACGGCACCCGCACCACGACCAAGCGCTTTAGCCGTTAGCCTTTTGCTCGCGTTGCTCGCAGGCTTTAGGCTTTAGGCGTTAGGTTTTAGGGGGCATCCGCGTTCTCTTTGCCCCACGCTAAGCCGCTAAGGCGCTAAGGATTATTTTTAGACAACTATTTCTGGCATCCGCACTTGGTTTGACGGGAGTGCGGATGTCAATTTGTTCAATTGGCATAATTCGCCGACAACTAAGGAGTGCGGATGCCTAATTATTGTGAGCACTTGCGAGCAAACTTAATCCTCTTCGCGCCTTCGCGTCTTAGCGTGGGGATTGTTTCGCGGGTGGGGCGGCCACGCCAAGGCGAGGCCCTACGCGCGGATGCCTCACTAATCACTAACCACTAATCACTAATCGGCGAGCGCAGCGAGCCATATGTTTTCTTTACGTGAATTATCGCGAATTTATCATTATTTAATTCATGACAAATTCACGGCAATTATATGTAAGAAAAACAGAGTGCGACAGCCCCTTAAATATCCTTTGCGTCTTCGCGCCTTAGCGTGAGGTAAGGTGTGCGGATGCCATAGTATTTATTGTATTTATTGTTTTCCTTTTATCAAGTATGCGGCAGCCAAGTTGAGTCGTTTTAAAACTTTTCATCATCGTCAAGCGCCACCCTTCA
>CACWID010000032.1 GCA_902760865.1 uncultured Bacteroidales bacterium | reverse complement strand
AAGGTAAGTGAAAATTCTGACATGGCAAAATCCTGGGCAACTTTTTGTTGCTCAGGCACTTATAAATAATGTTAAACTATAGTGTTGCGGAATTAAGGAAAAACTCTTAGCCTAATAAGAGTTAACTTTCGTTAACACATGGTTGTCCTTGCCAAAATATGATTTTGGGGAGCAAGCTCGGACAAGAAAATGGTGTAAAATCAAGTTGTAAAGATAAATACCTCGACCTGTAGCATTGAACTCTAAAAATGCCTAATTGCGGATTCTCTTATATGTGTTTCCTTTATAATTTGGTGGGGCAAATGTGGGGCAAAATGACAATAAAAAATCGCAAATGCTTCATTTTCAAGCACTTGCGATCTATCTAAGTGATCCCTACAGGATTCAAACCTGTAACCTTTTGATCCGTAGTCAAACGCTCTATTCAGTTGAGCTAAGGGACCATTTTTCCGTTTTAGCGTTGCAAAATTACTGCTATTTTTTGAACTGGCAAGCGTTTTTGCGATTTTTTTTCAAAAAAATTTTGAGCGCAAAGTCTCATTTGGCGTTATCTTCCACAACGCCAGCAGATTAGGCGAAGAATATTTTTTTTAGTTGAGCAGCCAGGTTGCGAGTGCCCAGATGACGAAAATGACCAGAGCGATGCAGGTGGCGGTCCACAGGGGCTTGTACTTCACCACGTAGAGCGACAACTTGGGAACGTCGGGTTTCTCGGGCTTCTCGTCGGCGATGGCGAGCTTGTGCTCATCGATGGGCTCGATGGGCTGTTCTTCTTCCTTATATAAATAGGCCTTCATTGTGATTAATCGTTGTTTTGTTGTTTTCTTGGGTGCAAATGTACTGCTTTTTCCTAAATGGAGCAAGAAGTGCCGGATTTTTTCTTCGGGGAAAGCAGGAAATGGAGCCGTGACAAAGTCACGGCATAGGGAACCGGGCTGAAGCGAACCACACTATAAACAAAAAGAAAAGGAGCGGGAGGCTGGTGAATTCAGCCTTCCGCTCCTCTTTTATAAAATGCCACACCAAAGGATGTGATGAAACTCCGACTAAATACAGGATTTGAGGGTGCCATAATCTTTGTAATCCTCCGGCTGTTAAGCACCTTGCGGTCGAGGCCCGCCATTGACTACAGCACTTTGCTCGGCATTTCATAAAAAAATTGAAGAGTATCCCGATCTACTTTGATGTGGACAATCTTTCAAGGAACGCGTCATTTTTTAATTGACATGGCAAAGGTACGTCATTTCTCTCACTCATGCAAGACTTGGAGCCATATTTAACACTACTTTTTTTGTTAATGACGCGATCATGGCTCCGCTGGAGTCCTTAAAAGCATTTGTTATCGGGGTGATTCCATTTGATTTAACACCAATCGTCATTCACTACCGTCATCGATAGTGCTGCAGAGTTGATCCTCTTACAAAACCTGCCACTATCCCATTGCAACCCACTTCATCCCCTTTCTCATGACAATTTTGTAAAAATCTCTGATCTTTGTTGGAGCCACAAAAAATAATAGCTATATTTGCGAATTGATTATCACCAGCCGTAAATCGGCCAACTGACATCATTAACCTGACATATCTTATTGTTTTAATTCTCATTATCAACCAATTAAAGAAATGCTTACATGATGAAAAAAGCTTTACTTTTTATTGTGGCATTAGCCTTGACCATGGCGGCCAGCGGCCAACAACTCGTAAAGAGTCCGCGGCTATCGGGCCAGCAGGTCAAGGGCAAGTATGAGTTCAGCACCACGCACAAGAGTGTTGAACGTGGCGGCATGCAGTCTATGACACAGAGCCGCAGAGCACCGGCCCGCGCCGATGTCATCACCGAGCAGCCCGAGGGCGAGTTGAGGACCTATCAGCGCAGTGGCGGTGCGATGTACAACTTCTGGGGCTATCTGTTCACCACCTCTCAGGACGGTGGCGCCATGCAGATGGTGTTTGCCGAGGACGGCAAGACAGTTTACCTCAAGGATCCTGTCTCACAAGCAGTTGCCAACACCTGGGTAAAGGCCGAGCTGAGCGATGACGGCAAGACCCTGACTATGCCGTTGAACCAGTTCATCATCTTCTATGATGACTATGGATATGGCCTGATGACGGCCTGGGTTGACGTGACGGTGGACGAGGACGGCTACATCGTAGCCACTCCTAACCCCGACATCCAGGAGGCAACCTTCGCAATCGGCGATGATGGCACCATCACGCTCCTTGACTCGAGCGGCGACGTGGACACCTTTGAGGGCAGCGGCATCGGTCTGATTTATGACGATGACCTGACCTGGGCCGGCTATGTCGACTGGGAATCGGTTTACACCCCGTTTGACGCCACACCGGTAGAATTGCCTGAAGGCATCGATATGGAAGACTACTCGATGTCCTATGTTGACAGCTATGGCAGCGCAAGCGGCAAAATGGTCAAGGTGGGCTTCATGGACAATTCTGTGTATGTACAGGGCTTCTCATCCTTGGTACCTGATGGTGTCATGAAGGGCGACATGGACAAGGGCGGCAGAATGGTATTCTTCCCTAGTGAGCAGTATCTGGGTGTGGGCAACAGCATGTTCCTGAACATGATGGGCCTTGATGCCGAGTACACCGTCCTTGACGACCTTGCGTTCAGCTTCGATGAGGAGACCCGCACCCTGACGGCCAACGACATCCTCGCCGTTGTTGCCGGCATGAACATTCAGGAGGAATATGACCAGCCTGTCATTGCCCCCTATGTTGACCACGCTGCAACCCCTGCCAACCCCGAAGTGATTGACTTTGTTGACCAGGGCGAGCTGGGCGGCTACAACTATGGCTCGTTCAACGTGCCTACCGTTGACACCGAAGGCAACTTCATCAATCCCAACGACCTGTACTACCGCATCTACTTTGATGACGATGAGTTGTTCACCTTCGGCCCCGACGAGTATCCCCAGGTCACCGAGTTCATGACCGACGTTCCCTACAACTACACCGATGGTTATGACTTCGGCGTAGGCGGCGCTACCGTTTACTTCTATGAGACGGGCTTCCAGCGCGTGGGCATCCAGAGCGTGTTCCGCGGCGGCGGTGAAGAGCACGTGAGCGACATCGTCTATATGGAACTGACCGACGGCAGCGCTCCTGAAGGTTCGGCCGAAGTGTATGCCGGTTATTGTGATGATAACGCTACCAATGTCGGCCTGACAGCAGGACGCGCTCAGGGCTATGACCTGGCCACCTACATCTATGATCCCAGTCTCAAGGGTTTGAAGGTGAAGGGCCTGCGCATCACCGCACCCGAGGGCACCGCCGTGGCCCAGTACACGGGTTGGCTGTCCAACGGCCTGGGTCTCAAGTTTGTTGACGGTGTGAAAGTTGCCGATGCCGACATTGCCAGCAACGTGGGTGATGTTGTTTCGGGCCATGCCGAAGTCATGTTTGACCAGCCTTACGAGATCGGTGAAGAGGGCTTCTTTGCCGGTTACACGATTCCCGTCACCGATGAGGAGGAAGCGTTTATGATCACCACCGACAAGATGGGCGGCGGCCTGTGGATCCACACCACGAGCGCTATGCGCAACTGGAAAGACCTGTCCAGCTCGGGCAGCCCCTGTATCGAGCTCATCCTCGAGGGCCAGCAGGAGAATGCAGCAGCCATCGTTGTGCCTGCCAACACTTATGCCAAGAAGGGCGAGCCCATCCTCATTGAGGGTAGAATCTACAACCACGGTACGACCCCGATCAGCTCGTACAGTTTCACCTACGAGATCAATGGTGTAACCCAAACGGTCAACCTGAAGGGCAACATCCGGGCTGACCACTGGGGCCGCAGCAGCAAGATCGGCTTCACTTTGGATCCCATCGATGAGGCCGGCAGTTATCCCCTGACCGTCACTGTTACTGCCGTTAACGATTCCGAGAACCAGGATATGGCTCCCACCCGCACGGGCATGGTGAACATCATGGACTTTGTGCCCGTTCACCGCGCACTCGTCGAGGAATACACCGGCACCTGGTGCGGATGGTGTACCCGTGGTCTGGTCGCCATGCGACTGCTGGCCGAGACCTATGGTGACGACTTCATCGGTGTTGCCTATCACAACGGCGACCCCATGGAGGTGACCACCGACTACCCGAGCCCTGTTAAAGGCTTCCCCAGCGCATTTGTTGATAGAAATCATGACGTCGATCCTTACTATGGATATGAGTCGGCCGGCTTCGGTATGAAGGACCTGATTGACTACGTCATGAGCCAGCTGGCTGTCGTTGACCTCAACGTCAAGGCCAACTGGGTTGATGAGGCCAGGACCGAACTGAAGGCTACCGTCGAGAGCAACTTCGTCATGAACGCCAGCAAGCATAACTTCGGTATCGAGGTAATGCTCATCGAGGACGACATGTACGGCCCCGCCGGCTCCGATTGGGACCAGCACAACTACTATGCCGACATGGACGACCAGTATGCCAGTGAGCCCAACCTGGGCCCGTTGTGCGAGTTGCCTGATGTCATCGAGGATTATCACTTCAACGATGTATTCTTGGCCACCTCGGGCGTTGTTGACGAGAGTCTTCCCAGCTCGATTGTTGCCAACACGGTCAACAGCTTCGACTACTCGTTCTATGTTGACTACCTCTACAACACGAGCAATGAGCCCATCGTCCAAGACAAGGATAAGCTCCATGTCGTAGCCATCGTCGTTGACAAGGCTACCGGCCAAGTGCTGAATGCCGCCAAGGCAAAAGTCGGCAACACGGCAGTCAACGAGATCAGCGATGAGAACAAGGTGGTTGCCTCGACCCTGTACTACGACCTCACGGGCCGCATGGTCAGCAACCCCGACAACGGCATCTACGTCAAAGTCGTTCGCTACACCGATGGTTCACAGCGCAGCTTCAAGGTGCTCAAGAAGTAATTCCTGCAACATCCTGACTTAAAAGAAATCGCAGGCCCCGACATGAGGGCTTGCGATTTTTTTGTTCCCCCGGGGGACATGGCGGGGAAAAGCGCACGCCAAGACGCCAAATATATTTATTTTCAGACACTTCCCGCAGGCATCACAAAGTAATATTTTGATAGATTGAGACGTCTTATTTCGTCTGACATATCATAAATCAATGACGTAACATATTAAATAATAATCCTTAGCCACTTAGCGGCTTAGCGTGAGGGAAATGGCTGAATAGTTACCTGGAATGCCCGTGTTAATAAAAAGATGTGAAAAATGATGTAGGGTTGAGGGAAAATGCTTACCTTTGTCCGTTAATTAAAGAATCCATTATCATAAACAAGAACGAAATAATTTCGAATGTCATGAAAGGTATTCATGTTACAAGTGAGATAAAACCGTTGAAGAAGGTTTTGTTGCACCGTCCCGGACGTGAACTGCTCAACTTGACACCCAACACCCTGGAGGAACTTCTTTTTGACGATATTCCTTATCTGAAAGTTGCCGAGGAGGAACACGATGCCTTCTCGCAGGTGCTGCGTGACAATGGTGTCGAGGTGGTTTATCTCGAGGACCTGATGGCCGAGGTGCTGGACATCAGCACCGAGATCAGGGAACAATTCCTGCGCCAGTTCATCGAGGAGGCAGGCATCAGTGCGACAAAGTACCACGATATCATCTATAACTACCTGAACGGCATCACGTCGAGCAAGGAGCTGGTGCTGAAGACGATGGAGGGCATCTACCTGCAAGACTTGCCCCGTGACCCGCGCCAGATCGAGAATTCGCTGGTTGACCAGGTTCGCGGTGACAGCCGCTTTGTCGTGAAGCCGATGCCCAACCTGTACTTCACGCGTGACCCGTTTGCGTGCATCGGCACCTGCGTGAGCATCAACCGCATGTTCTCGGTGACGCGCTGCAGGGAGACGATCTACGGAGACTACATCTTCAGGTATCACCCCGATTTCAAGGAGGTGGGTCATTACTATGACCGCGACCTGCCCTACCGCATCGAGGGCGGTGACATCCTTAACCTGAACGAGCACACGCTGGCCATCGGCATCTCTCAGCGCACTGAGCCCGACGGCATCGAGCTGATTGCCAAGAACATCTTTGCCAACCCCGAGTCGGCCATCGACACGGTGCTGGCCATCCATATTCCCGAGACGCGCGCCTTCATGCACCTGGACACCGTGTTCACCCAGATTGACCACGACAAGTTCACCGTCCATCCGGGTATCCTCGGTCCACTCGAGGTGTTCAAGCTCACGCCCGGCGAGGGTGATGAGATCAAGCTGGAGCGCAAGGAGGAGACCCTGGAAGAGATTCTCGCCGAGTCGCTGGGCCTGGAGCACGTCAAGCTCATCAAGTGTGGCGGCGGCGACTTGATCACTGCCGAGCGCGAGCAGTGGAACGACGGCAGCAACACGCTGTGCATCGCTCCCGGCAAGGTCATCGTCTATGAGCGCAACAATGTGACCAACGACGTGCTGCGCAGCGAGGGCATCACCGTGCTTGAGATTCCCAGCAGCGAGTTGTCACGCGGTCGTGGAGGGCCCCGCTGCATGAGCATGCCGCTGTGGCGGGAGAATTGATTTGAGCCGATTGCTCAAATCAATGATTAGAGATTAGGGATTAGAGAACAGTCCGCCTTGTCTCATCAATCAGAATATATTTTTACTACATTAAATATTCATCTTTTAATACAATTTACAATTATGCCTAGAAGTTTATCAGGAAGAAGTTTCTTGAAGTTACTCGATTTCACCACCGAGGAGATTCAGTATTTACTCGAGCTCGCTAAGGATTTCAAGCGCATGAAACGCGCCGGAACTCCCCACAAGTATCTTGCCGGCAAGAACATCGTGCTGTTGTTCGAGAAGACGTCCACTAGGACCCGCTGCTCGTTTGAGGTAGCCGGTAATGACCTGGGTATGGGCGTTACTTATCTCGATCCCGGTTCATCGCAGATGGGCAAGAAGGAGTCTCTCGAGGACACTGCTAAGGTGCTGGGGCGCATGTTTGACGGTATTGAGTACCGCGGCTTCGACCAGGAAATCGTCGAGAACCTCGCCAAGCACGCTGGTGTTCCCGTGTGGAACGGTCTGACCACAGACTTCCACCCCACCCAGATGCTGGCCGACGTCCTCACTATCGAGGAGCACTTCGGTTACTATAAGGGCCTGACGATGGTCTTCATGGGTGATGCCCGCAACAACGTGGCTAACTCGCTGATGGTCGTTTCGGCTAAGCTGGGTATCAACTTCGTAGCCTGCGGTCCCAAGGACAACATGCCTGACAAGAAGCTCGTTGACACCTGCAAGAAGATTGCTAAGGAGAACGGTTGCACCATCACCCTGACCGAGGACGTGAAGAAGGGCACCAAGAACGCTGACGTCATCTATACCGACATCTGGGTATCGATGGGTGAGCCCGACGAGATCTGGGAACAGCGCATCAAGCTGCTCAGCCCCTATCAGGTGAACGACGCCGTGATGAAGAACGCCAACCCCGGCGCCATCTTCCTGCACTGCCTGCCCTCGTTCCACGATCTGGAGACCACCATCGGTGTTGACATCCACAAGAAGTTCGGTCTGCCCGAGATGGAGGTTACCGACAAGGTGTTCCGCAGCCCGCAATCCAAGGTATTTGATGAGGCCGAGAACCGCATGCACACCATCAAGGCCGTGATGTACGCCACCTTGAAATAATCAATTTCACAATGTGAAATTGAGGATTAGAGATTAGTGATTAGAGATTAGTGGGCGATTGCTCATTGACTTTAATCATTAATCTCATTTCTCAAGCAACAATTACCGACAATACATATAATAAAGATACTATGAGTAAACGTCTTGTTATCGCTCTGGGCGGCAACGCCCTGGGCAAGACTCCCCAAGAGCAGCTGGACCTGGTGAAAGGTACCGCATCGACCATCGTTGACCTTGTTGAGGAGGGTTATGACGTGGTGATCGGTCACGGCAACGGCCCCCAAGTGGGCATGGTGAACCTGGCCTTTGAGTATTCGGCCAACAACGGTGGCGGCACGCCTGCCATGCCGTTCCCCGAGTGCGGCGCCATGACGCAGGGTTACATCGGTTATCACCTGCAGCAGGCCGTTGAGCGCGAGCTGGCCCGCCGTGGCCTGAACAAGCCCTGCGCTGCCGTGGTGACCCAGGTTGTCGTAGACAAGAAGGACGACGCCTTCCAGAAGCCGACCAAGCCCGTAGGCATGTTCTACAGCAAGGAGGAAGCCGACCGCATCGTGGCCGAGACGGGTTACACCTTTGTTGAGGACGCCGGCCGCGGCTACCGCCGTGTCGTGCCCTCGCCCATCCCCGTCAAGATCGTCGAGTTGCCCATCGTGGAGCAGCTCGTCGGCCTGCACAGCGTGGTCATCACCGTGGGTGGTGGTGGCATCCCCGTAGTGGAGAACGGCCCTGGCGACTATGAGGGCGTAGCAGCCGTTATCGACAAGGATCGCGCCAGCGCCAAGTTGGCCCTCGACCTGAATGCCGACATGCTGGTCATCCTCACCGCCGTGGAGAAGGTGTCCATCAACTTCAACAAGCCCGACCAGAAGGATCTGGACCGCATGACCATCGCCGAGGCCCGCGAGTACATCAAGCAGGGTCACTTCGCCCCCGGCAGCATGCTGCCCAAGGTGGAGAGCTGCATCAGCTTCGTGGAGAACACGACTGGCGGCACCGCCCTGATCACTTCGCTCGACAAGGCCCGCGAGGCCCTGCAGGGCAAGACCGGCACCCTGCTCGTCAAGGAGTAGACTCACATTACTTATCACTGCTGTCATGGCTGGACGTGCAATACCGTCCAGCCATGACCTTTTTATTGACGACATCCGTCGGAGACAAGCATGGATGACAACTCGTTTCCAGGCATGGCAAATGACGGAATTGGGCTTGGATTGCGGCTTGCCATTCGGTTGAAGGGCCGTGTGAGAAAAGACGCCTGCTTGCAAGCCAGAGGCTTGCAATACTTGACACACATGATGCATCGTCGGGAAGAAGTGAAAAGAAAGATTATCATCTTGCTTTCATGAAAAATATATTATCTTTGCAGATAGCATTGATAACCAATTAAAGCAAACCACTATGAAACGATTATTGACTGCGATTGCATTGATGCTGGCGTTTACTGCCGGCTGGGCGGATTCGCCGCTGACCTCGACACACTTTGCTGACGCCTACTCTGACCATCCCATGGTGCAGATGGCAGACGAGATGATGCAGTATGACATGCCGACGACACTGCTCAACTTCCTGGCAAACAAGAACGAGCCGGTTGACGTGCGACTGGCCGTCATCAACAAAATCGGATGGAACTTCGACGGGACGACAGTGGGGGCACAGCTGGGTGAATACCTGATGGGCCGCTACGGGGCAAAGGACGAGAAAAAACTGGTCAAGAAACTGGATGCCGGGACGCTGGCGGTGTATGCCTATGCCAAGGCGATGAGCAACTACTTTGACGTGAAGGCTGCCAGCGAGCTGGGCCACCAAGCGGTGAAGAAGAACAAGAACAAGAGCTTCAGCGTGGCGATGGCCTCGGCGCTCATCGACGCTCAGGTCTATCTGGACAGCGACTGGGGCATGGTCCACAAGGTGGTTGCCGATGTGCTGCACGACGGCTCGCTGCACCTGGACATGCGCCAGGAGGCCATCGACAAAATCATGGAGTACATCAATATGTACAACGAGTAACAGTAGACCTCCGGGAAATTGAAAAGCCGGGGCTACCGCATCACAAGACTGCGGTAGTCCCGGTTAGTTTTATTGATGAGCTATCGCCTCGAGTTGGCGGCACAAGGCGGCCTCGTCGTGAAACACATGGTGAGCCACGCCAATAAGGCTCGCGGCGGGAGTGCCCGGCAACAGGCCCACGGCGATTGCCACATCGGCACGCGACATGGCCTCGCGGTCATTGTGGCCGTCGCCTAGAAAGACGACCGTGTCACCAGCGGCTTGATAAGCGGCAACGACATCCTGCTTGCACAAGATGTGGGTAATGGCTTGCACCCTGTTGCCTGCCACCTGGGCGCTGGAGCAATGAGCCCGGCAATGCAACTTCGCCATCAAGCCGTCACACCAGCAGTCAAGGTTGCTCGTGACGATGGCGCATTGCTCACGGTGGCCAGCAATGAAGTCAGCGACAAGCCCGTGCAGGGGCGCCTGGGCAACCAGGCGGCTCACCTCATCGACCGGCAAGCGGCCCAGGACGGCCACCCGCTTCTCGAAGCTCTCGGCAAAGGGCACATCACCCTGCACGGCTCCCCGCGTGAGGCCCTCCACCTGGCCCAGGATGCCATATCTCTCGGCAATCATCGGCAGTGTCTCACGAGCCGTTACCGTCCCGTCCATATCAAAAAGAAATCTGATCATCTTACTTGCCTAAAAAACAGGCCCCCTGTTTCGGACAGGGAGCCTGGTAGCATTTTGCGGAATTAAAACTTTGGAATAGAACCTGTGTTGATTAGGCGTGCTTTTTAGCCTCGTCAACGATAGCCTTGAAAGCGGCGGGATTGTTCATAGCCAGGTCGGCGAGCACCTTGCGGTTGATCTCGATACCAGCCTTGTGAATCAGGCCCATCAGCTTGCTATAGGAGAGGTCCTCCATGCGAGCGGCAGCGTTGATACGCTGGATCCACAGTGCGCGGAAGTTGCGTTTTTTCTTCTTACGGTCAGCGTAAGCGTAGGTCAAACCCTTCTCCCAGGTGTTCTTAGCAACGGTCCAGACGTTCTTGCGAGCGCCAAAGTAACCCCTTGTAAGTTTTAAGATTTTCTTGCGTTTGGCTCTTGAAGCCACGTGATTAACTGATCTTGGCATTTTTTTGAATTGTTTTGACTGCTAGCGGTCGTTTCCGACACTTTGAGCTAGACATTCGGTTAATAAATAAAATGATAAAAATCTTGTCGATTAAAAGAAAGTTGTTGAGTTGTTTACTTCACCAGGAGCTTCTTTACGATAGGCATGTTGGCATTGTCAACGATGCTCATCTTACCCAGGTTACGTTTACGCTTCTTGCTCTTCTTGGTCAGGATGTGACTCTTGTAAGCATGTCTTCTTTTAATCTTTCCGGTGCCTGTAAAGGTGAACCTTTTCTTGGCAGCGGAATTCGTTTTAACTTTTGGCATTTTGTTTTAGTTTAAAAAATGTTATTAATTAATCGAGACCAGGCACTTACCAAGCCTGATGCTCTTCTTTCTCAGTTGTTGTTTACTCCTCGGCGGGAGTGTTGTCGTTTTTGTCCTGCTGAGGCGCATCGTCGGCGGCCTGAGCGTCTTTCTTCTTGCTACCGGGCTTCTTGGGCGAGATCATGATGGTCATGCGCTTTCCCTCGAGCACCGGCATCTGGTCGAGCTTGCCATATTCCTCCAGGTCGTTGGCAAACCTGAGCAACAGTACCTCGCCCTGTTCCTTGAACAGGATGGAGCGTCCCTTGAAGAAGACGTAGCTCTTCACCTTGGCACCCTCCTTGAGGAACCCGATGGCATGCTTCAGCTTGAAGTTGTAGTCATGCTCGTCGGTCTGTGGTCCGAAACGTATTTCCTTGACCACGAGTTTGGTGGACTTGGCCTTCTGTTCCTTGGCGTGCTTGCGCTGTTGGAACTTGAACTTCTGGTAGTCCATCACGCGGCACACGGGAGGCTCGGCTTGAGGGGCGATGAGAATCAGGTCGAGTTCCAGTCCCTCTGCGATTTTCAGGGCCTGATCGATGGGATAGATGCCCTGCTCCACGTTGTCACCCACCAGGCGCACCTCGCTAGCACGAATTTCATCGTTGATGGCGTTGGTGTCTTTGTCATTTTTGCCGCCCATCTGGCGATTACGGCCCTTAGGCCTGGTGGCATTGCTCGGGCGCTTTGGCCCGGGACGATACGGTTTTTTGTTCATTCAGCAGTTGTACAATTGTTGTTATTATCGTGAAAATCAAGCACTTCCATGTGGTTTTCACCCCACGGAAATGGCTTAAAAGTTGGTCATTTCGGCCACTTCGCGATTAATTTCGGCCGCAAAGGTAGTAATTTTTTTCGAACCTTGATCACCTTCGCCCTGTTTTCTTACAGAAATTTCTTCACAGCTGGCTTCTTTTTCACCGACAATGAGGAGATAGGGGATGCGTTTGAGCTCGTTATCACGGATCTTTCGACCGATTTTCTCGTTGCGGTCATCGACGATGGCGCGCACGTCGAGTTTGTTCAGCTCCTCGGCCACGTGGTGGGCATAGTCGTTGAACTTCTCGCTGATGGGCAGCACGACGCACTGGTCGGGCACGAGCCACAGCGGCAGCTTGCCGGCGGTGTGCTCAAGCAGCACGGCCACGAAGCGCTCCAGCGAGCCGAAGGGGGCGCGGTGGATCATCACGGGACGGTGCTTCTGGTTGTCGGCACCGGTGTACTCGAGCTGGAAGCGCTCGGGCAGGTTGTAGTCCACCTGGATGGTACCCAGCTGCCAGCGGCGGCCCAGGGCGTCCTTGACCATGAAGTCGAGCTTGGGACCGTAGAAGGCGGCCTCACCGGTCACCTGCTTGGCCACCAGACCCTTCTCCTCACAGGCCTCGACGATGGCACGCTCGGCCTTCTCCCAAACCTCGTCACTGCCGACGTATTTCTCCTTGTTGTTGGGGTCACGCAGTGAGATCTGGGCCTCGTAGTTGAAGCCGAACACCTTGAAGATGAACGAGATGATGTCCATCACACCGAGGAACTCCTGCTTCAGCTGGTCGGGGGTGCAGAACAGGTGGGCGTCATCCTGGGTGAAGCTGCGCACGCGGGTCAGGCCGTGGAGCTCACCACTCTGCTCGTAACGGTAAACGGTACCGAACTCGGCATAGCGGATGGGCAGGTCACGGTAACTGCGGGGAGCCGTCTTGTAGATCTCGCAGTGGTGGGGGCAGTTCATGGGCTTGAGCATGTACTCCTCACCCTCCTCGGGAGTCGTGATGGGACGGAACGAGTCCTTACCATACTTTGCATAGTGGCCGCTGGTCACATAGAGCATCTTGTTGCCGATGTGCGGCGTGATGACCTGCTGGTAGCCGTAGCGCTTCTGGATCTTGGCCAGCATGTCCTGCAGGCGGTTGCGCAGGGCGGCACCCTTCGGGAGCCACAGGGGCAGACCCTGGCCCACATTGGGCGAGAAGGCAAAGAGCTCCATCTCCTTGCCGATCTTGCGGTGGTCGCGCTTCTTGGCCTCCTCGAGCAGCACAAGGTACTCCTCGAGCATCTTCTTCTTGGGGAAGGTGATGCCATAGACGCGGGTCAATTGCGGGCGGGTCTCGTCACCGCGCCAGTAGGCGCCGGCGAGCGACATCACCTTGATGGCCTTGATGGCGCCTGTCGAGGGGATGTGCGGGCCACGGCACAGGTCGGTGAAGTTGCCCTGGGTATAAGTAGTGATGTGACCGTCTTCCAGGTCATTGATGAGCTCGCACTTCAGGGTCTGGCCCTTGTCGCCGAAGAACTTCAAGGCGTCGGCCTTGCTGATGTCGGCACGGACCACGTCCTCGTTCTTCTGGGCGAGTTCAGTCATCTTCTTCTCAATCTTGGCGAAGTCTGCGTCGGTCAAGGGGTTGCCGCCGGTGTCGATGTCATAGTAGAAACCGTTCTCTACTGCCGGGCCGATACCGAACTGTACACCGGGGTACAGTTCCTGCAGGGCCTCGGCCAGCAGGTGTGCCGACGTGTGCCAGAAGGCGTGCTTGCCCTCGGCGTCCTCCCACTTGAAGAACTTGATATCGCCATCCATACAAATGGGGCGTGAGATATCCCATTCCTCGTCGTTTAATGATGCGGCCAGCACGTTGCGTGCAAAGCCTTCGCTAATGCTCTTGGCAATGTCCAGAGGGGTTACTCCATCCTCGTATTGGCGTACATTGCCGTCAGGAAACTTGATGTTAATCATATTAAGTTATTGATAATTAAGTGTTTGCGTTGTACCCTACAACAGTACAACAATTCAAACTGCAAAGATACAAAGAATTCTCAAAACAACTCACACAAGTTGGGCAACATTTTAAAAATGAAAACAATAAATACAAGAAACACTATGGGCATCCTCGTTCGTTTTTTGACGGCGAATTAAGCGAATTACACGAAGGGCATCCGCGCTTATATAAAGGAAGACAAGAAATACAAATAATACTATGGGCATCGGCACTCGAGGGCGGTCACTGGTGCTACTGAAATTGGGTGGTGAATGGGGCGTTTTTGTTGAAAAAATTTCGGGGGGGGAATGTTAAAATACTGTTAAAAGTAGAGTGCTTCTTGCTGTTAAACCATTAAAAAAACAACTGATTAAACATCAATTGTATGTAAACAACAAACAGATGCGTGAAACTGCTCCCTTTGTGTTTTGCAAAGATAAGCCATAAGTGGATGTCCGCCCATGTCAAAAAGCAATGTTTGTCTGGATACAGTTGGCTATAGCTACAAGATTTTCCCAATATTGACTGATTGCTTCAAAGAATTCTAAGTATCCCCCAACTCTAACAATCCAAAAATAAGGACAGGGATCATACAGCACCCATCCTCATAATATGTTTAAGAGTCATTGTTTTTTCTCATGTAGTGAACACTATTCATCATCTAAACAGTGTTCTGCAAAAAAGATTTCTCCCTCATCTGTAAGCTTTGTGGAATAAGGATTACTATTAATAAATTCTCTTAGTGATGATAAGAGTTCATCAGTGTTGATTGCTAAATAATCAAGTATTGGTTCAATCTCATTAGCATTTTTCTCATTGAATGGTGTACTTAACTTAGCTAGTTTAGTTGCACGCTTATATAATGATTCAAATATAACGTTATCTTCTAAAACTATATTACCCAACTCTTGTTGAAGTTCTTTGAGATAAATGGAATTATTATATTTTTTGATAGTAATTGCAATGTATTTAAACCATTCGTAATTAGAAAAAGCTACTTTAGTCATCAAATCAAATTGTTTCGAATTACACTCAAAATATAGTGTTGCTTTTGCTGAGTGTTCTTCTCGCCAAAAATCTGGAAGATGATTATCCTGTTGAGCAGATATAATCACTGAATCTTGATTTACATGAATACTGGGTTTGTCTTTAATCTGTTTTTCAAGTTGTTCAATCCTTTTTTGAGCGTCTTTTAGAGACTGTTCTAGATCAGCATCATTTTCATGCTTTTGTTTAAAAGACCTAAGATCATTCAACTCTTTCATTAACAGTTCACTCTCTTTTGGTGAAGAACCACTCATTACTTCATCGGTTCTTACCCAACCTGTTCTGGGTTGAAATTCTATTGCTTTCGGAATACTTGACAAAACTTTTGCTTTTAAGTCATCAGGATTATTCCAGTACTTAACGGTTTGACCACCTTCTTCAACCTTTTTTCTAAACTTTAGAAGTTTTTCTCGCTTTTCATTATCTTCATCAGTTTTACCAGATGGTATGGTCTTTGGATCACCATGAAGAAATGCTATCACTGGAATCTTTTTCGAAACAGCAAAATCATATTCTTCTTCTGTAAAACTGATTCCTTTTTTGCCAATACTACCATAGCGAGCACCAATGATTAGGATGTAGTAATCACAATTAATCAAGACATTTTTTATTAATTCAATAGGTGCAATACCAACTGCAGGGAACTGTTCCATACCAGCAGGGAAATAATTGAGTTCCAACACAGCACGCATAACCTTTTCTCTTTCTTCCACTAAATCGCTATAAGTGGAACTAATGAAAAATTGATAACGTTTGTCCATAATTGTTTTGTATTTCTTGGATTTTATTGTTGTCTATTATTGTGGGTTGGTGAATTGGTTGTAGAGAGTGAAAAGCTTTGATACGATTTCGGGCTCGGGCATGTTGGGCGAGAAGCCGTAGGCGGCCATGACGGCGCGGTCGTTGTCGCAGTGAGACTTGACCAGCGCTTGGCAAAGCGCCCGGCAGCCGCAGCAATCTGTTTCTCGGTTTTATTCATAGAGGTCGTTTGGTTTGAATAGGCAAAGGTAATAAAAAAGGCTTTAGGTTTTAGGATTTAAGCATTAGTTTTTGAATTCGTGCTCATTTTTTTGAAAACAAGAAATACAAGAAAGACAATGCTATCCAGCACCCTATTTCATACTACCGGTACAAGGTTTCTAACATGAATGACCATGAATGACCATTAATTAAATATTCATGGCTATTCGTGGGCATTCATGTTTTTTTTCACACTAATGACCATAAATAATATTCATGGCTATTCGTGGACATTTATGTTTATTATATGACTTAAAAAAGCATTCTCTTTATCTCGGCGGAGCTATAAATCGGGAATTATTTCTAAATTTGTGGCAGTAATACAATAAAGAATCATTGAAAGTATGAAAACCATATTGAGACTCATCAGGGGAATGCTCGTCGGTGCCTGTTTCGGCTTGATTATTGTCATCCCCATTATTGCGCTCATCGACGGCGAATCGATCTGGACGGTGGCAAAAACGATATTCGGCAAGTTTTCACTGCAAGACGTGCTGGAGATTGCCTGGATGCTGGTTGCAGTCTTGATCGCCTTCATCCTCAACGTTGTTCTGCACGAGGGCGGCCACCTGGTGGCGGGACTGCTGACGGGCTACCGCTTCGTGTCGTTCAGATTCCTGAACTGGACGATCATCCGCAGGAACGGACGCCTGCATTGGGGCAACTATGAGTTGGCGGGCACTGGCGGCCAGTGCCTGATGGCCCCACCCGACCGCCCCGTCGACCAGATTGACACGCGCTGGTACAATGCCGGCGGTGTGCTGGCCAATTTGCTCATCGTCGTGATTTCTGCCCTGCTGCTGTGGGCCTTTGACCTGCCCACTTGGCTGGACGAGCTGCTGGTGATAATGATTATCTTTGGCCTCTTTATCGGAGTGGGGAACGGCATCCCCTTGAAAATGGGCGGTGTCGCCACCGACGGCCTCAACCTGCTGCAACTGGAGAAGGACATCCCCGGGAAACAGTTCTTCTGCAACATCCTCGAGTTCAATGCACTCAACCAGGAGGGAGTGCCCTATGACGAGATGCCCGAGCATATCTTTGCGCTACCCCAGCCTATCGATTGGGTCAACAGTATGCACGTGGGTGCCGCGCTGATGGCAGCAACGAGGATGATAGCTGTCCACCAGTGGGAAGAGGCCCACCGACTGCTGACCGAAGCCCACGAACACAGTGATGAGTATATGGAGCTCTACCAGCTGGAAGTGGAAAACATGATGACCCAGGTGTGCATCGCCATGGGGCGTGACGACGAAGCGCGCCAGCATTACAGCGACAAGGTTGCCAAGCATGTCGAGCGCCACGCCTCGACCCAGAGCGACAAGCAGCTGACCAAAATGGCCGTTGCCCTTGCACTCGAGAACGACCGTCCTAAGGCCGAGGCCATGCTGCATGAGCTTGAAACCGGTCGCGACAAGTATATCCACCAGGGCGACGTGGCCCTGAGCCTCGACCTGATGCGCTGGCTCCTCGACAACCGGCAATGAGTAAGCCCTAGTCCCGTAGAGAGGAAATAGCGCAGTATCCCCTTTTTATTGCTGTGATTATTGCAAGCCCTGTGTAAGGAAGCGGCGCAGGTGCAAGTGTGTGATGCCATTATCGTCGCTGCGATTGACCAACGGTGACATCGAAATCACGTACTTGGGATAATTGTCCTTAATGGCCTTAAGGTTGCCAAACTCCCGCTGGTAGGTGGTGTCATCGGCAATAAGATAGGCTACTTGAACGTATGCCCGTGAGCCGTCAATCCTGCTGCAAACGAAGTCAATCTCGCCCGCCTTGAGTTGCCCCACATGCACGGTGTACCCCAAGCGAATGAGGTGCTGATAGACAACTGTTTCCAGCACTTTTTCTATATCGCCCTCACGTTCTCCTCCAGCGATGGCATTGCGCAGGCCATGATCCTTAAAATAGTACTTGCCATTACTCTCGAACAGTTTTTTGCCATGAACATCAAACCGTTTGACTTCACTAACGATATAAGAAGCGCACAGAAAAGAGAGATAATTAATTACGAGCGTGGGAGTTATCGTGAGGCCTAGCGACTTCATAAACTTGGAAATGTTGTTGGCTGAAATCAATTTACCTGAATTGTCGGCCAAATATCGCACAAGATCTTCAAGAAATGGCACATTCCGGATCTGATTACGCATTATCACATCTTTGAGCAACACCGTGTTATAAATACCCATTTGATAGTCGCGCGCGATTTCTTCATCCAAGCCCAACACGACAAGTCCTGGAAGTCCACCAAATGAAATGTACTTACCCAACGATTCGTCGTTATCGGGCAGGGCGTGAAACATCAGGAATTCCTCATAGCTCAATGGCAAAATATGGATTTCCTTGTAGCGGCCACCTATCATGGTGCTCAAATCGCTACTCAACATGCGTGCGTTAGAACCTGTAATGATAACATCCGTATTGGGTTCGGTGCGGTAACTGCGAATGCTGCGTTCAAACTCCTTGATATCCTGTACCTCATCAATCAGGATATAATTGTGTTTTGCTCTGTCAAAATGCTCTTCGATGTAGGCATTCAAGTCCTGATAGGTCTGGATTGCATCAAACTGCCTTTTTTCTTTATCTATGTAGATGACATTGTTAGCCGAGTCCTTGGATTTCAGTTCCAGCAGTTGACGCAACATGTAACTCTTGCCTACACGTCGCTGGCCAACGATGACCACAATGGTCTCCTTGCCCAAGTATTTCTCTATCTTATCGATATAGGTTTGGCGAATGATTGTCTTCATAGCTTTATCTTGTATAAAAGAAATTTTTGTGCAAATATAGCAAAATTTCTTTTGTGCAAGAAATTTTTCAATATTTTTCTGATTTTATCACTTATAGAATAAGGATATTTCAACCGGTATCAATTGTTTCAGCGTGATGCCAAAAATATATTGTACCTTTGTGGCTGGAAAGTCACGAGTATATGAGTCATGCGTCGGCCATAGTGCTGCTGCAACAGCAGCGGGAACTGCTCCGGGTGGAATACCAGGAGGAGAAGGAGGCCTATCGCCAGATGACCGAGAACATCGGGCTGGCGCGCAAGGTGACACGTGGCGACGCCTGGTTCCCGCTCAAGATCGGCCGCGCCTATTACAACTCCCTGAACCAGTACTGCATCGAGGTGACCCGCCAGGGCGACGAGGAGATCGACCACAACTTCGAGTACGGCAGGCCGATTGTGTTCTTCAGTGCCGAGGCGCCGGCAGGCGATCTCAAGCAGGCGACCGGAATCCACTACTTCAGCTTCACGGGCAGCGTATCGTATGTTGACGGCAACCGCATGGTGGCCGCCATCCCCGAGGGCCACGCGCTGGAACTGCAGAACGCGCAGCAGCCCGTTGGCGTGCAGTTGTTCTTTGACGAGACGAGCTACCGCATGATGTTTGACGCCCTGGAGCGCGTCATCAAGGCCAAGGGCAACCGCCTGGCCTACCTGCGCGACCTGTTCTACTCCCACCAACCCGCAGCAACATTCTCTTTTGACGCCATGCGTTTTCCGTGGCTGAATGCGAGCCAGGAGCGCGCCGTCAACGATGTGTTGCGAGCCAAGGACGTGCGCGTGCTGCACGGCCCACCCGGCACGGGCAAGACAACGACGCTGGTCGAGGCCATCAACGAGACGCTCATGCGCGAGACGCAGGTGCTCGTGTGTGCCCAGAGCAATACCGCCGTCGATTGGATCAGCGAGAAACTCGTGGATTGCGGTGTGCCCGTACTGCGCATCGGCAATCCCACACGCGTCAATGACAAAATGCTGAGTTTCACCTATGAGCACCGCTTTGCCGACCACCCTGACTACCCCAAGCTGTGGCAGCTGCGGCGCAACATCCGCGAGATGCGGCGACGCCGACGTGAGTCGGGCGAACGCTTCCACCAGAAGCTCGACCGCCTCAAGGAACTGGCCGTCGAGCTCGAGGTGCGCATCAACAACGACATTTTCGGCCAGGTGCGCGTCATCGCCTCAACGCTGGTGGGTGCGGGAAACAAACTGCTCGACGGCAAGAAATTCAGCACCCTCTTTATCGACGAGGCGGCCCAGGCGCTCGAGGCGGCCTGCTGGATACCCATCCGCCGCGCCAGCCGCGTCATCTTCGCTGGTGACCACTGCCAGTTGCCGCCCACCGTCAAGAGCCTTGAGGCTTTGAAGGGCGGTCTGGGCACGACCCTCATGGAACGCATCGTCAAGAACAAGCCCGAGTGTGTCTCGCTGCTGCAGGTGCAGTACCGCATGAACGACGAGATCATGCAGTTCAGCTCGGACTACTTCTACCAAGGACAGATGCGCTCGGCGCCCGAGGTGGCCCACTGCCTCATCCACGAGGGCGATGCCCCCATCCTGTGGTTCGACACCTCGACCATCAACCTGGGCGAGGACGAGCGACACGACTTCAGGGAACAGTTCATCGGGGAATCATTCGGCCGCGTCAACAAGGGAGAGGCCATCCTCACCCTGAGCCTGCTGCAGATTTACCTGCAACGCATCGGCAAGCAGCGCGTGCTGGACGACCGCATCGACATCGGCATCATTTCGCCCTATCGCGCCCAGGTCCAGTACCTGAAGCGGCTGCTCAAGAAACGCCCCTTCTTCAAGCCCTACCGTCACCTGATTTCGATCAATACCGTCGATGGGTTCCAGGGCCAGGAGCGCGATGTGATCATCATTTCGCTGGTGAGGTCGAACGAAATCGGACAAATCGGCTTCCTGCGCGACCTGCGGCGCATGAACGTCGCAATCACGCGCGCCCGCATGAAACTATTTATCCTGGGCGACGCCCCCACCCTGGCGCGCCACCCCTTCTACAAACGGCTCTACGACTACATCCAGCGAGTCCGCGGCCTCCAACCAACTTTGAACGACAACAACTGACTTTCAAGACAACAACTGAAAAGTCTGAATATTCTGAGGGCATCCGCGTTCTTCTTAAAAACTACGAATTACGCGAATTATACGAATAGCATCCGCCTACAGATTATATCAAATTTCACGAATTGGCATTCGCGCATAGATAAAAAGAAAACAATAAATACATCAAATACAAAATGCTGATTGACAACAAATTGTATTTCTTGTATTTATTGTTTTCTACCTATTATTGAATTTGTTGCTTATCGCTTTTGATCAATGATGGCCTTGGAGCAGGATATTGACCAGTGTGGTGACGTCGCCGATGTCAATGCGGTCGTTGCCATTCACGTCGCAGCAGATGTCGCAGCCCCCTGCGCCGGAGAGCAGACGGTTGATCAGTGCGGTGACGTCGCCGATGGTTAATGCACCGTCATGGTTCACATCGCCCAAGTCAAAGTCATGGCTGTTCTCGAACAGCGTCACCTTCTCGCTCTTGCTCCAGTCGCTGGTCGTGCCGTCAACATAATGGGCCTTGACCCTGTAGAAGAACGTGTCGCCAGGTGTAAGATCGGTGACGGTGTAGTTCTTGGCGGTGAGGCCTGTGACAATACGGCTGTTGGGGTCGTCTTGCTCGGCAACGGCGCGCAGGCTTGTCTCATCAAGTTCTCCGGCATAGATCAAGATTTTCTGGAACTGGGGATAGTTGCTCTTGCCGGCAAAGGTAATCTGGTCCATCTCCTCGCAACTGAGTTCTACAACATAGGTCTTGAATTCCGTTCCGCCGGGACAGGTGATCTCACGGCTGGCCTTGCTTGTCGAGACGGTGAATCGCGAACTGCTGGTCTTGGAAATCGACTTGGCCGTAATCACCACGGTCACCTTCTCATAACCCGCCAGATCATAGACCGGTGTAATCAACGAACTGCGGTTATTGATCGAGATGCTTGCATCCTCACACCAGATGGCCGAGCCCTCAAAAGTCCAGCCCTCAGGCATCAGGAAGTCGGGATTGCTGGCATAGTTGGTGGTGTTCTCGACAATATCGGTCCAGTCGGCCTGGTCAATCAGGGCAGTGCCAGGCTTGGTATTGACCTCAAGCGTGTAGCTGTCCACATACTTGGCTGCGGTCAGGTCGGTCCAATCGGCACGGAACGAGGTCAGGCTGATATAGGCACTGTCGGCGGGCAGCATAACGGGAGCATAGGTCTCCAGCGTGGAGACGCCATGCAGGGTGATGACGACATCCTCGGCCCCAGGGCTGCTCAGGGTCACAGTCGCCTCATGGTTGCCGCTGAACTGGGGAGAGTAGGTCACGATGACCTCGTGGGCCTCCTCAATCTCCTCGGGAGTGAAGCTGGTGGCATCCAACGAGAAGACGCCGTTCTCGTCGTTGAGCGTCAGCGATACATCTCCCGTGAGGGACTTACCCTTGACGGTAAAGGAAGCGGTCGTTGTCTGCTCGGCATAGGCCGTCAGGTCCAATCGTTCAGGAATGGCCCTGATTGTGGGGGTGGTGATGGGGGGCTGCAGGCCCTTGATAATCGCCTGTTCCACATTGAAAGTCAAGTCACCGGAGTAGAAGGCATTCAGCGCAAAGTCTCCATTACCGTTGCCGCTCCAACCCCAATTGACGTGATAAGTGTTGTCGGCAGTATTATAGCCATCCACGTTGAAGGCATGGCCCGCCCAGCCTGTCCAGCTGTCGTAATCATAGGCACAATAGACCAAGGGACGCCCCTCGCTCAATTCGGTCTGGAGCAACTCTGCCCACTCTTCATCGGTGTAGTATGGGGTCTCGTGACCAAAGTTGTCGGCTATCGCCTTATAGACAACCTCGGCATCATCGTCATAGCCGAAGAATTTCACGGCACGCAGGATGTCTTGGGCCTGGGCTCCACTCTCCCCGATGTTGTAATCCATGTGTTCTACCTGGCCGACGTAGCGCATGAGCCATGCGACGGCTTCGGCCTGGGCATTGTTGTATGTGCCAGTGTACTTGTCCAGCATATTGTCCCAGTCAAACGTGATGGAGGGCAATGCCGGCACTTGGGTGTTGATGCTCGACGAAATATAGGCGGGAACCTCGGGCGTGGGATTCTTAGGATACTTCCAGTAGTAGAACACCATCGACAGCGACGTGGCGGGGCAGCCCGTCAGGCAATGAGTGCCCTCATAGACGGGACAATGGTTGTAGTATGGCTCATCCTGGTCCCATTCGGCAGTGAGCAACGGAGCGACCAAAGACGCCAACTTGGAATTCCTGCTGAATTTCGGGCTCTCAACGGCCAGACCGGGATGGGCCTGCAGAAATTCGAGTTGTCGCTTGTAGGTACTCAGCCAGTACTTCATGTTCTCGGGCATACGGATCACATCCAGAGGACGGTCACCATGGGCCAGAATCGTCTGGGCACGGTCTTCGCCTGACACGATGACGAAACCCTGCTTGGAGTTAAAGACGTAATAGACAGGGACAGCCGGATTTACCGTATTTCTCTCGATATGGGCGATCTTGAGGTCTCCCTGGGCGGGAGCAGTCATTCTGCCCTGGGCAGACAAGGTATTCAGGAAACGTTGCGCCTGGGCTCGTGCAGTCGCTTCATCGACGTTGGCAGTGAAAGCCTGTGTTGCCGTCAACAGGATGGCAGCAAATGCTAGAAGTAATCTCATTTAGTAGTGTTTTGAGTGGTTAATGTTAATAGTCGCGACAAAGGTAGTAAAAATCTGCCTGATTTCTACTGATATCGGTCAAAAAAGAACATTAATACATATACAGCCCCACGCTAAGGCGCGAAGACATTCACCGATGGCTCGCAATGTCTCGCAAGAAATCAATAAAATGACCAGCAATATTAATAAACCTTAGCGCCTTAGCGTGAGGCCAAGGATGCGGATGCCATTCGTGAAATTCGGAAAAATACGAGTGCGGATGCTAAATTAGTTCAATTAGCGTAATTCGTAGTTTTTAAATTAACGCGGATGCCCTCAGAAAATTCAGACGATTCAGTTGTTTTTTAAAAAACCTTAGCGGCTTCGCGCCTTAGCGTGAGGGCGTGGCCTATGTTGGGATTTTCTTGAGCCACTGGCGGTAGCCTAGGACGGCCATGACGGTATAGAAGGCGTAGAGGCAGGCAGTGAAGGGTATCTGCTTGTAGATGTAGAGGACGGTGCAGACGGCATCGACGACGAGCCACAGGAGCCACTGCTCGGCATACTTCTGGGCTAAAGCCCACAGGGCGACCATGCTCAGGGCGGTGGTGAAGCTGTCACACAAGGGGACGCTGCTGTCGGTCCAAGTGATGAGAACCCAGTAGATGACAGCCCACAGCGCCAGGCCGATGAGCGCAACGGGCAGCACTCGCCGCAGGGGGAAGCGGGTGATGGGGCGTTCCTGCTCGGGAGACGCAAGATTATGAGTCGCCGCCGTACGAGCCCTGGACCAGCGCCACATGGCGTAGCCGTAGATGGCGGCGAGGACGTAATAGACCTCCATGCCGAAGTCGGCATACAGGCCCCGTTCCCAATAGAGGTAACCGTGTACGATGGGCATGATGACACTCACGAGCCACAGCCAGATGCTGGCCTTGAACTCGAGGTACAGGTAAATGAGTCCCAGCACCAAGCCCGCCATGTCGATGGCCTTGACCCAGGTGAAATCGCTGAAATATTGCGTTATCGATTCAATCATATTGTTCAGTTTCTAGTAGCGTGGTGCAAAGGTAAGGTCTATCCTCGAAATGTGCAAATTGCAAGACAAATATACCTGTTTCACAATATTTAATCTTTACAAACTTTCAAATTGCTTGCAACATTCTGCAGAAATGACTACCTTTGCGGTGGTAAAATTTCAAAATAACAATTTGCATTAATTTTTAAAGAGATAAAATCATGGCATTAACTAACGACAAATTGGTCATCGTCGGCGCCGCCGGCATGATCGGTTCAAACATGGTACAGAGCGCCCTGATGATGGGCCTGACAACAGACATTTGCCTCTATGACGTGTTCTCGCCCGAAGGTGTGGCCGAGGAGATGCGCCAGAGCGGATTCGGTGACGTGAAGATCACTGCCACCACCGATGCCAAGGAAGCATTCACCAACGCAAAATATATCATCTCGAGCGGTGGTGCACCCCGCAAGGAGGGCATGACCCGCGAGGACCTGCTGAAGGGTAACTGCGAGATCGCTGAGGGCCTGGGCAAGGACATCAAGCGCTACTGCCCCGACGTGAAGCACGTAGTCATCATCTTCAACCCCGCCGACCTGACGGGTCTGGTAACCCTGCTGTACAGCGGCTTGAAGCCCTGCCAGGTAACCACCCTCGCAGCTCTCGACACCACTCGCCTGCAGAGCGCGCTGGCCAAGAAGTTCGGTGTGATGCAGAGCGAAATCACCGGCTGTGCTACCTATGGTGGTCACGGTGAGCAGATGGCCGTGTTCGGCAGCCACGTCGAGATCGACGGCCGCAAGCTGACTGACATCGTCGGCACCCCCGAGTTCCCCGCCGAGGAGTGGGAGCAGATGAAGGTTGACGTCACCAAGGGTGGCGCCCAGATCATCAAGCTGCGTGGCCGCAGCTCGTTCCAGAGCCCCGCTTACCTGTCGGTAGAGATGATCCGTGCAGCCATGGGCGGCGAGAAGTTCCGCTTCCCCGTTGGCACCTACGTTTGCAACGACAAGTACAACCACATCATGATGGCGATGGACACCACGCTCGACGAGAACGGCGCCAGCTACAAGGTTCCGCAGGGTCTGCCCAGCGAGAACGAGAAGCTCGATGCCAGCTATGAGCACCTGTGCAAGATGCGCGACGAGCTGGTTGACCTGGGCATCGTTCCTCCCATCAGCGAGTGGAACAAGATCAACCCCAACCTGTAATCATCAGAGAGCCTCGCGTTAAGGCGCGAAGCTGCATTTATAGGTTAAAATTAGCTTTTTTGTTATTCCAGTTGAGACGCAAAATTTTTGCGTCTCAACTTTTTATCTCTATTCCTACGAAAATGGGGGCCGACACACAGCATTGGGCTTCCGCATTCGGGAGGCTGTGCCATCATTCAACGGCTAGAACTATAATCGCCCTGCGGGCGGGAAATTAAATTAATTATAAAATTTTTATTAATATGAATAAATTATCAATTTTAATTTAAAAATTTGTTTAATTTCCCGTGCGATAGCACGGTTATTTTATCGAGTTGCAATGATGACACAGCCTCTACGGGAATGCGCATTGGCAATGACGTCAAGCTATTGATATCCTGTGAAAAAGAATAGGCATTCTAATAATTTTTCTTATTTTTTTGTGCAATCGGAAAGTTTAGCGTAATTTTGCAGTGCAATACTCGAGAAGAGAGCCTTACAAGAGCGCGGGCAGTTAGCGCAGTTGGTTCAGAGCATCTGCCTTACAAGCAGAGGGTCGGGGGTTCGAATCCCTCACTGCCCACCACAGAGATGACGAGTCTACCATTTAAAAGAGGTGCACACGATGGAACAGTGCTAAAAATCATTAAATGCAGACAAGATATACCCTAAAATAGACAAGTGCCACGTTATTGATTAATGTGCAATTGTCATCAAGAGAATGAGAACTAAACGACAACAACAAGATAACAATTGTTATGCTATATTGGTACCGGCCGCGAGGCCTCTAAACATTATTATCTACTTACTGTCAGTAATTTATTAAACACTAAACAAACGATTTTAGAAAGATGGAAGAGAATCAGAAAAAGCCGAAAAGACCGAGAATCGGCGAGACCAATGCGAATCTTGATGAGAACATGGAGCATGGCCGCTATGAAAAAGTAGAATATGGCGGCTCGCATGAGCCTAATCAGGGAGAAGACACATCTGCCCCCGAGGGAGGTTATCAGCAACACGACAACGAAGGTTATCAGCGTCAGGGCTACCAGCGCCAGGGTTATCAGCGCCAGGGCTACCAGCGCCAGGGCGGTTATCAGCGTCAGGGCTATCAGCGTCAGGGCTATCAGCGTCAGGGCGGCTATCAGCATCAGGGTGGATATCAGCAGCGCTATCAGCAGCCCCAGGCTAGCGGCGATGCAACAGACACTAATGCCGAAGGCACACCCAACAATCCCGAACAGCAGGGCTACCAGCCCCGTCAGGGCGGTTATCAGCCCCGCCAGGGTGGCTACCAGCCCCGTCAGGGCGGTTACCAGCAGCGCCAGGGCGGCTATCAGCAGCGCCAGGGTGGCTACCAGCCCCGTCAGCAGGGCGGTTACCAGCCCCGTCAGCAGGGCGGTTATCAGCCCCGTCAGCAGGGCGGTTATCAGCCCCGTCAGCAGGGTGGTTACCAGCAGCGCCAGCAGGGTGGCTACCAGCAGCGCCAGCAGGGCGGCTACCAGCAGCGCCAGCAGGGCGGCTACCAGCAGCGCCAGCAGGGCGGTTACCAGCAGCGTCCCCAGCGCAAGGGTCCCAAGCCCCAGATGCGCTTCACACCCAAGCCCCAACGCGTCATCTATGAGGAGCCAGCTATCGATCCCAACATGGAGGTACGCCTGAACAAGTTCATGGCCAACGCCGGCATCTGCTCGCGCCGTGTGGCTGATGAATACATCCAGAAGGGCCTGATCAAGGTCAATGGCGAGGTAGTTACCGAACTCGGCATGAAGATTACCCCCAAGGACATCGTAGAGTATAACGGCGAGATCGTAACCACCGAGAAGAAGTGCTACATCTTGCTGAACAAACCCAAGGACTGCGTCACCACCAGCGACGATCCCAACGGCCGCAAGACCGTCATGGACCTCGTGAAGGGTGCCTGCGAGGAGCGCATCTACCCCGTGGGACGACTGGACCGCAACACCACCGGTGTGCTGCTGCTCACCAACGACGGTGACCTGGCAGCCAAGCTGGCCCATCCGCAGTATGTAAAGAAGAAAATCTATCAGGTGTGGACCGACAAGCCCATCAGCGAGGAGGACATGCAGCACATCGCCGACGGCGTTGAGCTCGACGACGGTCCCATCCACGCCGATGCCGTGAGCTACGTCTCCCCCACCGACCGCAAGCAAGCCGGTATCGAGATCCACTCGGGCCGCAACCGCATCGTGCGCCGCATCTTTGAGGCACTCGGCTATCATGTGGTGAAGCTCGACCGCGTCTATTTCGCCGGTCTGACCAAGAAGAACCTGCCCCGCGGCCGCTGGCGCTACCTGACCCAGGAAGAGGTGAACTTCTTGAAACAGAACTCATTTGAATAAACATAACAACACAACCGATTCCCAAGGCTCACGCTAAGACGCAAAGACGCTAAGTTTTTATTTAAAATGACAACAATATATATTTTCCTTAGCGACTTAGCGGCTTAGCGAGAGATGGTGTCGGTGTTTAAATCTGAATACAAAAAACAAAAAATGGCTTTGAAACGAACAAAAATCGTTGATATCTTTGATCCCGCATTGGTGGGTCAACAGGTGTGTGTCAAGGGCTGGGTACGCAGCCGCCGTGGTAACAAGTTTGTCCAGTTTATCGCACTGAACGACGGCTCGACCATCAACAACCTGCAGATTGTCGTTGACCTCGAGAAGTTCAGCGAGGAGGAGCTGCGCCCCATCACCACGGGCGCCAGCCTGCACGTCGAGGGACTGCTCGTTCAGTCTCAGGGCAAGGGCCAGACCGTGGAGGTCCAGGCACAGACGATCGAGATCTACGGCACCTGTGACGACGACTATCCCATGCAGAAGAAAGGCCACACGCTGGAGTTCCTGCGCACCAAGGCTCACCTGCGCATGCGCACCAACACCTTCGGCGCCGTGTTCCGCATCCGTCACCACCTGGCATTTGCCATCCACAAGTTCTTCAACGACAAGGGCTTCTTCTACCTGCATACCCCGCTGATCACCGCCAGTGATTGCGAGGGCGCCGGTGACATGTTCCAGGTGACCACGCTCGACCTGGGCGACCTGCCCAAGACAGAGGACGGCAAGACCGACTACACGAAGGACTTCTTCGGCAAGTCCACGAGCCTGACCGTGTCGGGTCAGCTCGAGGGCGAGCTGGGCGCCACCGCGCTGGGTGCCATCTACACCTTCGGCCCCACCTTCCGCGCCGAGAACAGCAACACGCCGCGCCACCTGGCCGAGTTCTGGATGATTGAGCCCGAGATGGCCTTCTATGACATCACAGACAACATGGACCTGGCCGAGGAGTTCATCAAGTATTGTGTGAACTACGCTCTGGAACACTGCCAGGACGACCTCGAGTTCCTGAACAAGATGTATGACAACACGCTCATCGAGCGCCTGCACAGCGTCTTGAAGGAGCCGTTCGTGCGCCTGACCTACACCGAGGGCATCGAGATTCTGAAGGCTGCCAAGAAGAAGTTTGAATTCCCCGTGGACTGGGGTGTGGACCTGCAGAGCGAGCATGAGCGCTACCTCGTCGAGGAGCACTTCAAGCGCCCTGTCATCCTCACCGACTATCCGCGTGAGATCAAGGCCTTCTACATGAAGCAGAACGAGGACGGCAAGACCGTTCGCGCCATGGACGTGCTGTTCCCCATGATCGGCGAGATCATCGGCGGTAGCGAGCGCGAGGCCGACTACAACAAGCTGATGAGCGAGATCGAGCGCCGCGGCATCCCCATGAAGGACATGTGGTGGTATCTCGACACCCGTCGCTACGGCACCGTGCCCCACAGCGGCTTCGGTCTGGGCTTCGAGCGCCTCATTCTGTTCGTGACGGGTATGGCCAACATCCGTGACGTCATCCCCTTCCCGCGCACGCCGAACAACGCCGAGTTCTAAGACCAAGCGAGCAAGCTCGCTTGGTGATTAGAGATTAGGGTTCAGAGAAGGCATCTGCCTTTCTTGAGCGCGACATACTTCAACTGATAGAGTCAGCCGTGACAGTTACATGCTGTTGCGGCTGGCTTGTTTGTTGTCTAAAAAATGTCGTGATTGCCATCCATGTTTTGGGAAAAAACAGTATATTTGCATCACCATTTGAATTTGTCAACCTGGATTGCTATGGTTGGCAATTGATGAAAATGAAATTACCGATGATTAAACAGATAATCCTTCTTGTCGCTCTGTTGACAATCTGCTCGAATGCCTCTCTGGCTCAGTCTGATGCCGTTGAGAAGGCTCTTAATCAATATAACAGCGCGCTGACGGTAGATGCCGCCAACCAGTTCTTTGCCCTGCTGGACCGGGAGCAGTTCACCGAGGAGAAGATCCATTTCTCGCCCCAGGTGCCTGCCGACTCGGTGCGCCAGCAGGTGTGGTACTGGGCCAGCGAGTGGTTCTATGACCAGCAGGATTACAATCAGGGCAAGGATTACGGCCTCAAGGCCCTCAAGCTCTATCATGGCGCGAGCGAGAGCAAGGCCGACTGCCTGAACCTGCTAGGATGCATCTACGTCAGGCTGGGCGACTTCAAGAATGCGGCCACCTATGCCAAGCAATGCCTCAACATCGACATGGCCAGCGGCGACCATGACCGCATCTCGTCGAGCATGAACACGCTGGCAGGCATCTATATGGCCGCCCATCAGGCCGACGAAGCCGAAAAACTTATCGTTCAGGCCATCGAGCATGCCGACCTGGCCAAGAACCCTGCCCGCAAGGCCGTCTTGCTGGGCACGGCATCAGAGATATACCACTCACTGACCCAGGAGGAGAAAGCCCTCGACTATGCCCAGCAAGCCTATGACCTGGAGCAGAAGCTGGGACGCAGCCTGCCTGCCGCCTACCGCCTGGACCAAAAGGCGTCGGCCCTCATGGGGCTGAAGCGCTATGAGGAGGCCGAGAAGGCACTGCGCGAGGCCATCCCGGTGATGCGCGAGCAGGGCGACCTGCACTCGCTCGCCATTGCCAGCAACCACCTGGGCACGTGCCTGATCTGGCAAAAACGCAACGACGAGGCGTTCCCCTTCTTCCGCGAGGCTGCCGACCTGCTGGTCAAGATGGGTGACCCTGTCAACGAGATGTATTCCCGTCGCGGCCTGTGCCTGAGCCTGTGGGAGAGCAACCCCGACAGAGCCCGCAGCGAGTTGAACCGATTCAACTTCCTCAAGGACTCGCTCTACTCCAGCGAGTCGGCCGAGGCGCTGGCACGCCTCAATGCCGAGTTTGGCAACGACCAGTTGACGATGGAGAACGAGCAGGTGCGCAACGCCCGCACCCGTGACCGCATCATTGCCGTCGCCCTGCTGCTGTTGCTTGCAGCGGCAGCGTGGTGGGTCATCAGGCGCCAGCGACACCGCCAGCAACAGCACATCAACAAGCTGATGCTCGAGATTGAGCGATTGAAGGCCGAGAGCGAGGCGGCACGTGCGGCTATGGTCAGCAACCAGGCCGACATCAGCGATGTTGAAGAAGCGTTGACCGACGAAGAGCCTGCCCCGACGGTCGTCGGTGTCACCGAGAATGAGTTCCTGACGCGCGTGATCGATTTTGTCAACGACCATCTGGAACTGGGGGATTTCGGGTTGGAGAACATGGCAGACCACTTCGCGATGAGTGTCTCCACCCTGCGCCGCCGCCTGCAGGATGCCACCGGCGTTGCGCCCAAGTCCTATATCCAGGCGATACAGATGCAGCGGGCCTGCAACCTGCTTGACAACGGCCTGCAGATTGCCGATGTGGCAATGCAATGCGGTTTCACCGAGCCGGGCAGTTTCACCCGCACCTTCAAGCGCGTCCTGGGCCTCACCCCATCCCAATACCGCGCCCGGGCATAGCAGCACCATAAAGATTATTCCTCCGTGTTTTTTGGTCAACCTAACGGCCGAAAAACGTCATTTTAATTTAAATATTTGTTTAATTTAAATATTTGTTTAATTTCCCGCGCGATAGCACGGTTATATTACCAGGTCGCAATTATGACACAGCCTCATTTTTTGTACTGCAGCTGGGAGTGATGCCATGAGAGCATGATCAATTCCTCCCCTAAGATAGGGGAGGTGGCGCGTAGCGCCGGAGGAGTATGAAAAGCTACCGACAAACACGTCTGCAGCACCAAATCCTCACGACAAAGCCTTCCGTAGCATCAACGCCCCCTACCCCCTCTAATCTGAAGTGACCCCAAAAAGTTGGACGGGTTAAACATTATTGATTTAAGAGTAAAGAGTTCGGTATTGCACCGGGCTCTTTCCTTTTA